>CAIQNV010000048.1 GCA_903873295.1 uncultured Elusimicrobia bacterium
CCCCTATGCGCGGCCGGCCGGCTACAAACTGGCCTTACCCGGCCGCTCCCGTCCGCCGCAGGCGTCCGTACAACGCAGAAAATTATTTCCCGCGCCCATAAATCCCCGCCGTTTAAGTTTCCCCCTACCGCTCCTCCCCCATATTATAACCTATTTTGGGTTATCCTCAAATAGGTTATATACTATCCGCATGGGCGAGTCAATACACTCAAAGGAATACAAGGAAATCATCCGCAAACTGCAGGATGCGCGCCTGGCCTCCGGCCTCACCCAGACCGAAGTAGCCCTCAAATTAAAAAAGCCGCAGTCCTACGTCTCCAAAATAGAGCGTGGTGAGCGGCGTATCGATGTCGTGGAGTTAAAGCAACTGCTGAAAATCTACAAAAAGGGCCTTACCGACTTCCTTTAGCCCCTTTTAGTCTTTTAATCCACTTATCTATTCCTTGGCTACTTTATGTATGTTATAGGAATATGCGCTCTGACCGTTTAGTATTTCCTTCCCATCTATATTCTGACCTGCGGCACGGATATAATCTACAACGACCTCCTTTGTACTGACGCGCACACGGAGGTGCCCGGAATTGGAAAGGAAGACACCCTTTTCGTAACCGTACTCCTCAGCGTGATCGCCGCGTGGGTTCCGCTCAGCAGGCTGGGGGACGAGCTGATACATAACTCCATCCAGCTCCTGCCGGGCGAAGAAATGATCGTGCCCGTGGAAAACTATGTTCACGCCTGATTCGACCAGAATTTTATGTATCGGTTTCCCCCACCCGGGACGGTTCTCGTCAAAAGTATAGGACCCGTCCGGCTCGTGCCCGCCCCATTCGTAAAGCGGGGCGGCTTCCAAACCTCCCCGCCCGCCGCTGCCCAGTCCGCCGGTCAGCTGGTGTATGAAGACGAACTTGAATTTGGACTTCGAGGTTTTCAGCGTTTTTGCGAGCCAGTCATATTGGGCTTTGCCCAGGGTCATATTCCACGGCTCGCTGCCGCCGCGGGTTTTCGCTGAGGTCCAGTAAGGATCGAGCACTACGAACAGCGCATCGCCCCAGGTCCAGGCGTAATAGTTTTGAAGGAGGCCTGCTCCCGGATATGGCGAGCCGTTGCCGGAATAGAATCCGTCCGGAACCGGGTTCGCGAAATATTTAGTCCGCATCTTATGCGACCACAGGCGCAGACTGTCCGCCCCCTCTTCTTCCCTGCGGCCCTGCGCCTCGCCGTCATGGTTCCCCAGCACCAGGAAGACCGGAGCGGACCCGCCGATAAGCCCGAAATAATAATGCTGGGCCGCGTATTGCGCGGCCGCCGAGGCGCGGGCGGCGTGCTTCTCGGTCATAAAAGTATCGCCCAGATCTATATGGAAGTCCGGCTTCTCCGCCAAAGCGCTAAGGAGGACCGACCTGTACAGCTCAGGCGAAACAGCGCCATCCAGATGCGGGTCCGCCTGCACGGTAAAAGTAAAAGCGCCGCCGGGAGCGCGCGCCGTGTGGAAAGACCCCGGAGACCCCTCCGGGAGCAACCGGGCTTTTGTGTACGCGTCCAACAGGGCGTAATAATATTCCTTGTCGGGGGCCAGGCCGGGAATTACGGCCTGCACCGGGACGCCGGCTTTCAAGGACACCTTCTTTCCCGTCGCAGGTAATTTCCCTGGGTCAGGGCCCCAGACCAGCAGAGCTTCCGTGTCGGACGAAAGGACCAGGCTGAGCGTTACCGAACCGGCGGTAGGTCTGCCTGCCACCACGCTGCCCCGGTGTTCGGGGACTTCAGTGCGAAATACGGCAGCTTGTTTCGGCGGGCCTTTTTCCCCGCGGGGGCCGCCTCGCCTTTCGCCCCTGCCACCGCCTTGCTGGGCCGAGGCCGGGAGACATAGCGCAAGCGCGAGCAGGGCCCCTGCCGCCGCCGATAAATAGTTCTTCATTTCGCCTCTCCGCCGCCTATGCTGTAGGATGCCGCGACCTCACCGTCGAGTTCATCGGAAAACCGCACATAATCCACCTTTACTGCCGCGGGAGAAACCGATACGCGCAGATACCCGGAGTTGGGTAGCACCGTGCCCGAGCGGTAAGCCTCCTGGTTGAAAGAGGTAAAGGTATCGTCCGCCGGGTTCGGCAAGGACTGGTAAACAACGCCGTCCAGCTCCTGCCTGGCGTAGATATGGTCGTGCCCCTGGAAGAACACTGTCACGCCGGCTTTTGCCATCAGCGCCTGAACGGGCAGGGCCCAGCCCGGCCTTTTTTCCTTAAAACGGTCTTCACCGTTCCTGTCGGTGCCGCCCCATTCGTACAGCCCCGCAGCTTCCACCCCGCCCCGGCCCGTACCGTTGACATGGTGTGCGAAAACGAATTTCCAGCGCGCCTTGCTGCCGGTCAGCGTTTTTTCCAGCCAGCGATATTGTTCTTCGCCGAGCGTGGCCTGCCATGGATCGCGCCTGCCTTTCCCCCCACCGCCACCTGCATCGCCGTCCCCGGACGCGCGGCCGCCTCTCTGCCCGCCTTTCCCGCCCCTCTTCTTTCCGCCTTTCCCCCCGCCGCCGTTCTTTTCGCCTTTCTCGGCGCGTTCGCCGGCTTTGTTGTCCACCGCCTCCGGGGAATGCCAATAAGGATCTATAACCACGAACAGCGCGTCGCCCCAGGTCCAGGCATAGTAGTCGCGGAGCAGGCCGATCTGCGGCACTTTTTCCAGGTCGCCGGAATAGAACCCGCCCGGGACGGGCAGCGGGTAGAATTTATTGCGGGCGCGGGCGGCCAGCACTGCTGCGCTGTTCTCCGTGCCGTCAAGCAGGTAGCGGGCCGCCTGCTCGTGGTTGCCGTTTACCAGGAAAAGCGGCGCGATGCGGCCCACCAGCCCCAGGAAACCGCGCTGATAAGCGTAAACCTGGTCCACCGCGTCCTGGGTTAGCTCTTTCCGCTCTATCAGACGCTCTATGCTGAAATCATCGCCCATGGCGATATAAAAATCCGGCTTATCTGCCGCAGCCCTGCGCAGGACGCGGGAATAAAGGTCCGGGGAGAACATTTTGCCGCGCCGTTCCGGGTGGGAGTCCCCCTGCACCTCGAAGGTAAAAGCGCTGCCGGCAGAGCGCCGCGTGCGGAACTGCGAGGCTTCTTCGGGAGTGAAGGAAGTCCGGGAAGGACTTTTTACGACAAGTTTGTAATAGTACAGCGTATCCGGCCGCAGACCGTTTATTTCTATCTCGGCAGGCACTCCAGGCTTAAGCCCCGCAGGAGCGCTTTTGGCGTCCAGGGATCCCGGGCCGGCCCCCCATTCCGCGTAAACCTCCCCACCGCCGGCAGCTGAAAGAACGCTTAGCGTCACGGAATTATCGGTCGGCCGGCCGAGTATCTGCGAGAAGGCGGCTTCGGGACCGGGCTCCTCTCGCTGTTTGCGCGGCCCCTCGTCTTTGCAATACGAGGCGGCCGCGCAGCACAGCAGGAGACAAGTCAGGATAACCGCGGATCTATAAGATGATAGTTCCATACTTGTATTATTGCCCCTGCTTCAGCGCGAAGAATAACCCGTTCAGGTTCCCCAGTTGCGGCTCAGCTTTAGCTCCGTCGGAATAAATGTAGTACGGCGCACTCGTATAGCCGTCCAGATTGCGCAGCTTCACCAGCGCGGCGCGTTGTTCTTCCGTCAGCGTCCTGTTAATTTTAGCGAAGGCCATAGTGTAGTACCATGACACCTCGCCGTCCAACTCGCCGTACTGGCGGCCCAGCGCCAGCACCTTCGCCTTATCCGGAGGCTGGCCCTTCAGGTATTTGCGCAGTTCCACCGATATAGCGCGACGCACCTCTATTATCTTCTGCATCGCTTGCCGCTGCATGGCCGGGATCGCGTCTACGTTTTTGCGCTGCGCGGGAGTAAGGACCTCGCTGAGGAAGGACTTGCCGCTGTCGCCGGTGACGGAGGTGCTGATGTCGTAGTTTTTCTTACCCATGGCCGGCATATCCTTCATATAGAACCCGCCGAAGTAGGTCCCGTGGCGTTCCGGGCAGAAGTAAACATCCGCTTCAACGTTGCCCGCCGTCCAGCTGAAGAACTCGCTCAGGTAGGTCATGTAGGCCACATTGAACATCTTGGGCTTGCCGCGGCCCGCCTCTTTGGCCTCTGTCTCATCCATTTCCGGCCAGGTGGCGAAGTTTCCGAACTTCATTTTTGCGAAGTACGCTTTCTGGTCCGCCGTCAGCGACAGCCAAACCTTGGCCATCACCTCGGCGCGCCGCCGGCTGAGCTCGGCGTCCGCCTCGAAGATCTTTCCTACGTACTGCATCACCGCCGCTTTATTCAGGCCGGAGCTGCCGGCGGGCAGCTCATTATCCCTCTGCATGTGGAACGCCTTTATGAGCGGCAGGCGCATCTTAGCCAGGGCCGTAAGCTGAGGAACCTGTTCCTCGGCCAGGTCTATGAACATCTGTTTCTGCTCAGCGCTGAGGACGTGTGCGACGTTCCCTGCCACCCGGCTGAGGAAGATAGGATTATGCCCTTTCTTCGCCGCGTCTATGTCGCGCATGTACTGGAAGCCGAAGAAATCGCAGACCTTGCCGGGCGGGATGAAAGTTGCCGCGCCGAAATCCCCGGTAAGGAACGCCAGGCCGTTGAAGGCGATGGTGGTAAGCTGCGCGTTGTCGGAAACGGCCTGTTCAAGGTTGTACTGGCTGCCGCCTCCTTTAGCGCCGCCTTTTCCCCCGGGTCCGCCCCGCTCCTGCCCGCCGCTGCCTCGGGCGCCCTTTCCCCCGCCCTGTCCGCCGCCCTGCTCTCCCGGCCTGTCCGGAGGTGGGTCCATTTTCTTCAGCATCTCGGGATCGAATCCCACGGAAATAAGCAACTTATCCTCTGACGGACCGCCGTGCACGCCTAAGTCGCGGAGGGATTTGTGTATTGCCTTAGCATCTTCTGCCGAAAGGGAGGCTGCGTCATATTTTGAAACTATCTCGGCCGCGCCGGCTTTCTGCTCATCGGTTATCGTTTCCGACCCTCCGCCGCGTGAATCTTCCTTTCCTCCGCGCACCTGCTTCTTTCCCCGCCCCGGTTTCTGTCGCTGCCCTTGCGCCTGGCCCAATTCATTGCCCTGCCCACCGCCCTGCTCCTGCATCTGTTCCTGGTCCGGGCCGGGACCGCCGCCTTCGTCCTGCGCACGGGCGCAAAGCAGGGATTCTGCTATCGCCAAAGCTGTAAGAATCGCAATTATTCTAAGTTTCATAATCCCTCCGGTCAGACCCGCACACCATTAAACCCAAATTAAGCCAAAAAGTTCCGCTGAAATAAGGCCGTCAGGCCGCTATCTCCCGTCTCCCGGGGGTGGAGGAAGCGGCTCCCCGCGGCCATTATCGGGGCCGGAACGGCTTTCCCCATCTTCCGAAGAGATGAACCTTTCATATATAACGCTCATTTCGGCTTTGCCCAGGACCAGGCCTTCCATGGCTGAGAGCAGGACTTCCCGGTTCACTTCGGCGGGCTTGACCTTAATCTTCGGGGCTGCGGAAAGCGCGTAGATCGTATAGATGTATTTTTTCGGCCCCGGGCCTTTTGAATGCGGCGGGGCGTATTCCACCCTGCCGTTCACGCTGTTGTTCCCTAGCTTGCCCACGCCTTTTACGTTCTTCGGAAGGCTCTTCACTTTCGCTGGTATGTTGTAAATGATCCAGTACCACTTGGTCTTGTCCGGAGCGATATGGTGCATAATAAGGGAGAAGCTTTTTGTGCCCGCCGGAGCGCCGGTCCATTCAAGCGGGAGCGTGGCGCTCTTCCCGTCGCCGGTATATTCCACAGGCAGCTGCCCGCCATCCTCTACAGCAGGGCTGCTCAGGACAAAGGCGGGCGCGGAACTTGTTTTCACCGCGCTATTTCCCACCTCGGCTGCGGCGACCCCGGCAGGAATTATCAGGGCCAGCACCCAGCCCAGCGCTATTATTGATGACCATTTCATATTTTCTCCAGGTAATTAAACCGCTTTGACCGCAATAAGTCCAGCCGGATATAATTTTCCCGCCCGCTGAAAAGCTTGAGGAGGGGTCCCGCACACCGGGGGGTTGGGAGACCGTGCGGG
>CAIQNV010000049.1 GCA_903873295.1 uncultured Elusimicrobia bacterium
AAGGCTTACGGTTTTCATGATTGGCAGTATTTTCGACTCAAAATACTTCGTACGTGCGGCAAACTGAAAAATGACTCATTTAAACAGGATTGAAGCACTGTTTTCTCGACGTTCGTGCACTGTAATTCCAGAAGTTCCATAAAAGTTCACAGGGGGCTGGTCCACATGCCGGCGGTCATTTCGGGAAGACATATCCGCGGCGTTTCCCTTGAGCTCACCTATCCGACCGAGACCGGCTGCTCTATTTCCGGCGACTCAGGGGGGATGTCCGTTATATTGTCCGCTGACGGTTACGATCCCGACGACCGCGAGAACGTAAGCAGCGAGTGGGATAATATCCCGTTGATCTTAGCTTATCCTTTTTCAGTGCCGGCGCCGCTTACCTTTACCTCCTCCTTGGCTATCACTAACCTGGACTGGAGGCTTCCGCAATATACGGCGCTGACGATAACAAAAACACCGAATACAAAAGCCATGACCAAAACCTGCCCCGGCGGGGTTATTTCCGCTATTGCGCCCGGTGCGCTGGAGTACGAGGTTAAAGCGAGCATTGACTCCTCGTGGACCTCTATAGTGGCTCCGAGGGTAATCCACCAGGAGTGGGTGCTGCCTGACCTCAATGTGCTAGTTAAGGCGGGAATATTGGAAGTGGAAATCGACAAAGTTATCGCCCCCGGGCGGGTCAGCGTTTCGCGCGCGCAGTATGACCCCGGGATTACCGGGTTCAGGCTTGGCGGCGATAATTATGTCTACGACGTAAATATAGACGCCGTTTATGAAGGTAATGTCCGCGTGACCTTCTACATAAACATGTCCGGCCTCACGGAGAAACAAAAAAGCGGTATCGCTGTATATCATAATAGCGGTGCGGGCTGGCAAAACGCGACCACTGAGGTCGGTGCGGACCATGTAACTTACGAGGGGCCGACAGCGTCGCCTTTTGTGGTGCTGGTGCCGGTAGACGACACTCTGGCGCCCCAGACGAGCCTTTCATTGCTCGGCGCCGCCGCCGAAGCCGGCAATAAAACGTATATCTCTTCAGAGACCGCTGTTGAACTGTTCGCGCTGGACACGGCGCTGGATCCTGCGGATGTTACCGGCGTGGCTACCACCTACTACCTGATAGACGCCGAGCCCGCCGCGGAATGTCTGGCGACGCCTTATAACGCGGCGGCAGCGCCCGGCACATGCGCCAACCCTGTTTATACCAGTCCTTTTGTGCTGTCCGAAGGCGTCCGCGCGGTTTCATACCTCAGCGCGGATAAAGCCGGCAATTACGAGGCTGCCCGGTCGCGAACTTTATATGTCGACGGCACCGCGCCGAAAACCGCGCTTTTTGCCGGCGGAGCGGCGGTCGAGAATGCAGGCGCGGCCTATATGACCGACACGGCTTCGATAACGATAACCGCCGTCGACCAGGAATCCAACGGGGTAAGTTCGAATGTAAAAGAGGTTTATCTTCTTATAGACGCTACAATGGCTTCCTGCGGCGAGCTGGGTCCGGTCGAGACCGGCGCCCCGGTCGGAAGCTGTCGGAATTATTTGTACACTGTGCCGTTTAGGACGACAGTCGGTACGCATACGGTGTATTATGGTGCGGTTGATAATGTGGGCAACCAGGCCGGGGTGAAGAGCGCCCGGCTAACGGTTATCGGGTCGGTGTACAGCTCCATTAAGGTGGGCGGCTATCCGGAGGTCAGTTTTAATTCGCCGGTGAGCAATACTGCCGTAACCCCCGTGGCCTTGGATTCCGCGCCGGGAATTGCCGCTTTAGCCGAAGCTTCTGCCGCCGGCCTGCAGCGGGTGAGCAATCTGTATGAACTTGGCCCTGACGGGAATTATCCGCAGTCCTCCAATATAATATTCTCGTATTCGCCCGCGGCTTTACCTGCCGGTATTTTGGAAGCCGGGATAGCTGTTTATGAACATTTCACATCCGGCGGGTGGGTTAAACTTTCCGGCCAGGCAGTGGATGCCGTAAACCACAGAATAACCGCGCCGGTGACGCAGATAGCGTCCTTGTTCGCTATTTTCAGCCAAAGACCCACGCTGGCCCCGGGCGCAGCCGGCTTAAGCGAGGAAACCGCCGCCGGGCTCACCGCGCGCTGGACCGCGAACGGCAATCCCGCCGGCACGCTCTATTCCGCGCAGCTCTCGACGGCGGCGGATTTTTCTCCGCCCGCGGCGTCAACGCAGACCGTGGACCTGAGCGCTATCTTCTCCGGGCTGGCGCCGAACACTACTTACTTCGGGCAGGCGGCGGCGTACAGTATAAACACCGGGACCTGGACGGCGTTCACGCCGCTGGGCTCCGCTTCAACGCTCGCTAACGCACCCGCCTCAATATTGGTGAGCGCCGTAAACCGGACTTCGGTGAGCCTGGGCTGGGACGCTAATAACAACCCTGTCCCCGGAACTGATTTTGAATTGTGGCGTGACGTGTCTTCCTCGTTCACTTCGCCGGTCAAAACCATCGTGCCCGCCGTGGTTTACCAGGCGCAGGGGCTTGCGCCAGATACCACCTACTACTTTAAGGTCCGGGTGAGCGGTAACAATGGCGCCTTCACTGCTTTTGATTCTACGGTGAGCACCGCCACCTGGCCGCCGGCACCGGGCCAGCCGGGAACGCCGGTGGGAACGGCTCTTGGCGTTTCCTCTGTTTCCTGGAGCTGGTCAGCCGCGCAGTACGGGCAGACCTATAAAGTTTACCCGGCCGCCGACGCCGCCTCTTTAATAGCGAGCCCGTCCGCGCTTTCTTATGTGCAGACCGGGCTTTCCTCGAACACGGCTTACGGGATCGTTGTCGCGGGGCTTAACCCGGGCGGTCAGGGAGCGCTCTCATTGCCGGCTACAACTTATACCCTGGCGGCGCCTCCGGCCGGAACGGCCGTTTCCGGTATCTGGATCACAAGCGCGGCTATAAGCTGGGAACTTAACGGCAACCCGCCGGGCACGGCGGCCCAAGTTCAGCGTTCTTCCGACGGCAGTTCCTTCGCCGGTGTTTTTCTTGGCGCGGCGCTGTCAGTTACTGACGCGGAGCTGGACGCCTGCACCACCTATTACTTTAGAGTGCGCAACAGGAACGGGGACGGGCAGGCTTCCGGGTATGATGCCGCTATCCATTTCACCACGTCGGGCTCCGCTCCTTCGGCGGCGGGCGGGCTGACGGCTGAATCACTCAGCGGCGGCAGGATCGCATTAGAGTGGGGCTTCTCGCCTTCGGCGGACGTTACGCAATACCGGCTGTATTACGGTTCCGGCGCCGGGACGATAGACTATACCACGCCTCTCGCTGTGTTCAGTTCCACCGTTACAAGCTGGACTACCGCCGCCTTAACACCCGGCACGGCCTATAAATTCGGCCTGAGAACAACCAACCGCTGCGGCATCGAAGAAGCGAATACATCGCTTTTCGCCACGGCGGCGGCGCTCGGCAGCCTCACCGGAGTCCGCGCGGCTATTAAGTCTCCGCAGACCGGTAGGCATATCAAAGGCAACAGCGTTACGGTGGCAGCAGAATTGCTGCTCGGTAAGCCTGCGCAGATCAAGCAGGTCAGCTTCCAGTACAGCATCCCGGGGGCCGACAGTTGGACTGAACTAACGGCGGCGAATATAAACCATCCGAACCCCGGTACGGCTTCACCTTATCTTATGCATTGGGATGTAGATGCTCTGAATGTGCCGGTCCCGACGGCTTATGAATTGCGCGCGGTCGCTACCGATACGGCCGATACAGCGGACGCCGCCCCGCCGGGTATTACAATAGTGGTGGATCCGGTGAATTTCGAAATTAACGAAAACTTTTCAGGCGGCCGGGTCGAGAAAGAGCAAGAGCTCAATAATGTCGTCGCCAACACCGTGCAGGCGGCGGACGGTGGGTCCTCGCTGTTAACCAAAATCGTTATCCCCGCGGGCGCATTGGACAGTTCCACTGTAACGATCACAGTGGTTAATAACCCCGCCGTTAAACCGCCGGTCCCGCCGGGCGCCGAGGATGTGGGCATGTTTACTCGAATAAACCTGTCCAACGGCCAGAGCCGGCTTGCCGGCGGAAAAACGGCAATGCTGACGCTTAATTATAAGGATGACGACGATAACGGCGTGGTGGACGGGACCTCGGTAAGGGCCGATTATCTGAGGATGTATTCCGCGGCCACGGCGGCAGGCCCCTGGGCGCTTTTGCCGTCAAGCGTGGACAGGGCTAGGAGGTCAGTGACCGGAACCACGCCGCATTTCAGCTTCTTCGCCGTCTTTGCCGCAGCGGCGTCCGACCTCAGCGCGGTCCGGGTCTATCCTAATCCGTTCAAGCCCGGAGGCGGTAAGGCGGACGAAGGGATCGCCTACAGCGCAGGCAACCCGAACTCCGGGATAGTATTTGATAATCTTACGGAGCAGGTTACTATAACGATCTATACGGTAACTGGCCAGCTTGTGGCTAAATTCAGTTCGGCGCACAGCGGCGGAAAGATACAATGGGACGCGAAAAACGACAGCGGGCGCGACGCAGCCTCCGGCGGCTATGCAGCCGTTATCTCCGGCCCGGGCCATTCCGCCGTGGTTAAAAAGATCCTGATAGTGCGGTAAATAATTTATGAAATATTTCAGATTGGCGGGCATTTTGCTGGCGGGTTTTTGCGGGGTACGGCCCTGCGCGGCGGCTTCTTCGGCCGGGGCCGAGCCGTTCAATTTCCTGTTCCTCGACGCCAACGCCAGGGCAGTGGGAATGGGCGGGGCCTATACGGCGCTGGCCGCGGATGCTAATGCCCTTCTTTATAACCCCGCGGGACTGGGGCGCATCGGCGGCCGCGAAGCCACCTTCATGCATAATCAGCATTTCGAGGGGATAACGCAGGAATACTTCGGTTTCGCCGATCCCTCCGGGTGGGGGGTAAGCCTCAATTATTTAAATTTCGGGGAGGTGCCTAAAACCACCGTCTCCAATCCCTCGGGGACGGGCCTGGGCAGCGCCGGCATGACGGACCTGGCCATCGGCGCGGGCTACGGGCGGGCTATCAGCGAGTCCCTGAGCCTGGGCGCGGGGTTCAAGTTTATCAAGGAATCTATCGACGATATTTCGGTCGACGCGTTTGCCCTGGACCTGGGAGTTCTTTACTCCGTGCCCGGTATTCGGAAACTGGCTCTGGGCGTTGCGCTGCAAAACCTGGGGCCTGCCGTTAAATTTCAGGGAACCAGTGAAAGTCTGCCGCTTAATATGCGCGCCGGAGCGGCTTATGGCTTTACTATCTTCGACCGGAAAAGCATCGCGGCCATAGATGTAATGAAAGAGAAGAGCGAGACCGCGCTGACTGGTTTCGGGCTTGAAGTCATGGCCGCCAGAACAGTGCCGGTGCGCCTGGGATTTAACACGCGCAACGACGCGGGGACGGGCATTTCAGCCGGGCTGGGCTGGCTGCACAAGAGTTTTGGTTTCGATTATGCGATAATGTCCTACGGTGACCTGGGGCTTACTCACCGCATCAGTCTGACTTACACCTGGGGCCGGAGTGGCGGTCCTTTATAGTACACTTAAACTGATCTGACCCATGAAAAGCACACCGCAGTCTCTCCTGCCAATGTCAACCGAGCGCATTTTTATAATAGACGCACACGCTTTCCTTCACAGGAGCTATCACGCTTTGCCCAAGTTCTCCACCTCTAAAGGCGAGGAGGTGGGGGCGCTTTACGGCTTCACCCGCATCCTGCTTAAAATACTGCGCGAGCGCAAACCGGATTATGTGGCCGTCTGTTTCGATTCCAAAGGCGGCACTTTCAGGGACGCACTTTACGGCGAATATAAAGCCAACCGGGCCGCGACCGAGCCGGGGCTGGTCAGCCAGCTGAATACCGCGCGCGACCTTGTTAAGGCGCTGGGACTTAAGGGCGTTCATCTGAACGGTTTTGAAGCGGACGACATCATAGCCACGCTGGCCAGGCGGGCTGAAAAGGCCGGCCTGGAAGCCGTAATAGTTTCGGGCGATAAAGACGCCGCCCAGCTGGCGGGGGAAAAGGTTAAGCTCTGGGACGGCTCCTCGCCCGAGTTCTCCGGGCCGGAGGAGGTCCTTAAAAAATACGGGCTTCCGCCCGCGCTGCTGCCCGACTATTTCGCCCTGACGGGGGACTCCTCCGATAATGTGCCCGGCGTGGCCGGCGTCGGGCCGAAGAGCGCGGCGAAGCTGGTGCAGACTTACGGGCCGCTGGAAAAGATCCTTGCCGCCGCCATGGACCCCGCGCTGGTCGCGGCCGATAAAGCGCTGGCCAAGGTGGCCAAGGATATGGAGAACGCGCGCCTGTCGCGCCGCCTGGTCACGCTGGAGGCTGACGCCCCGGTAGAGGAAGGGCTGGAGATATTCAAACCGCTTGTTCCCGGCGGCCCCGGGCTGGAAGAGATGGCCCGCCGCCTGGAATTCAAAGATCTGCTGGCCCTTTTGGGCCCCGCCCCGGCGGAGCTGAAACCGGCGGACCTGCCGCCGCTTAAAACCCCTGAGGAAGTTTTTGACGCCGCCGCTGGGGAGATTTCCATGGCCGCTTTCGAAGACTGCCTGGCCCTGGGCGGCAAAGAGGGCGCCTGCGTCCTGCGCCCCGGCTTCTTTTTCCCGGAGGCCGCCGCCAAAGCCGCGGAGCTGCTGGCGGATGAAAAGATATTTAAAGCCGTTTACGCCCTGAAGGCGGTTATGCGCCTGCTTGACCTCCCTCCCGGGTTCGAGCCGCGTAATTATTTTGACGCCGAGGCCGCCGCCGCGCTGCTTTCCGCCGGCGCCCGGCGCTTTGAGCTGCCGCAGCTGGTTTTTGAAAGGCTCGGCCTGCCCGCGCAGCCGCCTGGCTCGGAAGAAGAGAAGGTCCAGGCCATTGTCGCGCTCGGAAAACTTTCGCTTAAACTTAAGGAAGAACTGGAGAGCGCCGGGATGCTGCAGGTCTATTCAGAACTGGAGCTGCCGCTTTTGCCGGCGGTTTACGGCATGGAGCGGGCCGGCACGGCGGTGGATACCGCCCTGCTGGGAGAGCTGTCCGAGCGGTTCGAGAAGAAACTGGCGGAACTTCAGCTGGAAGCCAACCAACTGACCGGGACGGAGATAAACCTCAACTCGCCCAAGCAGGTGGCCTTCCTGCTTTACGAGAAGCTGAACCTGGGCCTGGCCGAGGCGCAGAAAAAACAATTTAAGATAAAGGACGGCTACTCCACCGGGGAAGAAGCTCTTCAGTATTTGAAGGCCGCGCACCCGGTGGTGCCGCTGCTGCTGGAATACCGCGAGATCTCCAAGCTGAAGTCCTCTTTCGTGGATAACCTGCTGGCCGCCGCCGGCCCGGACGGGCGCCTGCACACCACTTTCGACCAGCTGGGCACGGCCACCGGGCGCTTCTCAAGCTCGAAGCCGAATCTGCAGAATATCCCGGCGCGCTCCGAGTCGGGCCTGCTGGTGAGGAAATGCTTTACCGTGCGGGAAGGGTTTGTGATGCTCAGCGCGGACTACTCGCAGATAGACCTGCGCGTGCTGGCGCACCTTTCCGGCGACCGCAATTTGACGGAGGCTTTCAGGAACGGCGAGGATATTCATCTGCGCACAGCGGCCGAGGTTTTTCATTGTCTGCCGCAGCTTGTGACGCCCGAAATGCGCCGGGCCGCCAAGGCCATAAATTTCGGCATAGTTTACGGACAGACCCCCATGGGGCTTTCCCGCGAACTCGGGATAAGCCGGAGCGAGGCCGCTGATTATATAAAGCATTATTTCGAGGCCTGCCCCGGGGTTAAAGAGTGGAGCGACAAGACCATGGCCGAGGCCAAGCTGAAGGGTTTTGTCACCACTTTCGCCGGGCGCCGCCGGCTGCTGCCGGAGCTGGCGGCCTCTAATCCGCATTTGCGGAGTTTCGCCGAGCGGGCCGCGGTCAATACTCCGGTTCAGGGCGGTTCGGCGGATATCATTAAGAAGGCTATGGTAAGTCTTTTTGGCAGGCTCAAAGATTTAAAAGATATCGTGATGCTCCTGCAGGTGCACGATGAGCTTGTTTTTGAAGTGCGCCGGGATAAGCTTAAAGAGGCGGCCGCCCTTATAAGGAAGGAGATGGAGGGGGCTTACACGCTGTCGGTGCCCTTGAAAGCCGATCTTAAGACGGGTTTAAATTGGCGCGATATGGAAAAATATGAGAGCTAGCGGTGGGGCGTGCCGGGGGGGCCGGAACGCAAAACACGGGGTCGGCCACACCGTGGCCGCCCCTCCTCACTCAGCCTCGTCGCTTACGCAAGCCTCGGCCTCCGTGAGGGTTTTGCTAACCCGGCCCCCCCGGCACGCTGAAGGCTTTGTCGCAAAATTTATGGAGAAGGAAGGCTATGAGGTTTAACGCTGCGCCTTTGCGCGAACTGCCGCCGGTGACTAAGGGGCTGGCGGCGCTGTTTTTTGCGGGGTGGCTGGGGGAGATGGCTTTCGGCTCCTGGCTGAATTTTTATTTCGGCCTGGTTCCGGCGGCTTTTACGGGGCGGCTGTGGCTCTGGCAGGCTGTTACTTATATTTTTATCCACGCCGATTTCTGGCATTTTCTTTTTAACGCCCTGATGCTCTGGATGCTGGGCCGGACCATTGAGCCGGAGATGGGGTCGCGCAAATTCCTGCTATATTTCCTCGGCTGCGGCGCCGCGGCGGCCCTGCTGACGGTGGTCTGGAATTCCGGCTCCCATACCGCGGTGATAGGGGCTTCCGGCGCGGTTTACGGCCTGCTCGGCGCTTTCGCTTTCCTGTATCCGAACGCCACGGTTAATTTTTATTTCCTCTTCCCCATGAGCGCCCGCTCCATGGCTATCCTGCTGGGGGCGGTGGAATTCGTAATGACGCTCGCCAGGACGGGCTCCAGGATTTCAAGCGTTACCCACCTGGGCGGGCTGGCCGCCGGGCTGCTGTGGCTCTGGGGAGAGCGCCGCTGGCGGGAAAGGCCGGTTTATGAAGAGCCGGATCCGGCCCTTGAAGAGAAGGCGGAGGTGGACAGGCTGCTGGAGAAGATCTCCACCAAAGGCCAATCCTCGCTGAGCCGTGCGGAGCTCGCCAGGCTTGATGATTACGCCAAAAGGAAAGGGGGGCGGGCTTAAAAATGGAAAGAGCAAAACGCAAGATCGGAGCGCGCGGAAGGACCGTAATAGGGCTGACCGGCCCGATAGCTTCCGGCAAGAGCCTGGCGCTCGGGCTGTTCGTTAAGGAGGGCGCGCTGGGCATTTCTGCCGACGAGGTGTCGGCTTCCCTGTTGACAGAGCCCGCTTGTTATAATAGAATCTTAAGGAAGTTTGGTTCCGATAAAATCCTTACAAACGGTTTACTGGACAAAAAAAAGCTTGCGGCTGAGATTTTCAACTCACCCGCTAAGCGGGAGTGGCTTGAAAGTCTGCTGCACCCGCTAATCCTTAAAAGAATCCACTCATTAATAACCAGATCCAAGAAAAAAATATCGGTTGTCGAGGCGCCTCTGCTGTTTGAGGCCGGGCTCGCGGAGTGTTTCACTTTTACGGTCTGCCTGGCGGCGCCGGATAAAATACTGGAAGCCAGGGCCCTGAAGCGGGGCTGGAGCCGGGCGCAGTACGGAAGCAGGATAAAGGCCCAGCTGTCCGCCGCTGAAAAGTGCGCCAGGGCGGATATAGTGCTGGAAAATGCCGGCGCGGCGCGCGAGCTGGCCGGGAAGATAAAATTCATATACCGCTTCCTTAAGGAAACGGGCAGGAGATAAAGGTACAAAATGAACGATCAACAGCCGGAAGATAAAAATATACAGGCGGCCACGCCTGAGAGCAGGCCGCACAGGAACGATTTTCAAAGAAATCAGCATAATTCACACAGGGGCGGGCCGAGGAACTATGGCGGCCAGCCGCAGGACACAAGGGGAACTCAGAAAATGGAAAACAACAGGACGCCCAATCAGGGCCAGAATCAGGGTCAGAACCAGGGCCAGGGCCAGAACCAGGGCCAGAACCAGGCTCAGAACCAGGGTCAGGCTCCGGGGCCCAATCCGAATTTGCCGAAGATGGACGTCACGGTGCTTACGAAAATGACCGTGGCCGACCTGGTCAAGATCGCCGAGGAGCATAAACTGGAGGGCGTCTCCGGCCTGCGCAAGCAGGAGCTGATAGGCAAACTGATGGAGGCGCAGGCCAAGCAGAACGGCATAGTGCAGGGCGAGGGCGTGCTGGAAATACTGCCGGACGGCTTCGGCTTCCTGCGCTCCCAGGAATACAACTACCTTTCAAGCCATGAAGATATTTATGTCTCGCCTTCCCAGATAAAGAAGCTGGGCCTGCGCAAGGGCGATTCGGTGAACGGCTTTATCCGCCCGCCCAAGGACGGCGAAAGGTTCTTCGCGCTGCTGCAGGTGAAGACCGTGAACGGTTTCGAGATAGAGAAGATAGGCCACCGGCCGCTGTTCGACAACCTCACGCCGCTGCACCCGAACGCCCGGTTCCTGCTGGAAACCGCCAAGAACGAGATGACCGGCCGCGTTATCGACCTCATCGTTCCCGTCGGCAAGGGCCAGCGCCAGCTCATCGTGGCCGCGCCCAAGACCGGCAAGACCATGATATTGCAGCGCATCGCCAATTCCCTGGCCACCAACCACCCTGAAATAGAGCTGCTGGTGCTGCTCATCGACGAGCGGCCCGAGGAAGTCACCGATATGAAGCGCTCCGTGCGCGGCGAAGTCATCGCCTCCACCTTCGACGAGCCCGCCGACCGCCACGTGCAGGTGTCGGAAATAGTTCTGGAAAAAGCCAAGCGCATGACCGAGCACGGCAAGGACGTCGTAATATTGCTAGACTCGATCACCCGCCTGGCCCGCGCCTACAATACCGTGGCGCCGTCCTCCGGCCGCGTGCTTTCCGGCGGTCTTGAATCCACTTCCCTGCAGCGGCCCAAGCGCTTCTTCGGCGCGGCCCGCAATATAGAGGAAGGCGGTTCCCTGACCATCATCGCCACGGCGCTGGTGGAAACCGGCAGCCGCATGGACGACGTTATCTTCGAGGAATTCAAGGGCACCGGCAACTCGGAGATCTACCTGGACCGGAAGCTGGCGGACCGCCGCATCTTCCCCGCCATAGACATCAACCGCACCTCCACCCGCAAGGAAGAGCTGCTGATGAGCGAGGACGAGCTGAACAAGGTCTGGATACTGCGCAAGGTGCTGGCCCCGCTCTCTCCCATAGACTCCCTGGAACTGCTGGTCTCCAAGCTGGGCGCCACCAAGTCCAACAAGGATTTCCTGAAATCCATGGAGATGGGCTCGGACAGGTAAAGGCAGGACCGAGGAGCAGGATACGAGACTTAAGATTCGGGATTAGGACCGGGGATGAAGCTTAAGGGTAAAAACCGCTGGAGCTTAGCCGCGGGGCTGGGGGTGCTGCTGGGAACGGCGGCGCTCTCCTCCGCCCTGGCGCCAGGAGTAACGGCGTTCTCTTACGCCAGGTTTTCCGTGCTGACCCCGCCCGGCCCCGCCGAGCCGCCGTCCGAAGCGTTCAGGCTTATCCCGCGCCTGATACATGCGCGGCACAAGGTGGCCAAGGGCGAGAACGTGCGCTCTATCGCCTCAGATTACGGCACCGACGTAAGGTCCCTGCAGAGCACCAACTCCAACGAATTCATCTTCATGTCGCGCGGCGGCTATATCCGCGTGCATAACGGCAAAGGCCTCCTTTACGAGGTGTCCGCCGACGGCGAGACGCTTAGCGGCATCGCCGCCCGCTTCTGCGGCAAGAGCCGCGATCTGAAATCGTTCAAATCGGAGATCGTGGAAGACAACGGCCTGCCGCCCTCCGCCCTGCTCGTGAACCATAGGTTCAGCAAGGGGGACAGGCTTTACCTGCCCGCCGTCTACCTGGACCTGGACACCTACCGCATGCCGCTCCGGAGCTTCGGGCGCATCAGCTCGCGCTTCGGCACGCGCTACCATCCCATACTTAAGCGGAAAATTTTCCATAACGGCTGCGATATCCCGATGCCCCTGGGCACCCCGGTTTATCCTTCCCGCTCCGGCACGGTTACTTTTTCCGGCTGGAAGGGCGGCTACGGCAACGTGGTGGAAGTGCGCCATAAGGACGGCTCCATGTGCCGCTACGGGCATCTTTCACAAACCAGCGTCGCCGTGGGGGAAACCGTGCAGAAATCGAAGACCCTCCTGGGTAAGGTGGGCTCGACCGGCATGTCCACCGGCCCGCACCTGCATTTCGAAATAATCACCCCCTCCGGCAAATCAGTCAACCCCATGGCGAAGATAGGGAAGAAATAAAGGAAAAATCGGGGATCAGGGATCGGGAATCTGAAGCAGAGGATCTCCGGATTATGCTATAATTTATATTAAGTAGACTTTAATTTCAGAGGAAAAGACAATGAAAAACGACACACACCCCACCTATAATCTCTGCGAGGTTTCCTGCGTCTGCGGCAACGCTTTCCAGACCCGCTCCATAAAACCCGTCATAAAGGTTGAAGTCTGCGCGGCCTGCCACCCTTTCTACACCGGCAAGCAGAAGCTGCTGGATACCGCCGGCCGCGTCGAGAAATTCAATACGAAATTCGCCGCCAGCGGCGGCAAGATGGTGGAGCGCAAGATGAAGAAGGTCGTGATAAAGTCCGTAACGCCCAAGCACGCCGCCAAGCGCAAAGTGCTCTCCTCGGCGCCCGCCAAGAAAGCGGATGTGAAGGCCGCGAAGGCCGCCGCTCCCAAAGTCGCCCCCGCAGCCGAAAAGAAACCCGAAACTAAGTAGCTTAGTTCCTTAAACGGGCGTTCCTATGTGATGGAGCGCCCGTTTTTTTATATACGCGCGGATTGGCCCTTATGCTTGAAGAAGATTTAAGCGCTATTAAACGGGAATTTGCCGAAATAGAGGCACACCTCTCCTCCGGCGGCCTTAAGCCGGAAGAGATAGAAAAATTCTCAAGGCGCCACGCCGTCTGCCGGCAGCTGCTCGAAACTTCAGCCGCGCTGGGGAGGGCGCTGAAAGAAGCTGAAGACGCCCGCCAGATGCTTTCCAGCACCGACAAGGACATCGCGGAGATGGCCGCGGCGGAACTGCCCGCCCTTGAAGCCGCCGCGGCGTCCCTGGGTAAAAAGCTGAAACTTCTCATAATCCCGCCCGACCCGGCGGATTCCAAGAACATCTTTCTCGAGATCCGCGCCGGAGTCGGCGGCGACGAATCCGCCCTTTTCGCCGCTGATCTGCTGCGCATGTACACCCGCTTCGCCCAGAACATGGGCTGGCAGGCGGAGCTGCGCGACCTTTCCTCCACGGGACTTAAAGGCATAAAGAACGCCGTGCTTTACATTTCTGGCCAGGACGTTTATGCTTTGATGAAATACGAGGGCGGTGTGCACCGGGTGCAGCGCGTGCCGCTGACCGAGGCCTCGGGGCGCATCCATACTTCCACCGTCACCGTGGCGATAATGCACGAAGTGGACGAGGTGGAGATAAAGATAGAAGCCAAAGATCTGAAGATGGACACCTACCGCTCCAGCGGGGCCGGCGGGCAGAACGTCAATAAAGTGGAAACCGCCGTGCGCATTACCCATATTCCCAGCGGCATCATCACTGCCTGCCAGGAAGAGCGCTCGCAGGGCAAGAACCGCGCGAAAGCCATGGCCATGCTGGCCGCGAAGCTCGCCCAGGCAAGCGAGGAGGCGCAGGCCAAGGCCAATGCCGGCGCGCGCAATATCCAGGTGGGCACGGGCGACCGCTCGGAAAAGATCCGCACTTACAACTTTCCGCAGAACCGCGTGACGGACCACCGCATACAGGTTTCCTGGCATAATCTACAGGCTATCATGGAGGGGGAGATCAAGGAAATGCTTGAGGAAATACGGCTTGAACTGACCAAGGAAAAAGAATGACGGCGGGTAAAGCGCTGCTCGAAGCCGCGGCCCGCCTCGCCGCCTGCGGGGTGGACGAGCCCGGGCCCAACGCCCAATGGCTGCTGGCCGACGCTATGGGCGTGCCGCGCCTCCGCCTGCTGTCCGAGCCCGGCCTCCCCGTAGAAGCCGCCGCGCTGCGCAAATTTAAAAAAGGCCTGGTGCTTAAAGAGCAGGGCCTGCCGCTGGCCTATATACTCGGCTGGCAGGATTTCAGGGATATCAGGATAAAAGTGGATAAAAGAGTGCTGGTGCCGCGCCCGGAGACAGAGGAGCTGGCGGGGCTGGCCGCCGCTTTCCTGCGGACCCGCTCCGGCGAGCTCCTGGCGCTTGATTACGGGGCCGGCAGCGGCGCCATCGGCCTGTGGCTGGCAAAGGAATTTCCCGCCCTGCGTCTTAAGGCCGTAGAAAAATCGGCCCGGGCCCTAGCCTGCGCGGCCGAGAACGCCGCCGCGCTCGGCCTGGCGGGCCGCGTAGAATTTATCAAAGCCTCGACGCTGGAGACCGTGGCGGGGCCTGTCGACCTCATAGTTTCAAACCCGCCCTATATCCCCACCAGCGTCATCCCCGGGCTTGCCCCTGAGGTCCTGAGCGAGCCGCGCGTGGCGCTGGACGGCGGAGGCGACGGGCTGGACATCGCCTGGATGCTGGTGCGGCTGGCGCCCTCAAAACTTAAGAAAAACGGCGCTCTTATAATGGAACTGGGCGGCGCCCAGGCGAAAAAGATCATGGCCGCCATGCCGGATGCGGTCTGGAAAGAAAAGCGCACCCATAAAGATCTGAACGGCATAGAAAGATTCGTTTTCGCGGTTTTGAATGATAAATGAGGCGACCAAGGTTCGGACGTGTGGTTGCCCTGGAGCCGCTTTGCGGAGGGGGGCCCCGCTTCGGGGGGAACCACGCAAGGGTTCCTGCGCGGCGGAATGGGCAATTACACGGCCGGACCGTGACTAGCCCAAGACTTAATTGCCATGGAGAAATAAATGGATAATTTTATTATACGCGGGGGCAGGCCTCTCAACGGGCAGACCGTGATAAGCGGCTCCAAGAACGCGGCGCTGCCTATCCTGGCGGCGACGCTGCTCACCAGGGAAAAATGCGAGATAAAGAACGTTCCCGAACTGATGGATATAAAATCCACCTTCGAGCTGCTTAACTACCTGGGCAAGAACTGCTTTTACGGCTACGGCAATTTCGTAGCCGAAGAACACGGCCAGATGAAACTGCACGCCCCCTACGACCTCGTGCGCAAAATGCGCGCCTCGGTGCTGGTGGCGGGGCCGCTGCTGGCCCGCTTCAGGAAAGTCCGCTTCGCCCTGCCGGGCGGCTGCTCCATCGGCATGCGCCCCATAGACATACACCTGGAAGGTTTTAAAAAGCTGGGCGCCCGGATCTCCTACGAAAAAGGCGACGTGATCCTTTCCGCTAAAAAGCTGAAGCCCGGAAAAGTGAAGTTCCGCTTTCCCAGCGTCGGCGCCACCGAGAACCTTATGATGTGCGCCGCGCTTATTGAGGGGACCTCTACGCTTGAAAATTGCGCCCGCGAGCCGGAAATAGAAGACTTGGCGAACGCCCTTTCCAAAATGGGCGCCAAGGTGGAAGGCGCGGGCACGCCGGTCATTAAAATAACCGGCGCCGCCGTCCTGAAAGGCCTTAAACATACGGTGATGCCCGACCGCGTCGAGACCGGCACCTTCATGCTGCTTTGCGCGGCCGCCGGGGGCAGGATAAAGCTCCTTAATACGGCGCCCAAAACGCTGGAAGCGCTTATCCGCGCCATGAAAAAAGCCGGCGTGAAGATCAACACTTTCAAGGATTCCATGGAGATCATAGCGCCGCAGGGCCGGCCCAGGCCGGTGAGCGTGGTCACAAAGCCGCACCCCGGCTTCCCCACCGATCTGCAGGCCCCCTGGATGGCCTTCATGGCGCGCGCCACCGGGGCTTCCGAGGTGCACGAGCAGATCTTCGAGAACCGCTATATGCACGCCCCCGAACTGGTCCGCATGGGCGCGGATATAACCGTGCTGGACAGGAAGGCCGTTATCCGCGGAGTGCCGGCCCTGCTGGGCGCGCCGGTCATGTGTTCCGATATCCGCGCCGGCGCCGCCATGGTGGTGGCAGCGGCCTCCGCGAAGGGCAAGTCGGTCATACGCCGCATCTACCACATCGACCGCGGCTACGAGAAGCTGGAGCATAAACTGAAAGACCTGGGCGTGGACGCGTCGAGAGTAAAGGCGTAGGGTTATTCCAGAAAATTATTGCGATGATTTCTTTTAAAGAAGCCGAAAAGAAACTTATAGAACGGCAGGACTTCGTGAAGAAGGACGGGCTGGGCCGCGCCCTCGCCTGCCTGGCAAAACTGGGCAATCCCCATCACGGCCTTAAGACCGTGCATGTTACCGGCACCAACGGCAAAGGCTCGGCCTGCGCGCTTTTTGAAGCCGCCGCCAGGGCCGCCGGGCTTAAGACGGGGCTGTTCATTTCCCCGCACCTGATAAGCATTACGGAGCGGATACGGTTTTGCGGTGAGAACATCGGCGAAGAGGCTTTTGCCGCGCTCTTCGGGGAAGTTTTTGAAGCCGGCCCGGACCTGAGTTTTTTCGAGCTGCTCACCTGCATGGCTTTTCTCCATTTTGAAAGGCGGAAGACCGATCTGGCGATCATAGAGGTGGGCATAGGCGGCCGCTTCGACACTACCAACGTGCTGCTGAAACCCGAACTGAGCGTTATAACGTCCATCGACTATGACCACAAAAAGTATCTGGGCAACACCCTGGCGGAAATAGCGTACCAGAAGGCCGGCATAATAAAACCGGGAGGCGTCTGCATGGCCCCCCTGCTGGCGCCTGAAGCCAGGGCGGTAATTTCAAAAGAAGCCGCCGGGAAAGCGGCCCAGTGCCATTTTTACGCGCCTGTTTTCGAGATAACGGGCAGGGACTGGGAAGAGAACCGGATAATGCTGCGCCATAAAAAGACCGGCGAGGTTTACCCTTTCGGCATACTCGGCGAGACGCAGGTCTCCAACGCCACGCTGGCGTGGGAGGGCCTGGAAATAATGCGGGGCCTGGGCTGGCCCATAAGCCGCGCGCACGCCGCGGCCGGCTTCGCCTCGGTGCGCTGGCCCGCCAGATTCCAATGCCTGCGCGGCCCGGGCGGGGAGGGAAAAACTATTTTTATCGTGGACGGGGCGCATAACGAAGAGGCAGCGCGGACCTTCGCCGCCACCTGGAAAATGTCGCCTTTCGCCGGAAAACCGGCGGTTTTCGTGGTGGGGATGCTGCAGGATAAAGAGCGCCGCGGCATACTCGGGCTGCTGGCACCGCTGGCAAAAAAATTTATTTTTACCAGGCCGGAGTCTTCGCGGGCGGCCGATCCCTGCGCGCTGGCGGACGAGCTTTTCGCCATAAACCCCGGCGCCGAAGTGGAAGTGCAGGAGGACATCGGGGCGGCGCTTTCGGCCGCGGCGCGGAGCGGGACGGCCGCCGTGCTGGGCTCGTTCTACCTGGCCGGCTCGGCGCTGGAAATACTAGGGGAAAAGGTCCCCGGTGGCCAGCGGCCCGGTCACCAGTCCGGCAACCGGTAACTGGCAACCGGCAACTTTCTTTAGGAGGATCTTATGCTTGGAATCGGAATAGATATCGGCGGGACTAACACTAAGCTGGTGGTGGTGAACCGCGCCGGCAAACTGCTGGCGCATGAAAGATTCCGCACCGAGGCTTCGAAAGGCTCCGGCTTTTTCATAAAACGTCTGGCCGCGGTAGTGGAAGGTTTCAAGCGCGACTATGGCCGCCAGCTTGTTTCCATAGGCATCGGGGCCGCCGGCGACGTCGATCCCGAGCGCGGCATACTTCGCTTTTCCCCCAATCTGGCCTGGCGCTCCGTTAAGATCGCGGGCCCGCTGGAAAAGCTCACCGGCCTGCCCTGCGTAATGGAGAACGACGCGAACATGGCCGCCTGGGGCGCCTATGAGCTGGAACTGGGGCGCAAAACCGCCGATATTCTTACTTTGACCATGGGCACCGGCATAGGCTCCGGGATGATACTGGCGGGGAAGCTTTACCACGGCGCCACCGGGTCGGCCGGAGAGGCCGGGCACCTTATAATAGAGCCGGACGGGCGCCCCTGTCACTGCGGGGGCCGCGGCTGCCTGGAGGCTTATTGCGGCAGCTACGCTATAATGGCCCGGGCACGCGAGCTGATAAAAAATGAAGCGGCGATGGTAAAAAAATTCTCCGCGCCGGGACACGAAAAATTCAACACTATCTGTCTCACCAATGCCGCCGCCGCCGGCCACGCCGGCGCGCGCAGGGTGTGGGCGGAGACCGGGCATTACCTCGGGATGGGGCTGGCGGGTCTTATCCTGCTGCTTAATCCGGGCTGCGTGGTATTGACCGGCGGGGTTTCCAGGGCCCGCAAATGGTTCCTGCCGGCCATGTGTAAGATTCTTAACGATCAGCAGATAAAAACGCCTTTTGAAAAAGTGAAGATAAAAATTTCAGACAGCGCCGACCTCGGCTCCCACGGCGCCGCGCTGTTCGGCCTGGAGCACGGGCTTAAGTAGGGATAAGGAATGAATAAAGACTCACCACGGAGGCACAGAGGAGACGGAGTTCCACGGAGTTTTTTTCTCCGTGTTTCTCCGTGTCCCCCGTGTCTCCGTGTTTTATTCTCCGTATTTTTTGTTATAGGGGCGGCTTTTAACGCAGCCGCCTACGAGCTGCCGTCTTCGACCGGCACGCACAGGGTAAGCTTTGAGGCGGACGCGGCCGGCTTTAACGAATATACGCGCGTCATAGAGCTGGAGGGGAACGTGCGGCTGGAGGAGCTCTCCGCCGCCGGCAAACAGCAAAAGCTGATAAGGGCCCGGAGCCTTACGGTCAATATGGCCAGCCGCACCGTAGTCTCTCCTTCGGATTTTGTGATGGATGACGACACCGGCACCGTCTACGGCAAGAGCGGCTTTGTGGATTACGGTTCGGAATCCGGGCGGATCAACGAGGGGCGCTTCGCCTATAAAAATTTTATTATCAAAGGCAGAGTGGTCGAATTCAATAAATCCAAGTACACCTATAAGAAAGCCAGCATAACCAGCTGCGACGAGGAGCCCCCGCATTACCGCCTCAGAGCGTCGCGCCTCTACCTGGAGCCGGACCGCTATTTCCTCGCCTATAATACGGTTTTTTTCGTGGGCAGGATCCCCGTGTTCTACTTTCCGGTCGTGTACCGGCCCATAGGCGGCGGTACGCCGTTCGTCAGCATTTTTCGTCCCGGCTACGACCAGCGCAACGGGTTTTTCATCAAGTCCAGCTATGTCTACCGGGTGAACAAAGAGACACGGGCCAAGCTCTATCTGGACTATTTTGCGCGGCGCGGTTTCGGCACCGGCGGCGAATTGGATTTCCGGCGCCCCGAAAAGAATATTACAAGCGTTTCCCTTTACCGGATCCGCGAGTACGGGGTGGTGAGGGACCGGTGGGGGATGAACGGCGGCTACTGGCACCTGCTGAACCGCTTCAATGAATCCGATCCGGCGCAGTATTACAGCCAGGGCTTTTTCCGGCTGCTTTCGGATCCGAAGGTGAATAACGATTTCTTCCGGACTAACCCTTTCGCCGTCAGCCCGGACGAGCAGGCCAGCATGGCCCTGACGCGGAAGACCAACTACACCGTGACCCGCGTGAGCGCCTACGGGCGGGAAACGCACACCGCGGATTTTAACCGGTTCCAGAAAGCCAACAGCTCCATCCCGAGGCTGGATTTCAACACCGTGCCTTTCAGCGTGCTGCGGCTGCCGGTGCTGAACTCTTTTTCCGGATATTTCGAGAACGCGCGCGACGAGGGAATGACCTACGCGCAGAAAAGGGGCGAGGGCGCCTGGAATGTGTCAAAGTCCGTGCCGATAATCCGCCATATCACGCTTTCCCCGTCCGTGTTTTACGACCAGTCCGTTTTTATCTCCACCGTGCCCGGCAGGAACGATGTCTGGACTGGGCGCTACGGCGGCGGGGCCACGCTGCGCTACGACAGGCTCTGGGGCTCTTTTGACCTGGGGTACGCGTACAAGCGCCGCCTGCGCAAGAACAAGCTTGAGAATGACTCTCTGGCCGCGGATAAAGGGCAGGAGGCCAGCTCGGTCTCCTCGCAGCTGTTCGTAATGCCGCGTTTCAACACTTACTATAAGCTGTCCACTTCCTATGACCTGCGCGAATATTTCGACGCCTCGTTCATAAAACGCCTGGCCCCGGTCACCGCCGAGATCTATTACGCGCCGCGCCCTCTGGTGGATATTTTCGCTTCGGGAACCTACAGCCTTTCCGGCGGCAGCCGCAGTTTCGTCACTCAGATCAACATGGGGGACAAGGAAAACTATATCGGCGGGGGCATAGCCAACTACAGCACCGCTCCGCGCGCCTGGGTCTTCAGCAATATCCTGGGTTTCCGCCCGTGGCGCGGCTCCGGCTGGCGCGCCGAAACCGTGCTGCGCTACCGGCTGAAGTCAGAGGGCAGCTTTAATTTCAGCGATTTTAAATTTTTCGAGAAAGGCATTACGCTTTACCGCGATTTCCACGATTTTCGCACCAAGTGGAATTTCAGGGAGCGCTCCGGCGGGGTAAGGGAGTTCTTTTTCTACGTGAACCTCAGGATAAGCGATCCCGCGCGCAAGGACGACCTGGAGGACAGATCCCGGGAGTACTGGCATCCGTGGCGGCAGGAGGGGGAAGTGAGGGATTAAAGGGGCGGGTTTTTTTGTGGGGGAATTTAAAGTTGATTTTTAAAATGATAAACTATATTTTACGGGAGAGCAGCGAGATAAATATGAAAAAACCGCTTTGGCTTGTTACCGGGGGGGCCGGGTTTATAGGCTCCAATATCGTAGAGGAGCTCGTGCGCAGGGAATGCCGCGTGCGGGTGTTCGATAATCTTTCGACGGGGAAAAAAGAGAATCTGGCTCCTTTCGCCGGTAAGATAGAATTTGTAAAAGGCGATCTCCGTAAGCCCGGGGACCTGGTTAAGGCCATGAAGGGCGTCGCCTATGTGCTGCACCAGGCGGCTTTCCGCTCGGTGCCCAAATCGGTGGACGACCCGCGCGCGGCCAACGACAATAACGCCACGGGCACGCTTAACGCTCTTATGGCGGCCAAAGCCGCCGGGGTCAGGCGCTTTGTTTACGCCGCGACCAGCTCGGCCTACGGCGAGTGCAATATCTTTCCGCAGAAAGAGAGCCTGCCCACCATGCCTGTTTCCCCCTACGCCGTCAGCAAGCTGGCGGGGGAGCACTATTGCCATGTTTACGCCAGGACCTACGGGCTGGAAACCGTGGCGCTGCGTTATTTTAACGTGTTCGGCCCCAGGCAGAATCCGGAGTCGGTCTATTCCGCCGTGATCCCGCGCTTTATGGAGCTGGTGATGCAGGGCAGGCCGCTCGAGATACACTGGGACGGGAAGCAGTCGCGCGATTTTACTTACGTGAGCAACGTGGTGGACGGGAATATCCGCGCGGCGCTGGCCGGCGGGGGGATTTCCGGGAAGACCATCAACCTGGCGACGGGAACCAACATCTCGCTGCTCGATATCGCGAGCCAGCTTGAGAAGATCACCGGGCATAGGATCGCCCGGACTTTCTCCCCGAAGCGCAAGGGCGACATCCGCAAGACTTATTCGGATATTTCCCTCGCCCGCAGGGAGCTCAAGTATAAGCCGCTGGTCGGCTTCCCGGAAGGCCTCAGGCTTACCTGGGACTATTTCTCTAAAAAGTTCACGGGGGCCCTGAAATGATATTCAATGTCTCTTCCTCTTCTGGCTGGATAGAAGTGGTGTGCGGCAGCATGTTCTCCGGCAAAACCCAGGAGCTGATACGCCGCCTCAAGCTTGCCGCTATAGCGAAGCAGAGGGTGCAGGTGTTCAACTCCCATCTGGACGTGCGCTATTCGAAGGAGCATCTTGTCTCGCACGACAAGTCCACGCTGGCGGCCCGCCCGGTCAAGACCGCGAAGGAAATTTTAAAAGAGATAGGCAAGGATACCCAGGTGGTGGGGATAGACGAGGCGCATTTCTTCGGCGAGGAAATCGTGGAGGTCGCGCAGAAGCTGGCCGATTCCGGCCGCCGCGTGATAGTGGCGGGGCTCGACCAGGATTACCGCGGCGAGGCTTTTACGAATATGGCGAAGCTTATGGCGGTGTCGGAATTCGTCACCAAGAACCTGGCCATCTGCATGGTCTGCGGCAACCCCGCTCATTACAGCCAGCGCCTGACTGATTCCGGCCGCCGCATCGAAGTGGGCGCCGGCGATAAATACGAGGCCCGCTGCCGCAAATGCTTCCAGCCGGAGAAATAGCACCCGCTCTTATGTACCGATCCGAAAAATTCAATCCTACGCTGTTCGGAAAGCTTTTCCACCTCGGGAGCAAGCTCGCGGGTTCCAACCGCTGGCTTAAGCTGGCCGAGATCCTGCCCTGGGAGAGACTGGACGCGGCTTACGGCCGGCATTTCTCTGCCGGGTACGGCCGCCCGGCCAAGGACTCCCGCCTGGTCTGCGGCCTGCTGGTAGTGAAGCGGCTTAAAGAGCTGTCGGACGAGGACGCCGTCGCCGAGTTCATGGAGAGCCCGTATCTGCAGGCCTTCTGCGGCCTGGAATATTTCTCCCTCGAGGACGTGATAAATCCCGGGATACTTTCCGAGCGCCGCAAGCGCCTGGGCGCCGAGTTCCTGGCGTTCCTCGACTCGGAGCTCCTGGCCGCGCTTAAAGCCAATAAGGACCTGAAGTTCCGCCTGCCCCGCGCCGTCTCTCCCGAAGAGGGTTTCTGGCCGTCCCTGCTGTCAAAGCTCCGCACCTTCTTTCCATAAACAGCCGCCGGAGGCCGTTCAAATAAAAAAGCGGAACTTCCGTTCCGCTCTCCCCGGCCCCCGCTAAACCTTCCGCCTACTGCGACCAGCTCGGCGTAAACGAGTTCCCCTTCAGCTCCACCAGCGGGTGGGGGGCGCTGCCGTCCGCGTCCATGATAAAGATCTCCCTGCGCCCGTTGCGCGTCGAGGTGAAGGCCACGAACCTTCCGTCCGGCGACCAGGAGGGGTCCTCGTTGTCGCCGGCGCCGCTGGTCAGGCGGCGTATCTGGCTGCCGGTCAGATCGGTTATGAAAATATTGAATTTTTCCTTCGGCGTCTCGCGCCCTGCAAAAACTATCCATTCCCCGGACGGCGACCAGGAGGGGGAGTCGCACCAGTTGAAGCGCGTGAGCTTGCGCGTCTTGCCGGAGGCTATGTCCAGCACGTAAAGCTGCGGGTTCCCGGAGCGGTCGGAGACGAAGGCCACCTGGCCGCCGTCGGGGGCCCAGGTGGGCGAAGAGCTGACCCCGAAGCCCTTCAGCAGCTTCTTCACCGCCTTGGTCATCACGTTAAGCGTGTAGATGCCGGGGTCCTCGCCGCGCGAAAGCGTCATGACCATGGTCATGCCGTCCGGCGAGAAACCGCCGGGGATATTGAGGCCCTGGAATGTGGTAAAAGGCCGGATCTTGCCGGCCTTCAGATCGATCTCGAACATGTCCGGGTTGCCCCAGCGGTAGGTGGTGTAATAGATCCTGGAGGAGTCGACCGACCAGCGCGGCAGCAGGTCGATGCTGTTGTCGGAGGTGAGGCGCACAAGGTTCTCTCCGTCGTAGTCGGCTATGTATATTTCCTTGCGGCCGGTGGCGTTGTTGGCGAACGCCAGTTTCGAATGGGCTATTCCCTGCCGCCCGGTCAGGCGCATCACCACGTCGTCGGCGAACATGTGCGCCGCGCGGCGCATGGCCCGCTTCTCCCCCTGATAGAACTTCTCCATCACCACCTTGTCGCCGGAGAGATCGTAAAGGCGCGCCGTGAAAGTCCACACCGCGCCGGAATCCTGCGCCCGGCCGGTAATAAGGTGGCCGGCCAGGGATTTCCAGTAGGCGAGGGATTCCTGGCTTGCGTCAAGATTGGCGGTGGACAGGGCGTCCTCTTTCAGGTCAAAATAGCGGGAGTAAAGCAGGTCCGCGCGGATTATTTCGCGCAGGGCTTCCGCGAGGGCGAGGTCTTCGGGGGTCTGCGGCCTGGACGGGTGGAACCGGGCCAGGGCCACGGCGGTTTTTTTTACTTCGATGCCCGGCGAGACGCCGATGTAAACTTCGGTGCCGGCGCCGGCGCGGGGCGCCAGCGCGAACATCGCGGCTGCCAGTACTTTAAACATGCGGGCTCAGCCCTTCTTCGCGGGAACTTTTGCCGGCCTGGCCGGAACCCTGGCCGGGGCCGCCGGGGGCTTTGCCGTAAGCCTGACAATATAGTCCCTGGCTGTTTTTGCTTCCTGCGACTGCGGAAAATCCTTTACCACTGACTGCAGGTATTTAAGCGCTTCGGCCTTTTTGTCCTCGGGCAGCTTAAGCAGCGCCGTCGCGTATTTAAGCCGGGCGGCGGGTACGCGCGCGCCCTGGGGGAATTTTTCAAGCACGCTGGCGTAGGCCAGCGCGGCGTCCTGCCAGCGCTCCTTGAGATAGAGCGATTCCCCCAGATAGAAATAAGAGCCCTCGGCCATTTCCCCGGCGGGGAACTTGGAAAGATAGGATTTGAAGCCGGCGGCGGCGGCGTCGAAGCTGTTGTTGAGGAAAGCGTTATAGGCGTCGTTGTAGATCTTGGCGGGCAGCAGCGAGCTTTCCACTTCCTCCTGTTGTTTGCGTATGGTCTGGCCTATGGCGTTGACGCGCTTGCTCATGGAGTTGTCGATCTCGTCGAGCCGCGAGGTGAGGCGGTCCATCTGGACGGAGAAATCCTTCATGCTCTCCGAGGACGCGTTGAGGTTCTTGGAGAGGTCCTCCATCTTCACCGCCAGTTCCGCCTGGTTCTTCTGCATATTGGTCAGGCTGGTGTTCAGATCGTCCATCTGGCTCTGCATCTGCAGCATATCCTGCTGCGTGGCCACGCAGCCGGAGGCGAGCAGGCAGACGGGCACGAGCAGCAGTATTTTGGGAAGGGACATTTAATTGCCTTTTATCTTTGTTTCCGCGCGGCGGTTCTGCAGCCAGCAGGCCTCGCTGGCCTCGGTGCAGAGGGGCATTTCCTCACCGTAGGAGATGGTGCCGATTGTATTTTCCTGCACGCCCAGGCGCACGTAGTAGTCGCGCACGGCCTTGGCCCTTTTCTGGCCCAGCGCCAGATTATATTCCACGGTCCCGCGGTCGTCGCAGTGGCCTTCCACCAGCACGGCCCAGTCCTTGCGGGCCTTTATCAGCGCGGCGTTGGCCTGCAGCGTAGCGCGGGTCGCTTCGGAAAGCTCGTAGCGGTCATAGTCGAAGTTTATGGTCTTGATGCTAGTCTGGCTGAGGAATTCCCCCCTGCGGATCTCCCCCTCCGTGGTGAAGGTGTCGGAACTCTCCTGCACATCCAGGCCGGGGATGGTGGCGGTATCGGTGGTCATGTCGGCTTTTAGATCGCTGGCGCTTTTGACATTTTTATTATTGCAGGATGAAAGCGTGAAAGCGGCGAGCAGCGGTAAGACAAAAGCGAGCAGCAGGGTGCATTTCTTCATTACTGAAACCTCCGTATACTGTGACGTCCTATATAATTTATAAAAAATCCCGCGTCTTTACAATAGGGGGGAGCAGAAACAGCGTGGCAGTTCCCTAAAGTTTTGTTTGCGCCGCGAGGTAAAGGCCGGCGGAGAGGAGGAGGCCGTAGACGGCCACAAGCTTTGCCGTTTCAGGCACAAGCGCCGGAAAATCGCCCTTTGAAGCCAGGCGCATAAGCTTCAGCGAAAGCGGAATGGAGACGGCGCAGAAAACCGCGGGCCAGACGCTGCCGAACGTGAGAGAGAAAAAATAGGGCGCAAAAATAAGGGCGTAATAAAACGTTTTAGCCCGTCGCGGCCCGAGCGCGGCGGCCAGCGTAGTAAATTCCGCCTCCGTATCGCTCTTTACGTCGCGCATGTTGTTCGCGTGGAGTATGCCCACTATCAGCAGGCCCAGCGGGATGGAGGCCCAGAGGGCCTCGGGCAGGAAAACCCCGGTCTGTATCAGCGCCGTGCCGCTGACTATGCACGGCCCGAAAGCGAAGAAGATCCCCGCGTCGCCCAGCGTGCGGTACTTGTAGGCGAAGCCGGAGGCCGTGTAGAACCAGGCCAGCGCGAAACCGGCCGCGCCCAGCCAGAGCAGCGAGGGAACATGGTTCTTGAAAGCCAGCAGAAAGCCTATGCCCGCTCCGGCGGCGAACATCCCGAGCGACGCAAGCATCATTGCCCGCGGGGTTATCAGGCCGTCGACCAGGCCCCGGTCGTCGGCTGTTTCCTTATGGTCCACGCCGTTCTTGAAATCAAAATAGGTGTTGGCCAGGTTGGCGGCGGAGTGTACGAGCAGCGCCGCCGTAAGCGTCAGCGCGAAATCCAGCCGGGAGAACCTCCCGTGCCGCCAGGCTATCACCGAGCCTAAAATGACCGTAACCAGAGAGGCCGGCCAGGAATAAGCGCGCAGTATTATCAGCCATTTTTTCATAAAATGCGGGTTTCGCCGCGGTACGCGGCGAGCGGCACGGTGCGGCGGCTTACTGCTTCTACGCCGTGCGCGCGCCTAAGGCCAGCAGAAAATCTTTCAGGGCTTCGGCTTCCTTCCTGTGCGGGAAGGTGTCTATAAGCGGGAAGAGATTTTTAAGCTTTTCCGCCGCCGTTTTTCTCGCCGTTCCGGAAAAACCGCCTTTCCTCACAAGTTCCGCGAGGTCCAAAGCGGGAGCCAGGTCGGCCTCCGGCCCGGCTTTTACAGAGGCCAGCAGCTTCTCCGCCCGCGGCCCGGCCTGCGCGTCGTTCAGCGCCAGTATAAGCGGCAGCGTGAACTTGCCTTCTTTGATATCCTTCAGGGTTTCCTTGCCGCAGGCGTCGGCGTCGCCCTCGAAATCCAGCACGTCGTCAATGAGCTGGAAGGCCGAGCCCGCCTCTTCCCCCAGGCGCGCGCAGTCGTCGAGCATTTCCGGCTTTTCCGCCAGGCGGCAGGCCGCGAGGGCGCACCAGCGGAAAAGCGCCCCGGTCTTGAGGGCCACTATCTTTTCCGCCGCCGCGGCCGGGATCTTCTTGCCCCGGGAATTCTCTTCTATGAGGGCGCCCTTCGTCATGCGCTTTACCGCCTCCACCAGGCTTTCCTGCAGATCAGGGGCCGCGCGCCCGGCGCATTCAAAAGCCAGGGCTATCAGAAGGTCGCCGACCAGTATCGCCGAATTTACTCCCACCTGGTCGTAGAGGGTGGGCAGGCCTCTGCGGTAGCGGGCCATGTCGAGGCAGTCGTCGTGCAGCAGGGAGGCGGTGTGGGTAAGCTCCGCGGCGGCGGCGGCTTTTTCCGCCCGGCGGGACTCCGCTCCCAGAGCGCGGGCCATAAGCAGGGTAAAGCGGGCCCTTGAGGCTTTGCCCATGAAGCTGAAGGGGAATTTTTCAAAATTAAAAACTTCACGGTCTATCGCGGCCAGTTCGGCCGCGATATACCCGTTCACCGAGCGCAGAGAATCTTCAATATTCCCGGCAGTTTGTTCCATGTATACATTTTAGCATTTAGCCCGCGCTTTTCCTTCAGGCGAAAGCGCCTGGCATATAAAAATAATATAATCTTTGAATGGGACACGAGCACGAACACGGGCATGAGCACGGACATTCCTGCGCGCACGGGCACGGCGCCCATTCCCAGCGCAGGGCCATCGCCACCGCGTTCTTCATAACGGCCGGCTTCATGCTGGTGGAGGCGGCCGGCGGCCTCTTTACGGGCAGCATGGCGCTGCTCAGCGATTCCATGCATATGCTGACCGATGCCGCGGCCCTGGGAATGAGCTTTTTCGCGTCCAGGCTGGCCGGCCTTAAGCCGGACTCCTCCCGCACCTTCGGCTACCGGCGGGCGGAGGTGGTGGCTGCGCTCGCCAACGCCATGCTGCTGTGGCTGCTGTCCGGCTACATGCTCCGCGAGGTCTATGAAAGGTTCCAGAGCCCGGTGGCGGTGCTTTCCGGGCCCATGCTGGTGATCGCGGTTATCGGACTCCTGGCCAATGTGGTCAGCGCTTATATCCTGCACGGCCACAGCGGCGACAATATCAATATCCGCGGCGCTTTCCTGCACGTGCTGAGCGATCTGGCCGGTTCCGTCGCGGCTATCGTAGCCGGCGTCGTGATCTATTTCAGCGGCTGGTACCTGGCGGACACTATAGTTTCGCTCCTGATAATAATCCTCATACTGTTCAGCTCCACCCGGCTTCTTCTGGAGGCTTTCCATATTCTTATGGAGGGGGCTCCGCGCGGGCTTTCCCTGAAAGCCCTGGAAAAGGAGCTGCGCGCCATAGACGGGGTTTCGGACGTGCACGAGCTGCACGCCTGGAGCCTTTCCTCCGGCTTCAACGCCCTGAGCGCCCACCTGGTGGTAAAAGACCAGTCCAGACAGCAGGCCGCCCTTAAAGCCGCCACCTGCGGGGTGGCCGCCTCCTTCGGCATCCGCCACAGCGTTTTTCAGGTGGAAACCGAACCCGTTGAAAACTCCTCCTGCGACATCTGCGCCTGAAAACCTGATGTATCAAAAGTAACAGAATTTGTTGTTGACTTACGGTTGCCGCTAACCTATAATCAAAAGTGAGCAGTTCAGGGGACGTTAATAAGCCCTAAGGGTGGGCTATGCCCGCGTTATAAAACAGGAGTTCCTAATGCGTTATCTATTTTCTTTGATATTGCTGGCCGGCCTTTCCGTCTTTTCCGGCGCCGCCTACGTTAACTCGCTGCAGGGCGACGTCGACCTGAAAAAAGCCGGCGCCTCCGAATGGGTCCGCCTTACCGGGGCCGATAAAACGCCTCTCGGCGCGGGCGACGAAATGCGCACCGCCCGGGCCTCCACGGCGGAGATCTACATGGACGACGGCTCAAAGGTGAAAGTAGCGCCGCTTACGGCCTTCAAACTGTCGACGGAGAACAAGGAGGCCGTCTCGCTCGGCCTGTATTTTGGCCGGGTGCGCTCCTGGGTGAAGAAATTCTCGAGAAAATTCGAAGTGCGCACCCCGTCGGCCGTCTGCGCCGTGCGCGGCACCGATTTCATGGTTTCCGCCGACGGCGACGGCAACAGCCGGGTGGAGGTCTACGAGGGCACCGTGCTGACCGGCGACTCCAAGGGTAATTCCGGGCTGGTGCGCGAAGGGCAGTTCTCCGAGATCCCCAACGGGGGGAAAATGAAGGACCCGGGGCAGAATCCCAACGAGCCCGGCGACATGAACTCCTCGCTGGGAGACGCCAGGCAGCTGGCCAGGGCCGAGATCTACAGCGAAATTTCAAAAGAGGACGTGCTGGCCCGGGCGCAGGAGGAGATGCAGTCGGCGGAGTACCAGAACCGCAAGGTGGCCATAGACGCCTTCGGCAACCGGGTGCGCATGGAAGAGTACACCATAAGGCCCGCCGCCGACCAGTTCAAGTACGTAGTGCTCAACACCCGCGCCGACCGCTTCGACTTCGGGAAGATCCTGTTCACCTTCAACGCGGCCCTGCCCGCCGATCTCTCCCAGGCCACGCTGAACATGATCTCCTCGCCCGGTTCCACGGCGCCGCAGTGGCAGCTTGTAGCCATGAACAGCGTGATGAGCAATACCACCGACAAGGTTACCGAAGACGCCTCGGGGGGCGGCATGGCCTACAACGGCAGCCTGACCGATCCGCGCTATAATCTGGTTTTCGGAAATTATTCCTTTTACGCGGCGGGGCCGGCGGAGGCCAATGATAACGGCGGGCTGGGGAAGCTGTTCTGGACCAAGACGAATTACAATGTGCCCGCGAACCATTATGACTCAATTTCCTTCCTGGGGAGCGCCGCTCCTTTAATAGACGCCTCCAGCCCTTCCGGCGCCGATGTTTTTCACACCTTCGCGAAGAACACCTATAACGACGGCACCTGGATAGCGGCGGAGGACTTCGTGCTTTTTAATAACGGGGACCTTCTCGCCGCCGGGGAGTTCAGCCAGGGCCTGGGCAACGGCAACACCGTTGACGAAATAACCGACAAGCTTAATTTTCAGCGCGTTTACACAAGTTCGCTTTTCGGCGGGCGCACCATCGACGTGATGTACTCCGCCAAGCTGCTGAAGGAAATCGGCCTGCTGCGGTTCTGAGGAAGGGCGGCGGGTCAATGAACGGAAGGATTTCTGGAGGAATAATGCAGTTCAATTCTGTGAATAAAAAAACCAAGTTCCTGCTGGCGGCCGCCGTAGTTTTGCCTTTTTCCCTCTGCTCTCTGCCCCCGCTTTACGCGGCGATGAAAATAATACCCGTGGCCGATATTTCCCTGCTGGGCGGAAAATATTTCCTGGACTCGCAGGCCGCCGCCTTCCAGGGCCGCGTGGACGCTTTTATCTCCCCGGCGATCACGCTGGCGGAGAACCATGACCTGCTCCCGGTCTATTCCGGCAACTATTCGGGCACGCAGGACATACAGGAACTGGCCGGCGGCGGCGTGCTTACCCGCAAGCGCCAGACGCACACTTTTTCCCTGAAATATATCTACACCAGCGATTTTAACAAGTATAAGCCGCGCCTCTCTTATTCGAAGGCGGGCATAAATGAAACTAAGGACGAGAAGTGGGGCGACGGACTTTTCGACTATGCCACGCTCTCTTTCGGGTTCGAGGCCGAGCAGGAGCGGCCGCGCGGGACCTATACCGAATCCTACGATTATTACAAGGTGGGGTATCCCAATTACAGCACGCTGCTGTCGCGGTCGCAGTCCGTCTTTAACGACACCACCACCTTCAACGAGCTTTCCACCAACGCCGGGGAAAATCCGCTGGACAATATCAGCCACCGCCTGGCTTTGGGCTATGCCTGGTTCCCCGAGCCGCTTAATATGAAGGCCAACTACGACTTTACCTACCGCACCTACGCCGAGCAGGCGATAGCGGCCAGGCCCGCCACGGGGCAGTCGCCCTTCAAGAGCGACAAGCGCTCCGACATAATGCAGAATTTCAGTCTTAAGGCCAGCCGGGCGCTTAAGCCGCTTTACCTGAGCGCCGTCGCGCGCCTGGGCTGGCTAAGTTCTAATCAGGGGTCTTACGACTCTGTCCGCAGCAAGTACATGAAGGACTATTATAGTTATATGGATTTTTCCATAAGCCCGGCGATGGGCCTGGTGCTGGAGAACGGAGCGCAGTTTAATTTCGGCCTGGACTGGCGGCGGGTTTACTACCTGGGGCGCCTTAAACAGGGCAACACCGGAAATTACGGAAGCTCCGAGATAACCCAGACCTTCTGGCTTACTTCGCTTTCCGCGCGCTATCCAGTAGCCAAAAGGTTCTTCGCCCGGGCGGCCTGCAACTACCAGATCTCTTCCTCCAATATGCGTTACGAGGAGAGCTACCGGTATAACTACAGGGCCAGCACCTACCTGCTGGGTCTGGAGTGGGAGTTTTAAGAAGGGGCAGCGGCGCGGACGGAAGAGTGTTTTAGAAATTGATTTTATTCCCAGATGTAAGTTTTCAGCCGGAGAAAAATTATGCGCAAGATAAAAAACATTTTCATAAACCTCCTGGGGGCGGCGCTTTTAGCCGCCGGCTCCGCCGGACCGGCGCTGGCCCAGTTCACCGGGGATTTCTCCCAGCCCGGCGGCGCGGTTTACGACGGCGGCTCGGAGGACCAGGCTCACCGCGTGGCGGTGGATACCGTGGCGCTTAACGGGCCTTTTATTTATGTGGCGGGCACTTCGGAGTTCGACTCCCAGACTACCGGCTTAACCGCTAAGTACGACAAATTCGGCGTGCTGGCGGCCTCCGCGGTCTTTACCGGCCCTGGTTCCAGCTTTGCAGTGAGCGACGGCATAGCCATAGGCGCCGACAATATCTTCGTCGCCGGCAGTGTAGGGGGGGGGCTATGCGTAGCGCAGAAGTATGATAAAAACCTGGTTTTTCAATCTTCAGCTACGTACTCTTTCAGCATTCAAGAGTGCGTCGGGAACGATATCACCCTCAGCAAGACCGGGAACCTTTATGTGACAGGCCACACGGGCTACACCTCGGAGTACCGTTCATTGCTGATAATAAAATACGACGAGAACCTGAATTTCGCGAACGCCGTCACTTTCAGCGGCGGAGTTTACGATAAAGGAATGTCGATAAAAACCGATGACCGCGGGGATGTCTACGCGGTCGGCTATTCAAGCGCCGCCGGCAATTTGCAGATACTTACGTTGAAATATGATCCGGCGCTGGTTTTCATAAGCTCGGCGGTTTTCAGCATTCCCGCGGGAAGCCCTGAGAAACGGGTGTCCCTGAGCTTTGGCCAGGATTCCGTTTATGTGGCGGGTATAGATTTTGACAAGGGAGTTCTGCTTAAGTATAGCCTCGACCTGGTCTTTAAATCCTCGGCGGCTTTCAATCCCGGCGCCGCCAGCGGTTGGGAGGGGGTCGGAGTCAACAGCCTCGGAGACGTTTTCACCACCGGCAATGTGTTTAACGGCACCGACCTCGATTTCCTGACCGCCAAATACACCCCTGATCTCGTGTTCGTTTCCTCCATAGCGTACGACGGCGGCCACGAAGATGTGGCCCTGGACGTCGCGCTGGACGCTTCCGATAATCTTTATGTAATTGGCGTTTCGTCCAACAGCTTAAATAACGACTGGCGCACCCTGCGCTACCCGTCGTCCGCCTTCGGCGCGCCCGCCGCGCCCGCGGGCTTCACCGGGAATTTCGCCGCTCCGGGAGGCGCCGGGTTCGACGGCGGGGATATGGACTACGGCACCGGGACGGCGTTCTATGGCTCCAATGTTTATGTTGTCGGGATTTCTTCTTCAGCCGGTGTTTTGTCCAGCCTTATTGTCAAATACGACCTGGCCGGGAATGTCGTCTCCTCCGCCACTTCCGCCGCTTTCGGCGACGCTGGCTTCTTTGATGTGAAGGCCAATGCCAACGGCGTATATGTAGCAGCTCAGGGGGAGGGATTTCTTACTGTGAAGTACACTCCTGACCTGGTTTTTGTGTCTTCGGCCGTTCTCGCCGGAGATTCCAGCGCGCGCGATCTTGCGTTGGATACGGGCGGTAATGTCTACGTGATAGGCTCCAATTGGGGCGACGCGGGAGGCAACAACGATTATAAGTTCGTGAAGTATAGCAAGGATCTGGCCCAAATTGGTTCGCCGGTCACCTTCAACGCCGGAGGCATGGATGAGGGCAGAGGCATAGCCGTTGATAACGGCAATGTTTACATCACGGGCGACAGCCTGATAGGCAACACTACTTATTTTGCAACCGCGAAATTCGATTCGTCGTCGATGGCTTTTATTTCTTCCGCCTCGTACGCCGGCGGTTATCTCGACGGGCCGGCCCATGAACGCTTAGCTGTAAACCCGGTTACGCACGACGTTTATCTGTTGGGCGCGCAGGGCCCTGAAGGCAGCAGTCATCTGGTAACTGTGAAATATTCGCAGAACCTGCAGCAGATGGTGGCGGATATCTTCCCCGGCGACGGCTCCAGCAAGGGCAAAGTGTTTGGCACGGATATAAAACTGGATGCTGACGGCAACGTCTACTCGCTCGGTAAAGATTCCTATGAGACCGGCGGGATAACTTATGAATATGCGCTGGTGGTAAAATACACGCCCGGCCTTGTTTTCCTCTCCAGCGCTGCAAGCTCCGCCGGGTCCATTAAATATAACGGCTTTGCCATCGCCCTGGATACCACTACCGGCTACAGCTACGTAACTGGTCTCGCTGACGATGACGCGGGCCAGGTGGACATGCGCACCGTGCGCTTCGACCCGCTAGGCGGGGTGGCTCCGGTCGCGCACGCCATGGGGCCGAACGAATTTATTATTAAAGAGACGGACGTCGAAGACTCCGGCGGGTTCTCCGCGTACGGCGGGGGGAAATTCCTGGTGGGCTATCAGCACGCTACTTCAAGCATCACCGCGCGGCTCGTTCTGCCGGACGGGACCTTAGTGGGCTCCGAAATCACTTTCAACACCACTACCGAATACGGCTCCGGCGGCTGGCCCGCTTTCGCGTTCGGCGGCACTGATTTCCTTATGGCCTGGGCCTGCGACCTGCCCGGGTATCAGGGGCGGATACGCGGCCAGCGCATCGACACCTCCGGGAATAAAGTCGGCTCCTCTTTCTGGATCAGCTCTACCAGCGGTTTCGACTCGCATCAGTTGGGAAATATCGCATTCGACGGTGTAAATTATTTTGTCGTCTGGAGCGCGAGCGATACGGTGAATTCGTACGATAACATGTACGGCCAGTTCGTAAGCACGGCCGGCGTTTTAGTCGGCTCAAGGCTTACAATAGGGGCCGGCGGAAAAGACGGCACGGTCGCGTACGGCCATGGCAAATATCTCGCTGCCTGGCGCAACGACGGCAATTACGGAGATGTCGGCCCGGTAAAAGGCCGGCTGATACTTCCTAATCAGATTTTCGGCGGCACGGAGTTCGTGATCGACGCGAGCCCCGCCCCGAGTTATAATCCTGTAATAGTTGCGGCGGACAATACGAGATTTCTTGTCGCTTTCCATGATGAATGGAGTGCTCCCTGCAGCGAAGTGAACCCTGATTGTTCCGTTTCCTCCCACTTGTTCGGTAAATTCGTGAACGCTGACGGCACGGTGGCGCCTTCCACTTTCACCATTTCAGACAGCCCCGATGCGCAGTTCTTGCCCGAGCCGGTCTGGGACGGATCCAAATACCTGATAACCTGGAACGACGCCGATGGGCTTTCCACCGCTACCGTGCATATGCGGTATTTCGACGCTTCCGGCAATCCGCTGGACGCTGATACCGTGATCGCTTCCGCGGTATCGGGAAGGATCCCGTTCAGCCTCGGATTCTCCTATGACAGCGCGGATAAAAAATTCTTTGGCGGAGTAAATCGATACCCTGTAACCGGCAGTTACGACGATGCGACCACCGATCTCTACGGCCTTATCCTCACCACTACGAGCAGTGGTGCCGGTTTCACCGGGAATTTCTCGGAATCCGGCGGCGCGGTTTATGACGGCGGGAACTCTGACGTAGGCGCGGATATCGCTCTTAACCCGGCCACCGACGACACTTATGTGGTGGGAGCCTCTTCGGTTTCCGGTCTGAGTCAGGGACTTGTGATCAAGTATAACGCGGCCGGAGTGATGGTCGCGTCCGCGCCGGTCACGGATACCGGCGGCATGTATCTGTCGGGCGTCGCGCTTAATGGCAACGGCATCTACGTAGCCGGCGGGGTCTATAATACGAATAATTTCGTGGTTAAAAGGTACGGGCCCGGGTTGAATTTGATATCCAGCGCGGTTTTACCCGGTGTGCACACGCCAAGAGTGGCTTTGGACGGCGCCGGGAACGTCTATCTTGCCGGTTCTTCCGACGGCGACCATAACTATCATCTCGCCAAATACGGCCTCGGTCTCGGCTTTATCTCCAGCACGACCTTTGATGCCGGCGGCGTCGACAGGGCGATCGGAGTGGCGGTGGACAACGGTTACGCTTACGTCACCGGGTACGCCCTGATAAGCAACAGCACCTATTATGTCACCGCGAAGTTCGACGCGGGCTCATTGGCCTTTGTTTCTTCCGTTTCATATGCGAACGCTTATGCGGAAGGAGGATCTTTTGAACGCCTGGCCGTTAACCCGGTCACTCATGAGGTTTATCTTGTGGGCACGCACGGCACGGAAAACAACAGGCAGATGGTGACGGTCAAATATTCCCAGACTTTGCAGCAGCTCGGCGAAGCCATCTTCCCCGGCGGCAGCTATGGGCTGGGTGCCGACGTGAAACTGGATACCGCCGGCAATGTGTACGCGCTCGGAAAGGAGTATAACGGCTCGGACTACGCGTTCGTCGCCAAGTATAATTCCGCCCTGGTTTTCCTTTCCAGCGCGGCAAGCGCGTCCGTTCCCGGGAGCTTCACCGGCATGGCCGTTGCCCTTGATACCACCACCGGCAATAGTTATGTGACGGGAATTAAATCCGACGGCGGCATCGGGCCAAAAGACCCCACGAACGATATCCGCACCGTGCGCTTCGCCCCGCTCGGCGGGGTCGCTCCGGTCGTGCACGCCAAGGGGCCTAACGAGTTTGTTATCAGTGAGACCGACGGCAGGGATTCCGGCGGCAGCGTCGCATATGGAAACGGCAATTTTTTGACCGTGTATCAAAAGAACGATGTCAACGTCGAAGCAAGGCTTTTTGATACGAGCGGCAATCCGGTCGGCGCCGAAATCGTTCCCGCCGGGAATACGGACTGTCAAGCCGGGCAGGGGCCTGCCGTGGCTTTTGACGGTACAAATTTCCTGATGACATGGGGCTGTCGTTTGTTGTCTAACACATCGGCGATCCGTGGTCAGCGCGTTGATTCGTCGGGTAATACAATAGGTTCGGCGTTCGCCATAAGCGCCTTCACAGGTTCGCGGGGCGATGGGGATGTGGCGTTTGACGGCACCAATTATTTCGCGGTCTGGAGTTCGACCGAAAGCGGCGCGTGGAATATCTACGGACAGTTCATTTCAGCGACAGGCGCGCTGGTCAACTCCCGCATAACAATAGCTACCCCGGCGACGGCCTGGATAGACCACACACCGGTAAAGTATGCCGGCGGAAAGTATCTGGTCACATGGACTGAAGGAAACAACGTGAAAGGCCGGATGGTACTGCCGAATGGCAGCCTTTATGGCTCTGAAATAGCCGTTAATGTGGATTCCCTTACGAGCGATGGTCCCACGGTTATAGCGTACGATCCCGGTTCTGCAAAATTCCTTGTGACATATAACAACGGGATTAACGTCAACAGTAGACATTTGTATGGCAGATTTGTAGACCTGTCCGGTGTTGCGGGCTCCAGTTTCACTATTACCGAAGCTGCGGGCAATCAGTTCGGCGCGGTTCCTGTGTGGGACGGTTCTAAATATCTGATAACGTGGAGTGACGGCTATCCACTTTCTACGGCCACTGTTCATAAACGTAATTTCAGCGGCGCGGGCATTCCGCTTGATACGGATGCCATCATCGCGTCCAATGAGTCCGGTAAAGTTCCGTTGAGTATTGCCTCGGCCATTGCCGGCGGAAAGGTGTTTGTGCTCGTCAACAGAGGCGATATAGGGTCGTATAACGATGCCAGCCTCGATCTCTACGGCCTTATCATCACCACCACCGCGATCCAGCAGGCCGCGGGGTTCACCGGGAATTTCTCGCAGGCGGACGGGGCCGGGTTTGACGGCGGGGCTATGGACTTCGGCACGGCCGCCGCGTTCTATGGCTCGAATGTGTATGTCGTCGGGCTGTCCTCGCCTACCGGCGCCATTATCGTTAAATACGACCTGGCCGGGAACGTGGTGTCTTCCGCCACTTTGGGCGGGCTGGAGTCGTTTGACGGCGTGGCCGTTAATGCCAACGGCGTCTACGCAGCCGGCAAGGGCGTGACGGGGACGGGGTTTGTGACCGCGAAGTATAATTACAGCCTGACCCTTACTTCCGCGGCGGTCCTTCCCGGGCAGAACCACGCGCGGGACCTGGCGCTGGATACCGGCGGCAATGTTTACGTGGTCGGTGCGAACGACACCGAGACCGGCTATAAATTCGTCAAGTACAGCGCGGACCTCGCGCAGCAGGGCTCCCCTGTCGTCTTCAACGCCGGCGGCGCGGCCACCGGCAGAGGCATAGCCGTCGACAGCGGGAACATCTACGTCACAGGCGACAGCCTTATAGGCGCAGCCACGTATTATGTGACCGCCAGATATAATTCATCGCTGGCTTTCGTCTCCTCCGTCGCGTACGCGGGCGGCTACTCCAACAGCGAAAGCTTAGGCGCGAAACTGGCGATCAATGCGGCCACGCATGAGGTTTATTTTGTGGGCACGCACGGCGCCCACACGGACCTGATCGACAGCAATATCCTGACGATAAAATATTCCCAGAACCTGGTGCAGCTGGCTGCCGCCCTGGCCCCCCACTATTACGCGGAGGGCACCGACATCGCGCTCGACAATGCCGGCAATGTTTATACGCTCGGCGTGAACCAGGTTATTAATAACGGCCCTGATTACCCGGTGGTGCTTAAATATAATTCCGACCTGGTTTTCCTTTCCAGCGCGACCCGGCAGATGACCAACTGGTATGCGCCTTTCGGCCTCGCGCTGGATAATGCCACGGGCGAAAGCTATGTGACCGGGTTAGATGATGGAGGGGGCATCTCTTCGGACATGCGCACCGTGCGCTTCGCGCCGCTGGGCGGCTCCGTGCCCGTGGTATATATTTCCACCCGTGACGTCTCGCCGGCGGTTTACCTGGCCGGCCAGGAGGCCGCGGCGCTCAGGATAACCCCGCATACGCTTTCCGGTACGGTTTCCTTCACCGGCCTTCAGATCGCGGTAAACCCGGCCGGGGCTTACGCTAATGTCGCGTCCGCGGCTCTCTACGCCGACCTCGACAGCGATCAGATCTGGAATCCCAGGAACGACCTGCTACTGTCCAGCGGCGCGGTTACCTCCGCCGGTCATTACTTTGACCTCAGCGGTATGGGCGGCGTGATCGATCCGGATACGGTGGTCCTTTTCATAACTTTGACCCCGGCTATTTCGGCCGTGGACAGCAGTATTAATGTGGCCGTGCCTTCCTCCGCCTCTTTCCACACCAACGGCGATATGGCCCAGCAGACCATCTATCCCATAACTTCGACTCCCACGCTGGTCACCTATCTGGCCGGCTTGACCGATCTTACCGCCGAACCCGGCGCGAACCTGAACTCGGTCAGCCTGAGCTGGACCTATCCGCAGGATATCACCTCCGGGCATTATATAATCCGCTACAGCACGAATACGGCCGATCTTGATAACCCGAATCTTAACGCCGTCACGGGAGCGATAAGCGGTATCACGGCCGGGGCTTACGGCAGCTACACGGCGAGCGGACTCACCCCCGTGACCAGCGGCCTGCGGGTGTTCCCTTACTACTTCGCCGTCTGGCTCTACAACGGGATCAGCACCTCCGCCGTTTCTTCCACCCTGGCGCGGAACCTGTACTTCCCCGCGGCCGCCGTGAGCGACAAGGACGCCGCGCTTACTCTCCGCACAGGCATGAGCCTTACAGCTGAAAACGCGGCCAGGTTCGCCAAGTCAACCGCCGCCGCGGGCGCGTATTCCGCCCTTACCTTCTATGACGGCGGTAAATACTTCATCGCCCTTAATACTCCGGACGGGAAGACCCAATTCTATTACGACCAGACTTATCTGGCGCTTAGAGACCTGGCCGCCGATCCAGCGGGGAACGCTTACGGCCTGATACAGAAAGCGAACAACGTCTCCCTGGTCGTAAAGCTCGGCCCGGACGGGGCGGTTTTGTGGACCAGCCCCTTCACCTCTTCCTCGAGCGAAACCGCCAGGGCGCTGACCTATGGCGCCGGCGCCGTTTACTACGCGGCCACCGGTTTCCAGCCCGGCTCCGCCGGCCAGGATATTAAACTGCGCAAGCTGAGAGATACCGACGGCGCTTTGCTCGCGGTCTACAGCAGCTCGCCCGCGGGCTCTTACGACGAGGTGAACAGCCTCGCCTTCGTGCAGGACGCGTCGGGTAAATATGTTTACGCCGCCGGCGCCAGCGGGTCTCCGCTGTACGGCATGCTGTACAAGTTCGCGGATACCGGCACGGCTTTTTCCGTCTCCCCATCCGCTGTCGCCGGCAGCTGGCCCGTGCGGTACGTCAACCCGGGCGGCGGGGATGCCCGCGCCCTGGCAGTAAAAGCTGACAGCCTGAACAATACCCTGGTGGTGGTCGGCGCCGAGCAGCGCAACGACCTGAACCAGGGTTCCAATATCTGGCTTAACAGATATGGCCCTTATGGCGCGCCCATATTCGCCAATCCTACGCGCTACAACAACGCGCAGTCTAATTCTGACGATATCCCCGTCGGGCTGGACTTCGACAGCTTCGGCAATATTTACGTCTCCGGCTACACCGACATGTGGAACCTGGGGCAGGGCTATAATATGCTCCTGGGCAAGTTCGGACCCGGAGGCCAGTTCCTCTCCGCTCGCATTTATGACTCCGGTTCCGGCTCAAACGACACAGGCGCCGGAGTGCTGGTCTCCACTAATAATTATGCGTATGTGGCCGGTATGTTCGGCGCGGCCGGCACCTTCGGCGTTTACTCCTTGCCGCTGGGCTCTTCGGTCAACGCGCAGTTCTTCACCGCCGCGGAGGGCCCCTACACGGGCTCCGCGGACCTGACCTGGAACTACACCGGCAGCCTGCCCGCCGGCTCCACCTATTATGTGCAGTACAGCACCGCCCTGGCGCCCGTCTGGAGCCGCGCCTCGGCGCAGCTGGCGGTCAACGCGGGTCCTTCGTATTCCGGCGCGGTGCAGTCGCAGCGCCTGGGCGGTCTGCCTGCGCTGCGCTACCCCGGCCAGGACGGCCAGGAGACGCGCGGGAACGCCTACAAGTTCAAGGTCTGGATAACCAGCGGCGGCCTTACTACCGAGCTGCCTGTGGCGCAGACTTTCGCCCGGACGCCTTCGGCCTATGATAATACGCAGTATTTCGGGCGCGAGCGCCTCTCGTATATGAGCGGCCTGAGCGGCCCGGGCGGCGGCATAGCCGTCGACGGTACCTATGTCTATCACGCTTTCGGCGGCAGCTCGGAAGGCGGTTCCGCCGGGTTCGGGCTGCGCAAGTATAATACGGACCAATACCTGGAATGGACCAAGTTCTTTAACCACGCGGGCGACCGCGCCTATAATGTGGCCAATGTGACGCGCGACGCCGCCGGCAATTTCTACCTGGTGGGCAGCCAGCGGCTCCCTGATACCGCGGCGGGCGCGCCTGATTATCTGGCGGCGGACAAGGACCTGTGGATCGCCAAGCTGGACGCGGCGGGCGACCTGGTCTGGTCCTACTCGGCCGACGCTTCAGGCATAAACCAAATGGATGAGCTTTACGACGTCGCTGTGGAGGAAATCGGAGCGCAGAAATTCCTGTACGTAACGGGCGTCGCCGCCACAGTTTCCAGCGGCCTTGATATGGTGGCGCGGAAATACGATGTTTCACAATCGACTTATATCGCGCCGCTGTGGACCTATTCCGAGCCCGGCGCCGGCGAAGACGTCGGTTACGGCGTAGCCGTGGGGACCGGCGCGGTCTATCTGTCCGGCGCCGTGTTCAACACGGATAAGGATATTATCGTGCGGGCGCTCAGCAAGACCAGCGGCCTGCCCGTCGGGGGCCCGATAGTGATCAACTCCGGGCACGGCGACGACGCGGGCTATGACCTGGCCGTCACCACCGCCGCGCCGGGGTACATCTATGTGGCCGGCTCGGTCGGCACCGCGAGCGAGGGGACTAATGCCGCGCTCTTCAAGTATAGCCTGGCCGGAGCTTTAGTGTGGGACCGCTATTACAACGGCAGGGCCGGCGCGGACGACGCCCTCCTCGGAGTGAAAGCCAGCGGCAGCGGGGTAATTGTCGCCGGCTATGAAACCACCTACGACCAGGGAAAGAACAGCATTTACCGCAAGTTCAGCGCCGCAGGAACCGAGGAGTGGAGCCGCGGCTTTGACTTCGCCGGCGGCGGCGATGACGAGGCCCATACCCTGGCGCTGGACGCCTCGGGGCGGGTCTATTCAACGGTCTCCCTATGGAGCAAGAATCCCGGCTTCTACTACTTCCCCGAGCCCAGCTTCGGCCTGATGGCCGCCGCGAATTATGTGCCGGGCTCGGTGCGGCTGGACTGGATGAGCCAGTACGAAGTGCCCGCCGGCTCGCTCTTCAGTATTCAATACTCCACCAACAGCGGCCAGGTCTGGGATCCGGCCGGCGCCCAGGTGCGGTTCGGCGCCGACGCTTACATCAGGGCGGGTATGAATGTCACCCGCGCTGTTTATGGTCTGGATAACGGCCGCGATATGCAGGGTGCGCCCGTGGGCCCCGGCTACTTCTTCAGGGTGTGGTTCTCGACCGCGGCGGGGATCTTTACCCCGGTGCCCGGCGTGGCTTCGGCCCGCGCCTCCGACGGCTGGGCGTTCGAGAATATGGTCATGTATCCTAACGAAGCCAAGCTTTTCGTAATGGGCAATAACCAGCAGGGAACTTCCTCCGTAAATATATCGGGAGAAAAAGAGCTGCCCGGTATAGCGCGCGACGCCGCCGGCAGCCTCTATATGCTGGCCAATATGGACTGGAACAGCAGCGGCGGCTTTGCCATAAAGAAATTCAGCTCCGCCCTGACGCCGGTCTGGACCAGGTATTACGCTCCCGGCGAGCGGTTCGCGGTTAAAGCCAACCGGATGGCGGCTGACGCCGAGGGGAATCTCTATCTGACCGGCTACGAGCGCGGTCCTGACAGCTCCAACGGCAAGGATATTTTCGTCATGAAGTTCGGCAGCGGGGGTCTGGTCTGGAAATCCACCTATAACTTCGCCGGCGGGGACGATACCGGCTACGGCGTGGCGCTTGACGCCTCCGGCAATGTTTACGTGGCCGGCTCGGTGTACACCGGGTCCGACGACGATATCTTCGCCGCCAAATTCAGTCCGGCGGGCGTGCTGCTGGATACCGTGACATACTCCGGCAGCGGCAGCGGGCCGGATGCGGCCTACGGCATAGCGGTGCAGGATGCAAATCTGTACCTGACCGGCTCGTCATATGAGACGGATCACGGCTCTCATTTCTGGACGGGGCTTTTCAGCTCTTCCGGACTCGACCAGCTCGGCACCTCCCTCACCGGCGGCGACGCCGCCGGCTCGGGTTACGACGTCGCGGTAGATACTTTAGGCTACGTCTACGCAGCGGGCGAGATATACGGCGCCGATACCGCCAACGACGCTCTGGTCACGAAAAGCTATGCGAACCTCGACGCCGTGCCGGGCGCGTACCCGATCCGTTATAACAGCCCGGGCAACGCCAACGACGCCGCCTATGGCCTTGCCATAGACGCCGCCGGAAGCGTTTACGTCACCGGCTCCCAGGAGCGCTACGACATAAACCAGGACAAGAACCTCTGGATCCGCAAGTATGCGCGGGACGGTTCCGAGCTCTGGAGCCAGGAATTCCATTCCAACGCCATCCCCGGCGATCCTTACAGCGCGGGCGCCAACTCCGACGAGGGTTTCAGCCTCGCTGTGGGTACTATGGGCTTTGTGTCGGTGAGCGGCAGGTTCAACGACTACTACGGCCTGTACCGCTACCGCCAGACCAGCACGCTGGCCGTCAATCCCACGCTTACCGTGGTGGTATCCAGCGCCTCCTGCTCCTCCTGCGCGTCCTTCCGTTTCGGGGGGGTGGGCGTGGCGCTGATCCCTTACTCGCAGACCGGCGGCATTGACGCGGCCAGCATAAGGAGCTCCGTCACTTCCCCTTCCGGGACGGCTTCTTTTCAGGTGCCTTCCGGCAAGCAGTATTTCATCGCGCTGGACAAGCAGGGCTATAACCCCAACATAAAAGACCAGCAGATGGATCCCTACGGGAACTTCTTCGTGCAGCTTAACGCCGATATCACCAAGCAGTACACCCTGTCGCCGCGCCCCGCCAGCGACCCGTATTACCCGCTGACGGTGACGGTCACCTCCGCTACCGCCAGCGACTATATTATGGCGGAAGTGTTCTTTACCCAGACCGGCGAGAAAGCGGCTTACGGTATAGCACAGGTGCCGGTAAACAGGAGCAGCGTGACCTTCACGGTCGCCAACGTGCCTCCGGCGGACGCGGGCGCGTACACGCTGGGCGTGACCATCCCCGGCCGCGGCCTGGCGCGCAGCCTTCCTATGAACGCGCTTTTCCCGCAGACGAGTTCGTATATAGTCAACATGTCCACCTCCTCCGGCGCCGTCGCGACCACCGGCGGTTTCGACGTGGGGGCTTCCACCACGCCGCCGTCGGTGGAAGGCGTGGCCAGGAACGCGGGCACCTGGGCCCCGGTGGAAGGGGTGCGCGTGCGGATGTGGAATTCAGTGCAGAACTGCATGAGCGGGAACTGCGATTACAATGTCTACGAGACGCTCACCGACGTGACCGGCAAGTATTCATTCTACAACGTGGTAAGCACTCCCGCGTATTACAACCTGTCCGCCCAGAAGGCGGGCTATAAGCGGGCCTGGGACGGCGGGCTTACGATAGCCGCCAACGCGGCTACCATCTACCGCGAGTTCCGGCTGGAGGAGTCCACCTATACCCTGCGCGGCGTGATACGCTACCGGGACGTCCCGGTGCCTAACGCCGACGTTATGGTTTGGGGCGACTACAGCTGGTACCAGAACGGCTCCGACAGCTACCGCGGCGGCCGCGGCATGGATACCGACGCCAGGACCAAGACAGGGGCCGACGGCTCCTTCGTGTTCAGCGGCGCCACGCTGAACGGCCTGCCTGACGGACAGCTGCGCATGAACGTGTCCTTCTTCGGCAACTGGGTGGACCTTAATCAGGGCAATAACCAATCCAGCTCGGCGGATGACGTGCGTATCATCATCTCCAGCGACTCCGCCACCGGAGCAGGCAATTGCGCCAAGGGCAGAGTTTGGAAACTTTTGGCCGAAAGCGGCGCCTGCCAGGAGTCCGGGGATATCAACTTCAACATCATGCCCCAGGCGCAGAACGATTATGCCACGCTCAGCGGCTCCGTGACCTTTGTCACGACTTACACCGTAAGCGGTACCAACCCGCTGGTGATAAGCTCCATGGCGCCGGTGACGGTGATGGCTATGCAGGAGTGCAGCGGCGACTGCAAAGGCCGGTCCATGGGCTTCGCGGTGATCAGCGGCACCTACGAGCTCAATACGGCCACCTACAGCATAACTCTGTCCACCGGCATCTCCTATTACACCCGCATAACCTCGAACGAATGGGGCGAAACCAGCGCTTTCGACGACAGGGCCGATTTCCGCTCCACTACCACGCTCTCGGTCGTCATGAACTTCGTGATTACGAAAGCGGGCTCGATGAAAGGCGTGGTAAAAATGCCGGACGGCTCCAACTACAAGCCGAATTACAACTTCGCGTCGGCGGAGCAGTACCACAGGATCGATATCAACGTAGCCGGCCAGAACGTGAACGTGAACGAGGGCTGGAGCGTGGACGATTACGGCGCCTTTGAGTTTCCCAACCTGGCGCCGGGTCTCTACACCATCACAATGAGGCCCCAGGGTCTCGGTTTCCACTGGGCCGCGCCGGCTCTGACCGGAGTGGCCGTTGTGGCCGGGAAGACTACGCAGGTCACGCTGAAACTGGAGGATGGCCTGGTGGTGCAGCCGCAGATAATAGGCCTCCCGGAGATCTCCACGCCTACCTGGTCTTACCTGATGATACCGGTGGAATCCGGTACCGAGATGAACCAGAAGAAGATCACCGAGATGTTCTTCGGCTCCGACGTCTTCGCCTTCAACTACAGCACCAGCACGCATCTCTGGGACAAGAAGGTGATGCTTACCGGCCAGTACGACTTCTATCTCATGATGGGCGCGCGCTACAGCCCGGAGGGAGGCAACAACCAGCCCCTGAGCTTCGACCAGTTCGGCAACTTCATCGGCAAGGTAAAGGGCTTTGCCGTGCAGCGGGTGGAAAACTCGCCCAACCTGGGCACCGAGGCCCAGCCCATACCGGTTAACGTGCTGGGCTCGCTCGGGCAGGACTCGTTCGGGGGCACTATCGTCGGAGAGCGGGTCTATACCGATGCCGACCTCGACAGGATCTTCTCCAACATGAACGAGATCTACCCGGTTATTCCGACCGTCATGGTGTACGACGCGGCCGGGGACCTGCGCGGCTATACCGCCGGCCTGCCCGGCAAAGAGGACTTCAACGCGTTCTGGAACGCCCTGCTTGCCAAAGATAAGGCGCAGATGAAGGCTTACTTCGCGGCGCATCCGAGCCGGTTCATGGTGCCCGGCCTGCCGCCGGGGCGCTACACGGTGGTATTCTCCAACCCCAACTACCCGCCCATAGCTAAAGAGCTGGACATTCCGCTGGCGTCGTCTTTCAACGGGGTTTACGCGTTCAACTTCGAGGAGCAGAGCGTGCGCACCGGCGATATTTACGGCACGGTCAGGAGCAGCGCGACCGGCCTGGGCCTGCCCAGCGCCGTGGTCTACCTGAAGCACCGGACCGTGGAGAAGTTCGCCGATACCGCCGCCGACGGCTCTTATTCCTTCTCCAACCTCCCCCCGGGCATCTACCGCCTGGAGGTTACGCGCGAAGGCTTTGTGAAGACCGGCCAGAAAACTTCCCTGACCGGCTCGCTGACGGGCGACGACGAGTCGAAGCTGGACTTCTATCTTACGCCGTCGCAGACTAACATGACGGGCAAGGTCTACCTGAGCAAGTTCCCCGCCCCGCTGACGAAGTCGGGCGTAAAAATAGTGGCTTACGACGAGACCTATAACACAGAGCACCCCTCGGATTATCTGCCCAAGATAGAGGCCACCACCAACGACTCCGGCGAATACGAGATCGCCGGGGTAGTGCCGGGCCATAACTACAGGGTCTCGGCCTTCTACGGCGGCAAGCTGCCCGCGACGCTTGACGTCTCCGGCGACGCGGTGACCGAGGGCGTCACCTACCTGCCGGATATAGTGCTGCGCGAAGTTCCGCCGCAGATCATGGTGAAGGTGCGCAAATCGCCCGACTCGGTCAATAAAGTGGACGTCACCATTAAATCGCCCAAGCAGCTGGTTTCTACGCCGGTCTGCAAAGTGAACCCGGGCGAGCTCTATGTCTCCAGCACGGCCGTCAGCCTGGCGCTGGTGCCCGGGCCTAACAACACCTATGAGGGCCAGTTCACCGTATCGCGCGGCCAGGCTTTCTACAATGTGCATGTCTCGGCCGGCGACGGCAGCAACAAGATGGAAAAATCCGTCACCTACAGCCCCAACAACCAGGCCAAGACCGAACAGTACATTCAGGATGAAGCCATACAGGGCGGCGAGGTGCAGATGGACAAGGAGTCGGAGGAGTATTCCGGCCTGGAGCTGGACGCCGGCGGCCTCTCCTACTCCACCTTCAGCGCCACGGCCAGCCAGGACTTCGGCAATCTGGTGGGCGGCTTCTTCAGCGCGCTGCCTTCCGTGCGCACGATAAAGACCGCAAAGGGCGACTTGAACATCACGCAGGCCATGCAGGACCTGATGGCTTCCGAGGTCTACAACATGGAGCTTGAGAACGCTTCCGCCAACAAGCCGTTCACGCTGACGCTTAAATACGACAAAGAAAAAGCCGGCGGCAACGGCAATCTGCGCATCTACCAGTACGACGACGCAAGCGCAGGCTGGAAAGAGGTGCCCGGCGACTACACTACGGACCCGATGCTGGGAGTGCTGTCCGTGGGCGTGGCCGGCCTTTCCAACGCGCACGAGGGCACCCGCAGCGCAAGCACGCCGCTGGGCCGCAAGCGCTTCGGGATGAGCGCGGTAGTCAACGGGCGTTATGTGCCGTCGGCCGCGGGGACCTCGCAGAGCGGGCGCTTCGCGGTGTTCACCGCCAACCCGCCCACCGGCACGGCGGCGTTCAGCTCCGCGCTCGTGGTCTACAACATGCCCAACCCGTTCAACCTAAAGAGCAAGAGCGTTTCTCTGGGCACGGACATCGGCTCGTCGGGCATAGCCAACCCGTATCCCACGAACGGCACGGTCATAAAATACAACCTGCCGGCGGGCAAGTCGGGAAATCTGAAGTTCGTCATCTACAATATGGCGGGCGAGAAGGTGCGCACTATCGACGAGGGCTCGCGCACCGGCGGTCAGATATACTACTCCGAGTGGGACGGAAGGAACGATACCAACCAGGAGTGCGCGTCCGGAGTGTACTTCATGCTGACCTACATGGACGGCAAGAAGCTGGGGACCAAGGCGCACAAGCTGGCGATAATAAAGTAGGCCAGGGAAGGGCAGCGTTAAAGAGTTCACCGCTGAGACGCGGAGGACAGAATGAGCAGAGAGTAGGGACACGGATTAATATTTTCTCTTCCGAACTCTGCGACCTCTGCGCCTCCGCGGTGAATATCGGTAAATCGGCCCGATTAGTGAATTGATTGATTTGTTTTTATGAGGAAAAGAATCGATTGAGGTAATTTATGAAAAAGATATTTATGCTCTACCTGCTGCTGGCTCTGCCGGCGGAGGCTTACGCCTCGGGGGCCGGGACTACGGCGGCGCCTTTTCTTAAGGCGGCCATGAGCCCGCGCGCGGTGGCCCTGGGGGGGGCTTTCAGCGCCCTGGCGGACGATTCCGGCGCGGTCTTCGTTAACCCGGCGGGTCTGGCGTTGTTCGACAGGCGGGAGGCGGCGCTCGATTTCAGCACCTACCTGCAGGACGCCAAGATGGGCAACCTTTCCTACGCCGGCATGATGGGCTTGCACAGGTTTGGCCTTGGAGTCACTTTTATGACGGTGGGGGGGATCGCAAAGACGCTTAACGACACACCCTCATCAGGCGCCGTGCCGGAGCTGGGCACTTTTGACGCCAGCGATATGGCCGTCACCCTGGCCTACGCCAAGAAAGAATTCGCTCCCGAGCTGATGCCGCGCCTGGACGGCGGCTTCTCGCTTAAATTCATCCGCTCGGCCATAGATACCAAGACCGCCTTCGCGGTCGCGGTCGACGCGGGCGTCATCTACCGGACCACGGAAAAAATCAACCTGTCCATGGCGCTCCAGAATTTGGGCACCAAAATGAAGTTCGTGGAGGAGTCGGACCCGCTGCCGCTTAACCTGCGCGCGGGAGCTCTTTACAAGGCCTCGGAGAAACTTAATGTGGCGGTCGAGATAAACGAATATCTGCAGGATAATAAGATCTATCCCTCTCTCGGCGCGGAATACTGGTTCCGCAATGCCCTCGCCCTGCGCGGCGGCTACAAGTTCGGCTACGATACCGCCAACCTGGGGTCCGAGGTGGGTCTCAGTCTGGGCTTCGGAATAAAGGTGCAGGGCCTCGGCGTCGATTACGCCTTCCTGCCTTTCGGCGACCTGGGAAGCATCCACCGCTTCGGCGTCTGGATGCAGTTCTAGTGCCTGTCCCTACAGTATAAAATCTTCATTAGGCCAATCCCCCGGAGTTCCTTCCACCGTGGTAAGCCGCTGGTCTTCCTGCGAGGCCGCGCTCATTTTTTTATAAGATTCTTTGAGCTCGGTAAGGGAGACGTCGGACCTTTTTATCTTCATCATCACAAAGTAGCTGACGGCGCCCGTGGCCGCCGATACCGGCAGCACATAGAGCCAGGCGTTGGACTTCAGCATGTAAATAAGCGCGGCGCAAAGAAAGGTCCAGAACGAAACCGAGAAGCTGGCTCCGGACAGGACGTAGGCCACGATTATATTATGTTCCTCGTTTTTTGAAAGAGAAAGTATTATGGCTATCAGCGCTATATTTATAAGCGCGAGATAAAGGGCGCGCGTGACCCAGTTCTTCCAGCGGTATTTCGAGAGCATTATGGTGCCGTAGATGGGATGGTTCACCATAATGGCGTCCTCAAAGCTGATTTCGGCCGCGAACTGCTGTATCTTAGGCGTCTCTTTGCCGGCGCCGGGATCGTAGTCGAAGGATTGCTCCTCGGGCCGGGTGTTGACCTGGGCAGCCAGCGGGGAGGGGCAGAAGGCCGCCGCCAGCGCCAGCGCGGAGATAAAAAGAAGGGCCGCCCGTCCGCCCGGCCGTTTATTGGTTTTCATTTTCCCCCATCTTCGGCACCGACGGCTTTGATTCCCCGTCAAGGCGGTAATATTGAGTGGCTCCCGAGCGCAGCTTCGTCGGGGTGTACTGCACCTCTCTGAGCTTGCTCTGCTGCGTTTTTGTGGGCGCCGTCTTCCTGATATTTATATTCTGGCGCACCGTGATGCGGTCGGTAAAATGCCAATAGGACGATACGAAGGCCCCTATGCTGCAGGCCAGTATTACCCCGGAGAGGAAGTACTGTTCCCTGTCCCTGCGTATCCAGAATTTGCGAATGTTCACTTAAGCTCCTTCAGGCTGAGCATCTTATCCTTTGGAAGGTCCGCACTTTATACGAATTCGCGAAAAACGGCGTTGGACACGTAAAGACGGTCTTCTTTTATCTTTATCCGGCGGCCGCTTTTTTCAAGAAGGCCGGCTTCCGTCAGCCGGTCCGTTTCCTCCTTGAATTCTATAAATATATCGTCAGGCAGTTCAATTCCGGCGGTCTTGCGCAGGCCCAGCATTATTTTTTCCGCATTTTTCTTCCGGCCGGAGAGGGTTTCCCTGTACTGCAGCGGGATCTCATCCCCGGCCAGAGCTGTTTTTACGTAGGCTGCGGTGCCGGCGGTGTTGGCCCGCCGTTCCCCGCCCAGGTAGGAGGCCGCCGAGGGGCCTAGGCCGAGGTATTCGCCCTGTTCCCAGTAATTAAGATTATGGACGGACTCCCGCCCCGGCTGGGAGAAATTAGAGATCTCGTAGCGGCGGAAGCCGGCCAGTTTGAGCGCGGCCGCCCCCGCCTCGTACATATCGGCCGCCGCCTCGGGCTCCTCCTCCACCCCGGCCGCGGAGAACGGCGTTCCTCCGTGCACTTCCAGCGCGTAGAAGGAAACGTGCTCCGGTCTGAGTTTAAGGAGCCAGTCGATAGAGGCAGCAAAATCCTTAAGCGTCTGACCGGGCAGGCCGCACATCAGGTCCGCGTTCATGTTATCAAAGCCGGCGGCGCGCAGCAGGCCGAAGGCTTTTAGAAAATCCCCGGACATTGCCACTCGGCCCAGCCGCTTCAGAAGGTCGTCCTGGCAGGCCTGCAGGCCCAGGCTTATCCGGCTTATGCCGGCTTTTTTCAGCAGCCCGGCTTTCTCCGCGTCCAGGCTTTCCGGGTTGACCTCAAAGGTGCTTTCCTCCAGGCCACGCAGCGGCCCGGTTAAACCTGAAATAACCGAAAAAAGTTTTTCCAGCTGTTCCGCGGAAAGCAGGCTGGGCGTGCCGCCGCCGACATAAAGGGTGTTGAACTTCCCCGCCAGGCCGGCATAGGAGGAAGCCTCCTTCTCAAGCGCCTTAAGAAAAGCGTCCGTCTCTTCGGGCGTTCCCGGGGCGGAGGCAAAATCGCAATAACCGCACTTGGCCCGGCAGAACGGGATATGTAGATAAAGGCCCCTCATGTATAGATTATAGCGAAGTAGCGGACTCCGAAGCGGGTAATAATGAGATCGCCGGGGAAATAAAAAACGGGAGCGGTTGATTCCGCCCCCGTTTTTCGCGTTTTGCCGCTTTGCTATGTCACTATTTCACAGCGGGCTGGTCTTTCTTCATGAACAGGCTCAGCAGGTCTAAAGGCACCGGGAAGATTATGGTCGAGTTCTTCTCCACGGAGATCTCGGACAGGGTCTGCAGGTACCTGAGCTGGATGGCGGCGGGATGTACGGTCATGATCTGTGCCGCGTCGGAGAGCTTCTGGGCGGCCTGGAATTCGCCCTCGGCGTGGATGACCTTGGCGCGGCGCTCGCGTTCGGCTTCGGCCTGTTTGGCGATGGCGCGCTGCATTTCCTGCGGCAGGTCCACGTTCTTCACTTCCACGCTGGAGATCTTGATGCCCCAGGGCTCGGTGTGCTGGTCCAGGATCTCCTGGAGGTTCTTGTTGATCTTGTCTCGCTGGGCGAGCAGGTCGTCCAGCTCCTGCTGCCCGAGCACGCTCCTGAGCGTGGTCTGCGCGAGCTGGCTGGTGGCGTACATATAGTTCTCTACGTTAAGGACAGCGGCCTGGGGATCGACGACCCTGAAGTAAATAACGGCGTTGACCTTTACCGAGATGTTGTCGCGGGTGATCACGTCCTGCGGGGGCACGTCGAGAACCACCACGCGCGTGCTCATGCGGAACATCTGCTGCACGCCGGGGATAAGGAAGATCAGGCCCGGGCCCTTTACGCCCGTGAAGCGGCCGAGCGTAAGCGTTACGCCGCGCTCGTACTCGTTAAGGATCTTTATGCTGGCAAAAAGAAGCACTACGACGATTATCACTAAAGGCGCTAAACCCATTTTAACCTCCGTCCGAGCATAGATTTGCTGCACTTTAAGTCTACTAAAGAAGCCGGCGGAAAGCAAAGCGCGCTGGCCTGGCCGCGGTAAATTTTGTAATATATATCCTGTATAAAGGTCTTTACACTCTATGAGCAAAAGAAGATTAGCGAGGGAGAACTGCCTGCAGTCGCTTTACTGCTCCGATGTCGCCAAGCTGGAGCCCGCCTCCGTGCTTGCCAGCTTTCAGATGGAAGAATTCGCCGAAGAGGCGAAAGTCTTTGAATTCTACAAGAACCTTTATTCCACCACCGTTTCCAACATCGCCAAAATAGACGAGATAATCAGGAAGACCAGCCTCAATTGGGAGATGGACCGCATGCCCGCCATCGACCGCTCGATACTGCGCATGGCCGTGTGCGAGATGATGATACTTGCGGACGCCCCCGTGCCGGTCATAATAGACGAAGCGATAGAGCTGGCCAAGAAATACTCGACCGAAAAATCCGGCAAATTCGTGAACGGCGTGCTGGACGGCATAGCCCGGCAGAACGATCTGGTCAAATGAAAGCTAAGCGGGATCCTCTTGGCGAAATAGAGGCGCTCAGGGCCGAAATAAACCGGCACGAGCGCCTTTATTACGTCTCGGACTCGCCTGAAATCACCGACGGGGAGTTCGACGCGCTGATGGCCCGCCTGAAGGCGCTCGAAGCCGCCCATCCTGAATTCGCCTCCGAGGATTCTCCCACGCGCCGCGTAGGGGGCGAGCGCTCCAACACTTTCGCCCCGGTGCCGCACCGGATCCCCATGCTCTCGCTCGACAACTGCTATTCCGCGGAGGAATTCCTGGAGTGGCACGAGCGCGTAAAGAAGGGACTTAAGAACGAGCCTTTCGAACTGGTGGTGGAGGCCAAGATAGACGGCCTTTCCTGCTCTATCGAATACGAGAAAGGGCGGCTCGCGAGGGCCTCCACGCGCGGCGACGGCGAGACCGGCGAGGACGTCACACTTAATGTCCGCGCCATAAAGTCCGTGCCTATCAGGCTGGACTTGAGCACACCTCCGGCGCTCTTCGAGGCGCGGGGAGAAGTTTACATGGAGAAGAAGGATTTTGAGTTCCTCCACGAAGAGGCGCTCACCGCCGGGGAAGAGCCCTTCGTGAACCCCAGGAACGCGGCCGCCGGCTCCCTCCGGCAGAAGGATCCCGCCGTGACCGCCGGGCGGCGCCTTAAATTCATCGCCCATTCCTACGGCTACCTCGAAGGCATGGTGGAGCCTGACTCCCACTGGGAGTATTTGAACATCTGCCGGGGCCTTGGCTTTAATATCTCCACTCTCGGCAACAGGGTCTGCCGCGGCGCCGACGAGGTGCTGGCTTTTTATAATGAATATTCCGAGAGGCGCTTCAGTCTGCCCTATGAAATAGACGGGCTGGTGATAAAGGTGGATTCGCTCCGGCAGCGGGGGCTGCTCGGCTTCACGGCCAAGAGCCCGCGCTGGGCCATAGCCTTCAAATATCCCGCCCAGCAGGCTACCACTACGGTGAAGAGCGTAGAGTTTTCCGTGGGCCGCACCGGCGCCATAACGCCCGTGGCCGGGCTGGAGCCGGTAAAATGCGGCGGCGTTACCATCTCCAGCGCCACGCTGCACAATTTCGACGAGATCGAGCGTCTTGGCCTGAAGATAGGCGACAGGGTTGTGATAGAGCGCGCCGGCGAAGTTATCCCCAAAGTGGTCAAAGTGGTCCCCGGCGCCCGCACCGGAGCTGAAAAAGAAATAATCCGGCCCAAAGCCTGCCCGTCCTGCGCCTCCGAACTTTTCAAGGACGAGGAGGGCGTGGCCCTCCGCTGCGTGAACCCGTCCTGCCCCGTGCAGTTCAAGCGCTCCCTCCTCCACTTCGCCTCCCGCGACGCCATGAACATCGACGGCCTGGGCGTGTCTTCGGTCGAGCAGTTGGTCGACAAAGGCCTGGTTAAAGGATTCCCGGATATCTACCGCCTGAAAAAAGAGGCTTTGCTGGGGCTTGAGCTTTTTAAAGACAAAAAAGCCGACAACCTGCTGGCGCAGATAAATAAAAGCAGGGAGCAGCCGCTGAGCCGCCTTATCTACGCCCTGGGGATAAGGCATATAGGCGAAAAGAACGCGCGCGTTCTCGCCGGGCACTTCAGGACCATGAAGGCTTTCATGGCCTCGGAGCCCGAAGAGCTGGCCCGCATCGGCGAGATAGGCCCGGTTATAGCGGAAGCCGTTACCGGGTTCTTTAAATCCGAAGGCACCCGGACCATGACGGGGGAACTGGGCGCGCTGGGACTGCGCATGGACGAGCCGGAGCGCAAAACTTCAGGCGGCTCTCTGACCGGAAAGACTTTTGTTTTTACGGGCGAATTGAAGACCATGACCCGCGACGTGGCCCAGGCGAAAGTGCTGGAGCTGGGGGGGAAGGAAACTTCAAGCGTTTCCGCCAAGACTTCCTACGTGGTGGCCGGCGCCGCCCCGGGCTCGAAATACGATAAAGCCAAAAAACTCGGGGTGCCGGTCCTCTCCGAAGAAGAATTTATCAAACTGATCTGCGGTAATTAATTTTCTTCATTAAACCGCGCTTTGGCGTTGGATCCGGAAAATTCCGTATGGACAAAACTGCGTATTTGAGCGTTTATGACAAGGCCGGGGCGGAGGAATTCGCACGGGGGCTGGGGGAGCTGGGGTTCGCGGTTTACGCCTCCGGCTCGACCTATAAGCTTTTAGCGGAGGCCGGGATAGAGGTGGAGGAGGTGCGCTATTCTCCGCCGGTGCCTTACGCCGTGCTGAAGGCGCTGTCGGGGCGCTTTCCGGCCGTTTCGGAGAACGGCGTGGAGCTGCCGCGCTTTTATGTGGTGGCCGCGAACCTCTACCCTATCGCCAGCATCGTCGGGCAGGAGGAGTTCGCCATAGAGGAACTTTCCAATTACCTGGACCAGTCCAACTCCGCCGTGCTGCGCGCCGCCGCGCGCGACTTTGAGAGCGTCATAACCGTCGCGAGCCCCGTGGATTACGGGCCCGTGCTGCGGGCTCTTAAGGAGGCCGGCGGCCTTGCGCCGGAACTAAAGAAGCAGCTGGCCGCCAGGGCCTGGCAGTGTCTGGCCGCGTACGACGCCACCGTGGCGCAGTATCTTTCCGAAACCGGAAACCTGCTGGGCGACGAAGTGGTGCTGTGCCTGAAAAAAGTGACGGACCTGGATTACGGCGAGAACCGCCACCAGAAAGCCGCCTTTTACGCGCTCAGCGGCGCCCGCCCCCGCGGCCTGAACGCCGCCAAGATCATTAAGGGCGCCGGGCTTAACCTCAACCATTACCTCGATCTGGACACCGCTTTCGAGCTGGCGCTTGAATTCGACGGGCCCGTCTGCGTTATTTCCAAGCACGACAGGCCCACCGGGGTCTGCGCCGGCGGCACGCAGGCGGAGTGTCTGCGCGGCGCTTTAAAGAGCGATCCGGCGGGGGCCGTCGGCGGCACCGCGGCTTTCAACCGGCAGGTCGAGGCCGAAACCGCCGGGGTGCTTGCTGAAACTTTTATAGAGGCCGTGGTCGCCCCGGGCTACGGCCCGGAGGCGCTTAAAATGCTGCGGGCCAAGGAAGGCCTGCGGATAGTGTCGCTGCCCGCCCCGGTGCTTTCGCCCTACGAAGTAGAGCTGTGCTCTGTTTCCGGCGGGGTGCTTATTGAGGCTAAGGACAACAGGCTTTTTTCGGCGGAGCCTTCCTGTGTGACCAGGCGCCGGCCCACTGACGCCGAAACGCGCGCCCTGCTGCTGGCCTGGAAAACCGTTAAATACGCCAAAACCTACGCCGCGGCGCTCGCCGAAGGGCGCAGCACCATAGCCGTCAGCGCCTCGGAGAGTTCCACCTATGACGCGGTCAGGAATGCCCTGTGGAAAATGCGGGACAAGCGGTCCATCCTGCCGGGCTCCGGCCCGCTGGTGCTGGCCGCGGACGCGGCTTTGCCGCTTAAAACTTTACAGGCGGCGCTGGCGGGGGGAGTAAGCGCCGTGATACAGCCCGGCGGCTGGCAGGACGACGAAGACTGCGTCCGGCTGTGCGATTCAAAAGGCGCGGCCATGCTCTTCGCCGGTATCCGCCACTTCAGACACTAAACTAACTTATCCGCGGGATGCTTAGTCGGGGCCTACCGCAGGGGAGTCGGGGTCCTGGCGAGGGATTGCCCATTCCGCCGCGCAGGAACCGTTGCGCGGTTCCCCCCAGCCGGGATAATCAGGCTGGGGCCCCCCTCCCCAAAGCGGCTCCAGGGCAACCCCTCGCCACCCCTCCGGTTTGGCTTATTTTTAAAAAAGCCATGCTTGCCGTGTCGCGAGACTGGCGGAGACCGTGTGGGCCGGGTTAGCAAAACCTTCTTGAGGGTGAGGCTTGCATAGCGCCGAACCCGAGAGATGAGGGAGGCCGCGGTGTGGCCGACCGCGTTTTCCGTTCCGGCCCACACGGCATGCCGCCCAGCGCTAATCCACATTAAACCCCGAAGACTTATAAATTGTTATAATTTTATTATGGAAAACCAAGAGCCTAAGTCCAATTTTATACGCGAGATCATCGACGCTGACCTGGCTTCGGGCAAATCCGAAGGCCGCGTGCACACGCGCTTCCCGCCGGAACCCAACGGCTATCTGCATATCGGCCACGCCAAATCCATCTGCCTCAACTCCGGCCTCGCCCGCGACTATAAGGGGAAATTCAACCTCCGCTTCGACGACACTAATCCGTCCAAGGAAGAGCAGGAGTACGTGGATTCCATAGTCGAGGACGTGAAATGGCTCGGCGGCGACTTCGAAGACCGCCTATTTTTCGCCTCCGACTATTTCCCGCAGATGTACGACTGGGCCATGGCGCTGGTTAAAAAAGGCAAAGCTTATGTCTGCGACCAGACCCCGGAAGAGGTCCGCCGGTCCCGCGGCACCCCCAGTGAGCCGGGTAAAGACAGCCCCTTCCGCAACCGGTCCATAGAAGAGAACGCCGACCTGTTCGAGCGCATGAAGAACGGCGAGTTTCCCGACGGTTCCCGCGTGCTGCGCGCCAAGATAGACATGGCCCACCCGAACCTGTACCTGCGCGACCCCGTGATGTACCGCATCCTGCACGCCGAACACCACCGCCAGGGGGGGAAGTGGTGCGTCTATCCTATGTACGACTGGGCTCACGGTCTAGAGGATTCCATCGAGCAGATCACCCATTCCATCTGCACCCTTGAGTTCGAGAATCACCGGCCGCTATACGACTGGTTCCTGAACGCGCTGGAGACCTACCATCCCCGGCAGATAGAATTTGCCCGCCTGAACCTGAGCAACACCGTTCTGAGCAAGCGCAAACTGCTCGAGCTGGTGCGGGATAACCATGTCAGCGGCTGGGACGATCCGCGCATGCCCACCATCTCCGGGCTGCGGCGCAGGGGCTATACCTCTGATTCCATCCGGGCTTTCTGCGCGGAGATAGGCGTGGCCAAGTTCAACAGCATCGTGGATATCTGGGTGCTGGAAAACTCCCTCCGCAACGAACTGAACAAGACCGCGACCCGCGTGATGGCGGTGCTGCGCCCGCTGAAAGTGGTGATAGATAATTACCCCCAGGACCAGGCGGAGGAGATGGACCTGGTGAATAACCCCGAAGACCCCGCCGCGGGCGCCCGCAAGGTGCCGTTCTGCCGGGAGATCTATGTCGAGCAGGACGACTTCAAGGAAGTCCCGCCGCCTAAATTCTTCCGCCTGACTCCCGGCCGGGAAGTGCGACTGCGCTCCGCCTATATAATCAAGTGCGTGGAAGCGGTCAAGGACGCGGCTGGAAACGTCACGGAAGTCCGCTGCACCTACGATCCGGCGACGCGCGGGGGCACCGCGCCCGACGGCCGCAAAATAAAAGGCACTATCCACTGGGTTTCGGCCCGGCACGGGTTCGCCGCCCCGGTGCGGCTGTATGACGCGCTGTTCACCAAGCGCGCGCCCGAGGACGTTGAAGAAGGCCGGGACTTCAAGGAAAACCTGAATCCAGCGTCGCTGGAGACCATAAATAACGCCTGGTGCGAGCCGGGCCTGAAGAACGTTCCCGCCGCCTCGCGGTTCCAGTTCGAGCGGCTGGGTTACTTTTTTACGGACCCCCGGGATTCGAAGCCCGGCGCCCCGGTCTTTAACCGCACGGTGACGCTGAAGGACACCTGGGCCAGGATAGAACAAAAAGATCCGGCGGCGAAGTAGACTATGAAACACATAAAAAACGTGATCCTGTTTTATAATTCCAAACGGCGCAAAGCGCTGACCTACTCCGCGGCCATAGAGCGCAGGCTGCGCCAGGGCGGGGCTAAAGTCCTGAAGATATGCGTTAACGACGCCTTCCGCGGCTTTAAGACGGCCGACGCGGCCGTGGCCGTGGGCGGGGACGGCACGGTGCTTTACGCCGCCCGCCACGTGGTGGACCGCGGGCTGCCGGTACTGGGGATAAACGCCGGAGGCCTCGGCTTCCTCAGCGGCATAGAGCAGAAAGAATTTTTAAGGAGCGCGGACGTGTTCCTTAGGGGCGGGTTCAAGAAAATAAAGCGCAGTCTGCTTTCGGTCAGCGTGGTCCGCGGGCGCAAAACGGTTTCCGGCCCGCTGCCGGCGCTTAACGACTGCGTGATACACAGCCCCGAATCCCGCGCCTTCACGCTGCGCGCCTCTTTCGGGAACCAGTTCCTTTCCGAATACTTCGGGGACGGGCTCATCGTTTCCACCCCGAGCGGCTCTACCGCTTACAGCCTGGCAGCCTCCGGCCCGATAGTGATGCCCGACCTGGAGGTTTTCCTTCTTACCCCCGTCTGTCCGCACACTCTGACTCACCGCCCTATTGTTCTTTCGGCGTGCGAGGCGCTTAAGGTGGCCGTCCATGGCGGCCATTCGGCGCCGCTGGTGCTGTCGCTCTCCATGGACGGGCAGGAGACTTTCCGTCTTGAGCCCGGAGACACGGTTCTGGTGCGGCGGCATCCGCGCAGTTTCGAGATGCTCGCCCCGGCGGGATTTTCGTATTTCGATATCCTCCGCCGCAAACTGAGCTGGGGAGAGCGCTAGCGCTACGACATGCTGAAGAGACTTTTGATAAAAAACTTCGCGGTGATAGAGGCGCTGGAGCTTGAGCCGGCTTCGGGGCTCAATATTTTTACCGGCGAGACCGGGGCCGGCAAGTCCATAATAATTTCAGCGCTGGGCTTCCTGCTGGGCGAACGCTCCGGGTCGGATATCCTGCGGCCCGGCGCCGCTTCGGCGGAGGTGGAGGGAGAGTTCCTGGCTGAAAACCTGCCTGCCGGACTTAGGGAGCGCTGGAAGATAAACGCCGACGGGGTATCCATACGCCGCCAGGCCGATGCCAAAGGCCGCACCAGGGCCGCTATAAACGGGGCGGCGGCCACGCTTGCGCAGCTTTCTGAAATAGGCGGTTTTCTTGTGGATTTCCACGGCCAGAACGAGCATCAGAGCCTGCTTAAACCGGAAACCCAGCGGGACCTGCTTGACCGCTACGGCAAGCTCGAAAGAGAAGTTAAAACTGTTTTTGAGGCCTGGCAGGAGGTCCGCGCGCTGGAGGAACGGCTCGGCGCCGTCTCGCTTTCCGAAGACGAGCGCGCGCGCCTGCTTGACCTTTACCGCTTCCAGCTTAACGAGATAGAAGAGGCCAGGTTAAAAGAGGGCGAGGAGGAGGAACTTGAGGCGCTCTGGCCGCGCCTGAAGAACTCCGAGAAGCTCTTCTCGCTTTCCGGCGACACCCACGCGCTGGTGGACGACGCCGCGGGGAATACCGAGAAAGCCGCGGAAAAAATAAAAGCGCTGTCCGCCATAGACCCTTCGGCGGAGCATCTCACCGCGCGGCTGGCCTCGGCGGCTATAGAGCTGCGCGATCTGTCAGGCGAGCTTCGCTCCTACGGGCGCGGCGTGCATTCCAACCCCTCCGAAATCGACCGCTGTCTTTCGCGCCTTGATAAATTCAAGAGCCTTAAAAAGAAATACGGCGCCGATATCCGCGCGGTGCTCGCAAAAGCGGAAGAGCTGCGCGGCAAGGTGAACGGCCTGGACGATCTGACGCTCGACCGCTCCGAGCTGGAGAAGAAGCTCGCCGCCGCCGCGGGGAAACTGGAGAAACTTGCCCTCGCCCTGCACGACAGGCGGCTGGCTGCGGCCGGGAAACTGTCGGCGGAGATACTTAAAGAGGCCGAAGGCCTCGGCTTCAAAGAGGTGCGCTTTTCCGTGGACGCGGCCTACGACGAAGCCGCCCTGACCTCCTCCGGCGGCGACTCCGTGGAATATCTTTTTACCGCCAACCCCGGCTACCCGCTGCGCCCGCTGCGCTACACGGCCTCCGGCGGAGAGCTGGCCCGCATCATGCTGGCCCTCAAGACCGCGCTGTCCCGCGCTGACCGCATAGGCGCCCAGGTTTTCGACGAGGTGGACGCCGGGGTGGGCGCGGTCACCGGCCGGCTGGTGGGGGAAAAACTGGCCCGCCTGGCGTCGGATAAACAGATCTTCTGCATAACGCATCTGCCGCAGGTGGCGGCCTTCGGGGAGGCGCATTTCTTCGTAGAGAAGGACGTTAAGGCCGGCGTGGCCGCGGCCGCCGTGCGCCGCCTGGACGCCTCTTCCCGCGAGAAGGAAATCGCCCGCATGCTGGGCGGAAAAAAACAATCCACCGAGCTGGGCCTCAAGCACGCCAAAGAACTTCTGGCGGAAGCCCAGAAATGACCGCTGCCGGTAAATAAAGGAAAACATATGCGCGTAAGATTCGCTCCCTCCCCCACAGGACATCTCCACATCGGCGGCGCCCGCACCGCCTTGTTCAACTACCTCCTGGCGAAAAAGCACAATGGCACCTTCATCCTCCGCATCGAAGATACCGACGAGGACCGCTCCACGGCGGAGTCCACCAGGTCCATCTTCGAAAGCATGCTCTGGCTGGGCCTCAACTGGGACGAAGGCGCTATGCCCGACAATAAAGAGAAGGGCGCCTACGGCCCGTACGTGCAGAGTGTGCGAGAAGCGCAGGGGATATACAGGAAATATGCCGACCAGCTCGTCCGGGAAGGCAATGCCTTTCACTGCTATTGTTCGCCCGAAGAGCTGGAGGAGTCGCGCAGGAAAGCCCTGACCGAGAAAAGAGACCCCGTATACGACGGGCGCTGCCGCCGCCTGACCGGGGACCAGCGCGGGGCTTTCGAGGCGCAGGGGCGCAAGCCGGTGGTGCGCTTCATGATGCCCAAAGACGGGGCGGTCGGCTGGGCCGACCTGGTGCATAAAGAGATGAAGTTCGAAAACAAAGTGCTCTCCGACTTCATCATCCAGAAAGCCTCCGGCTACCCCACCTACAATTTCGCCTGCGTGATAGACGACCACCTGATGGAAATAACGCATGTGATCCGCGGCGACGATCATATCTCCAACACCCCGCTGCAGGTGCACCTTTACGCGGCGTTCGGGTGGCAGGTTCCGGAGCTGGGGCACCTTTCGATGATACTCGGGCCCGACGGCACCCGCCTTTCCAAGCGCCACGGCGCCACCTCGGTGGGAGAATACCGCACACAGGGCTACCTGCCGGAGACCATGCGCAATTACCTGGCCCTGCTGGGCTGGTCCAACCCCGAGAGCCAGCAGCTCTTCAAAAAGGGCGAGCTGGAGGAAAAGTTCGATCTTAAAGGCTGCCAGAAAAGTCCGGCCATCTTCGACCCGGTAAAACTGGACTGGATGAACGGCGAGTACATACGCACGCTTTCCAGGGAAGAGTTTGTGGGCGCGACTGGTCCGTATATGGACCAATTCGGCTTAAATGTTCCTCTCTCCGGGGTTCCGCGGGCGGATATAGTCGCCCTTGAACAGGAAAAGTGCAAGCTGCTGGCTGAGCTGCCGGCCAAAGTGGAATTCTTCTTCAAAGACCCGGTTTACGATCAGGCGGCCGTCGACTCAACCCTTAAAAAACCGGAAGTTCCGGCGATACTCAAAGGTGTAAAGGAAGCCTACTGCGCCCTGCCTGAATTCAAGGACGTCCAAATTGAAGCAGCCACCCGCGCCTTCGCCAAAGCCGGCGGCTTCAAGGCCGGCCAGGTGTTCCACCCGGTGCGCGTGGCTCTGTCCGGCCGCACGGACGGGCCCACCCTCTTCAAGATGATAGAGTACCTGGGCAAAGAAGAATCCCTGAAGCGCCTGGACAAGGCGCTGGCGCTGGTATAATAGCGCGGAAACCGCGGGCGCTGAAGAGGGCCGCGGAAGGCGGGAGCGGGAGCCGCTTTCCCGCCTTCCGGGGTCATATCTGTCCCGTAACCGCCTGTCCCCGCGTAACAAAATCGCCACATCTTTGCATTAAATTCTAAATACCTAAATTGTAAACTTTCATAGGCGTACGCAGAGCGCAGCCTCTGATGCGGCGCGGACATAGTTCAGCGACCCTATGAAATACTGGTTCTACTCTGAAGGCAACATACTCGGCCCCTATAACCCGGCAGAAATACTGGCGCTGCCCGCTTTTGCCGAGGAAAGCCTGGTCTGCCCCGAGACCTCCACCGGCGATGCCCCCGGCGACTGGCGGCCCGCGGTGCAGGTGCGGGAAATAGCCGCGGCTTTAAGCGTCGGCGCCGGCCGCACCATCAAAGCGGGCGCGGTAACGGGGGCCTACGAGTATGCGACCGGCTTTAACTCCCTGGCCGGCGGCTTTGACAACAAGGAGCTCCAGTCCGTGGCCCCCTATGGGGAACTCCTCGATACCATCGAGAATATCCTGGGAGCCTACAAAGAGGGCCCCTTCTCCAACATCGCCGCTCCCGAACCCGAGCTCGATTACAATCTTTCCGAAAAATTCGACATCCGCCTCTCCCACGTACAGGAGGAGCTGGAGGCCGCCCGCTGGGAGAAAAACCTTCTCGTTGAAAAGATCCGCACGAAGGAACTTGAGGAGAGGAAAACCTGCGCGCGCATAGACGAGTTGGAGGCCCGCCTTAAAAGCGAGCACAGCAGGCTCGCCGCCGGCGAGATCGAGCTTCAGCAGGTGCGCTACGAGGCCGCCCTTAAAGAGCAGGAGGCGGTCCGGCGCCGGATCGAAGAGGTCCAGCTCGAAGATATAAAGAGAGCGGAGCTGAGCGACGCGCTCCGCCGGACGCAGGAAGAGCTGGAGCTCAGCCGGGAGCAGGCCGCGATGCAGTCCGCCGCTCCCGCCGCCGAATTTCAGCCGCCTCTGACGGAGGAGGCGCCGCCGGTCATTGAGCTGAGCGAAGTGAAGCCCGAACCTGCTCCCGGGATCACGGAGCCGGAAGCAGCGCCCGCCGCCGAGGAGAAGTCTGAGCCGGCTATCGAGTCAAAATCGTTCAAGAGCATTACCCGCGGCGCAGAGATAAAGCTGGAGACCTCGCTGGGAAAAGAGTCGAAGGAAGAATCCGGCGACGATACCGGGCTTAACATCCACAAATTCAAGAGTCTGGGCCAGACCCAGGCTCCGGCCTATGTTTACGGGTCGCATTATGATAAGCCTCTGCCCGGCCCCGAAGCCGCTCCCGCCGGGGCGTTCAAGCCCGAGGTTTTCGAGCCCCTTCCCCAGCAGGCGGGCGGCATAATTTATGATTTTACCGCGGTTACCGCCAAACAGCCTGAGACCACGCAGCAATTCCAGATAGAGACCCGGTACGAAGCTCCCGCTCCCGCGGCCCAGCCCGCGCAGCCCCGGGCGGTAAAGCCGCCCACTTATGATTTCGGAATACCCCAGGCAGCGCCGCCCCCGGTTCAGCAGTCCGCCCCGGTTCAGCAGCAGTCTCCGCAAGTGCAGCACGGCTTCCAGTTCCAGCCGCAGGCGCAAACTCCGGAGAATCAGCCGGTCCCGGCCCGGCAGCAGGCTCCGGCCCCGCAGCCGTCCGCCCCGGCTCCCCAGTTCAAAGCTCCTGAGCCCCAGGCGGTCCCGCCTTCGGCCCAGTTGTCTCCCGCTCCCGTCCCCGTTCCCAAAGAAAAGGCGCCCGCCGCCGCTCCCGATTCCCCGGAGAAAACGATGCGCGTGCCGATGCCCTCCTCAAAGGGTAAGCCCGACGTAAAAGCTCCCGAGAAAGCGAGGAGGAAAGGCGGCAGGATGGCCTTCCTGACCATACTCGTTATCTTCGGGTCGATGGCCGCCGGCGGCCTCGGCTACTTCTTCATGGGCGAGGGCGTGAGCTTCTCCGAATTTTCCATGCTTAACCTCGGCGGCAAGAAAAAACAGGCCGCTATGGACAGCCAGCTGGAGGCCAAGGCCGAACCCGCGCCCGCCCCTGTTGCGGAACCGGCGCCGGCGCCCGAAGCCCAGCCCGCCCCGCAGCCGCAGCCCGCTCCTGTCGAGAAACCGGCGAACGAGAACATCAAGAAGGCCCTTGAAATCGTAAAGGAGTACAAACTTTCCGGCGGCCGCGGCAATGTGGCCACCTGGTTCGCCAATTCTTTCCTTTCCGGCGCCACCGGCGGCACGAACGAGGAATGGACCGCTACGCCTCTTCACGGCGACATTCTTGTGGTGCAGTACCGCCTGCTCAGGCCCAGGCAGGAGCCGCTTATTTATCAGTTCGAAGTTGACGCCGCCAAGCGGGACATCGTGCGCGGGATCAACAACAACGCCATAGAGCTCCTGGATCTTTCCACCAAGGAAAAGAGCGCCAGCGCCGCGCCCGCTAAAAAAACCGCGGCCGGACCCAGGGCCCGCAAAACTTCCAGGGCCGGCGGGATCCCCATCCTTCCCCTGCCGGACGCCCCGCCCGCCGGCGCGCAGTCGGAGCAGGACCCCTCCGGGTTTGAAAACACTCAGGCCGAGGGCTCGGAGCAGGTAAAGTACCTTAAAGCCCAGGAATCCGACGAGGAACTGTTCTGATAAACAGCGATGAAACGGGACAGGCAGCGGGCTACGGAAGCCGGCCGACCGTATAGCATAAATATAAACGGGCAATATCAACGGACTTTCTTTCCCCTCTTTTTGTCCTTTACTTTGTCCGCCCTTGATAATATCAGGAAAAATGGTAAAATAGTGCTGTTCAGGGGTATGGCTGCGGGCTTTCCGCGGGAACGATGGCGGCGGAGCAGGCTATACGCGTGACAGGGCAGGAGACGGCGTACGGGGTATAACTTAAGACGAGAGATATTTTCAGAAGTTTACGAGGAGCCGATCTATGGTAACAATGAGCGAGCTGTTTATAATGATGCACGAGAAGAACGCCTCGGACATCCACCTCACCGCCGGCGCCACCCCGATGCTCCGCATAGACGGAGACCTGATCCAGACCCCTTTCGAAAAGCTGACCCCGGAAATGTGCCAGACCCTGATCTTTTCGCTGATGACCGACGCCCAGCGCCAGCGCTTCGAGGCCACCAACGAGCTCGATTTCGCCTTCGGCATAAAGGGCATGGGCCGCCTGCGCATGAACGCCTACCGTCAGCGCGGCGTGGTGGGCGCGGCCATCCGCTCGATTCCCGGCAAGTATAAAACCTTCGACGAGCTGAATTTGCCGCCCGTGGTTTACGACCTTATGAAGATCACCAAGGGCCTGCTGCTGATAACCGGCCCCACCGGCTCCGGCAAATCCACCACGCTGGCTTCGATGATAGACTACCTTAACGAGCACCGCAATTATCACATCATTACCGTCGAGGACCCGATAGAGTACGTGCATACGCACAAGAAGAGCATCGTGAACCAGCGCGAGGTCGGCGCGGACACCGAAACCTTCGGGGCGGCGCTGCGCCACGTGCTGCGGCAGGACCCCGACGTCATCCTCATCGGCGAGCTGCGCGACCTGGAGACCATCGGCGCCGCGCTGAACATAGCCGAGACCGGCCATCTGGTGCTTTCCACGCTGCACACCTCCGACGCCGCCCAGACCATAAACCGCATCATCGACGTTTTCCCGCCGCACCAGCAGGAGCAGATACGCGTACAGCTGTCGTTCGTGCTGCAGGGCGTGTTCGCCCAGCAGCTGCTGCCCATGGCCAGCGGCTCGGGCCGCACCCTCGCCTGCGAAGTGCTTATCGCCAATTCGGCCGTGCGCAACCTCATCCGCGAGCAGAAGATAGAGCAGATAGCGACCATCATCCAGACCGGCGGCAAGTACGGCATGGTCACCATGAACCAGTCGCTAGTTGACCTGTATAAGAAGCAGAAGATCAGCTACCAGGAAGCCATAACCCGCTCGGCCGACCCCGAGGACCTGAAGAAGCTGCTGCAGAAGACCCTTTCAGTTACAAGCTGACATGCAATTTGCCTATAAAGCCAAGGAATCCAGCGGCAAGGTTACGGAGGGCGTGGTAGAGGCCGCCGACCAGAAAGCCGCCATGGCCCGTCTGCGCGAACAGAAGCTGTCCGTGACGGAAATAAAGGCCGCCCCGGGCGTTAAGAAGGCTAAAAAAGGCAAAGTAGACAACAAAGACGTAGTCATGTTCTCCCGCCAGCTTTCCACGCTGGTGTCCGCGGGCGTGCCCATAGTGCAGGGCCTTAATATCCTTGAAGCGCAGGCCGAAAGCCCCGGTTTTAAATACGTGGTCGGCTGTCTGCGCACCGACATCGAGGCCGGCCTTTCCATCGCCGACGCGATGAAAAAGCATCCCCAGGCTTTTACCGAGCTTTATGTGGCCATGATAAAAGCCGGCGAGGTGGGCGGTATCCTGGACACCATCCTCGAGCGGCTTTCCGGTTTTCTGGAATCCGCGGAGGCTTTGAAGTCCAAAGTGAAAAGCGCGCTGATGTACCCTACGGTGGTGTTCAGCGCGGCCGGGATCATCACTATTTTCCTTATCGTATTCGTCATTCCTATCTTCAAGGATATTTTCGGCGGCTTCGGCGCCGAACTGCCGCTTCTGACCCGGATCATTATCGGGATCTCCGATTTTCTGCGCGCCAAACTCCTCTATATGCTGCCGTTTATAGGCGGCGGGGTCTGGCTGTTCAAGAAGTGGATGAAGACCGAAAAAGGTCAGGAAAAGATAGACGAAATTTCGCTTAAACTTCCTATTTTCGGCATATTGCTAAAAAAGGTGGCTATAGCCAAATTCACCCGCACGCTGGGCACGCTCATTAAATCTGGCGTGCCTATCCTGCAGGGCCTAGAAACGGTGGCTAAGACAGCGGGCAACAAGGTTATCGAGAGGGCCATCAACAGCAGCCGGGACTCCATAAAGGAAGGCGGCCGTATTTCCGACCCGCTCAAGAAAGCCAATATTTTTCCGCCGATGGTCATACAGATGATAAGCGTGGGCGAGGAGACCGGCGGGCTCGACGGCATGTTGAACAAGATAGCCGACTTCTACGACCAGGAGGTCGACACCGCGGTCAAGGGCCTGACCTCCATGATCGAGCCGATCATCATAATCGTCCTGGGCGTAGTGGTGGGCACCATCGTCATAGCCATGTTCATGCCCATGTTCGCTCTGGGCGACATGGTGGGCTAACGGGAGCCTCCCGGAGGCCGGGGCCTGAAGTATCAAGCGTAAAAGCCGTGATTTTAAGCCCGGGCTCCCCGGGCTTTCTTTATTAAACCCGCGGAAAATACTATGAACAAAGAACTGAATATCTTCCCGGAGGATTTTTTATGGGGCGGCGCGGTCGCCGCTAACCAGCTGGAGGGCGCGTGGCGGACGGGCGGGAAAGGCGTGAGCACCGCAGATGTCGCGACCGCGGGGGCCCTGGGGCGGGCGCGCGAATATACCCCCGGTGTTGTCGCGGGCAGGTACTACCCGTCGCATGAAGCGATAGATTTTTACCGCCGTTACAAGGGAGATATCGCCCTGCTCGCGGAGATGGGGTTTAAGTGCTTCAGGCTGTCAATAGCCTGGACCAGGATCTTTCCTGACGGTGATGAGGCCGGGCCGAACGAAGAGGGGCTGAGATTTTACGACGAGGTGTTCGATGAATGCCTGAAATACGGGATTGAGCCGGTCGTGACACTTTCACATTATGAAATGCCGTATTCTTTAGTCGAAAAATACGGCTCCTGGAGGGACAGGCGGCTTATCGGTTTCTATGAAAATTATTGCCGTGCCGTTTTTACGCGCTACAGGAACAAAGTTAAATACTGGCTCACGTTCAACGAGATCAACGCGATAGCCCTTCACCCGTTCGTCGCGGCGGGACTGAGATTCGAAGAGGGGGAGAACAGGGAGCGAACCGTTTACCAGGCCGCGCATCACCAGTTCCTGGCCGCAGCGAAGGCCGTGAAGCTGGGACATGAGATCGATCCTGATTTTCGGATCGGCTGCATGGTGCTGTATCCTCTTTCCTATCCCGCTACCTGCGACCCGGCGGATGTGCAGGCGAATGCGGAAAGGCTCAATAAAAATCACTTTTTCTCGGATGTGCAGGTCAGAGGCTGTTATCCGGACTTCATGAAGCGGTACTTCGAGCGCAATGGAATCGCGCTCCGGACGTCGCCGGAAGATGATAATATCCTGCGCGAAGGGAAGGCGGACTATCTGGGCTTCAGCTATTATATGTCGCTTGTTACGGCGGCGGGGCCGGCAGAAGGCGGAGAAACGGCGGCCGGCAATATGCTCGGGGGGATGAAGAACCCCTATCTTAAGTCGTCGGCCTGGGGCTGGCAGATAGATCCGGCCGGGCTGCGGCTCTCGCTGAATAATTTGTACGACCGCTACGGCGTCCCTCTATTCGTGGCGGAAAACGGCCTGGGCGCCGTCGACGCGCCGGAAAAGGACGGAGCGATAAACGACGATTACCGCATAGATTATCTGCGCGCGCATATCAAGGAAATGAAAAAAGCTATCGCTCTTGACGGCGTGCGGGTGCTGGGCTACACGCCTTGGGGCTGTCTGGACCTGGTCAGCGTCTCGACGGGGGAAATGAAGAAAAGATACGGTTTTGTTTACGTCGATAAGCGCGATGACGGGACCGGGACGCTGGAAAGGACCAGAAAAAAAAGCTTTTTTTGGTATAAAAACGTTATAAGATCGAACGGCGAAGTTCTGTAATGCGGTTAAAAAAACGGCAGTTCGCCGCGCCTAAATCGCTTTTTCTTTTTTGAGAAGGCGCCGCTTGGCGCCGGGGCCGCCGGGGGCGGAGAATCCCCCGAGGGTCCCGTCGGACCTTATCACCCTGTGGCAGGGGACGACGGGCGCGAAAGGGTTCTCGCCCAGCGCCGTGCCCGCGGCTCTGGCCGCGCCGGGCCTGCCGATCTGCTCCGCGATCCACTTATAGCTGCGCGTTTCGCCTTCAGGTATCAGCATGCAGGCGCGCCAGACCGCCTGCCGGAAAGGCGTGTAATCCTTCATTCTCAATAATACCTGTTCTTTAGTCATTATCGCTCCCGGGCCGGTCACTCCGCCAGCTCCGCCCTGCCGCGCAGTTTGCGGTGGTAGGCCACGCCGAAGCGGTGCGCCTCGTCGCGCAGCGCCTGCAGCAGCCTGAGTCCGGGATGCGCCCGGTCGAGAAGAAGTGGGAGGGCCCGTCCCGGCATATAGATCTCTTCAAGCCGTTTGGCCAGCCCTATGGCCGGGATCTTCATGCCCGCGGCGCGCAGGGCTTTCAGGGCCGCCGCCAGCTGGCCGGGCCCGCCGTCGATCAAGAGCAGGTCGGGAAGAGTTTCCTCTTTCTTTTTTAGCTGCGCCAGGCGGCGGCCCACTATCTCCTCCATCATGGCGAGATCATCGCCGCCCTCCGGCGCGTTCTTAAAAGCAATGCGGTATTTGCGGTAATGCGCGGTGTTCTTTTCGCCGTTAATGAAGCAGACGGAGGAGCCCACCGCCTGCCTGCCGAAAAGACTGGAAGTGTCAAAGGCCTCTATGTGGGCCGGAGGGCGGGCCAGCCCCAGCGCGGCTTTAAGGGCGGTAACCGCCCCCGTGCGGCCGGTGGCCTGCGGAAGGAAATCCGGGTCCAGCTTGTGCACCAGCACGCGCTCCTCCATGTGGGAGAAGGCGCCGAGGAAGTCGCGGTACCTGGCGGCCTCCTCGTAGGCAAGTTTTAAGGCGGCGCGCTTCATCCCCGCTTTGAAAGCGAGGCGGAGCTTTTGAAAATCGCCTTTCAGGAAATCCTCCACGCGCGCGGCCAAAACATTGTAGGCCGCTTTTGAGATCTTCCCGGCGCAGGGCGCGGTGCATTGGCCGGTATGGAAGTAAAGGCAGGCTTTTATTTTGCGCACTTCCAGGGGCTTTTCGACGGAGAACTCCCAGCGGCAGCGGCGCAGGTTTATGAACTTTATCCGCCAGAGATAGCCTGTCAGCTTTTTCAGCGGCTCCACTTTGGGATAGGGGCCGAAGTAGCGCCCGCCGTCCCTGGTCTTCCTGCGGGTGAACAGCAGGCGGGGAAAATCTTCGCGGGTGAGCTCCAGGTACGGGTAGGTCTTGGAGTCTTTCCATATTTCGTTGAAGAAAGGCTGCAGGTTGTGTATGAGCTGGCGCTCCGTCAGCAGAGCCTCGCGCTCGCTGGCGGAGGCTATGTAGTCTATGCTGCGTATGAGGGCTATGAGGCTGGGGATCTTTCCCCGGGTGTCGGAGGGATTCTTCCTGAAATATTGCGCCACGCGGTGGCGCAGGTCCTTGGCCTTGCCGACGTAGAGCACAGCGCCGGCCGCATCGCGCATCAGGTAAACCCCGGGTCCGTCCGGTAAATGTGTAAGGTCCATAGCGGAAAAAATACTCCGACTGGCTTGTCCGGGTGACCGGAACGCAAAACGCGCTCGGCCACACCGTGGCCTCGCTCCGTGTTCGCCCGCCGCGCTTATGCAAGCGGCGGGCTCTCCGAGGGTTTTGCTAACCCGGTCACCCGGGCAAGCCGGATGCTGCGAAATCCGAAGACTTTCAAAACTTCCCGCCGGTTATTAAATTCCTTTCTTCTACTTTCAGAACTTTAAGGGCGATGAAATACACGGCTGCCGCGGCCGGCACGGAGACGGCCGTAACCAGCACCGGGCCGGCGGGGGTCAGGACTTCCCGCAAAGCCAGCGCCGTCAGGGCGGAAACCGCCGCGGCCAGCGACGGCCGGAAAAGCGGTATGGCCAGAGGGCTAAAACCGGCTTCGCTCCTGAGCGCGAAAAGGAAGGCGAGGGCCGCCGCCCAGGAACTTAAGGAGGTGGCAAGCATGAGCCCGCCCGCCCCCATCGACCGCATCAGCGGCAGGCACAGGAGCGCGTTCAGCGCCAGCTGGGCGGAGATTATGAGCACAGGAGCCTTCTGCCTGCGCATGGCGTACAGGGCGGAAGCCGCCACCTTGTTCAGGCCGTAGGCGGGCAGGCCCAGCGCCAGCCAGAAAAGCGCGCGCGCCGTGGCAAGGCTCTGCTCCGGCAGGAATTTCCCGTGTTCGAAAAGCGCCCTGCAGACAGGCAGCGCCGTCACGGCGATGCCCAGCGCGGCCGGCAGCATTATCAGCCAGGACGCGGTAAGCGCCGGCATCAGCCGGCGCCTGAAACCTTCAGCGTCGCCGGCGGCCGACCGCGCCGCGAGTTCGGGCAGGGACAGGGCGGCCGCGGCGGCGGCGAAAAGCGAGACGGGGAACTGGACCAGGCGCGCCGAATTGTAGATGGCGGTGATCGAGCCTGGAGGCAGAAAGCTCGCGTACATAGTGTTGATCAGCAGAGAAACCTGATCCTGGGCCAGCGTCAGGGCGGCCGGCGCCGCGGCCAGGAGAGCGGGTGCCGCGCCCATGCTCCTGAAAGGATCTGTAAAGGCCAGACTGTAGCCCTCGCGGCGGAGCAGCGGCAGCAGCGCCAGAGCCTGAAGAAGGCCCGATCCGGAAGCGACGGCCGCCACCAGTATTATTTTCCCCCGCGCGTCCAGCCCGTCGAAGAGACCGTAATGAAAAGCCGCCAGTATGCCTATCACCGAAACCGAAAAGGCGGCGGGGGCCAGCGCCGGCAGAAAGAACCTGCGCGCGGAATTCAGGGCGGCCGTGAAAAGCGCCGCCGCGTTCACGAAGACCAGATGCGGCATGAAGGCCGCGGCAAGCAGCGCGGTAAGCTCAAGCTGGCCCGGCGAGGAGCGGAACCCCCAGGCCGCGAGCGTGACCAGCTCGCGCCTGAAAATTATTCCCGCGGCGCACAGCAGGGCCGACCCGGAGAAAATAACCGTCCAGCAGGAAGAAAAAAAAGCGCGCCCGGCGGCCTGCCCCCGAGTTTTTTCTTTTTCAAAAAGGGGGATGAATACCGCGTTAAGCGCGCCTTCTCCCACAGTGCGCCTGAAAACGTTCATCAGCCGGAAGGCGGCGTAGTAGGCGTCGGCCAGCGCTCCGCCGCCGAAAAAGGCCACAAGCAGGGCGTCCCGCGCATAGCCGAGAACTTTGGTTATAAGGCCGGCGGCGGCCATTCCTGACAGGCCCCTGGCGAAGGCGTGTTTCCCTTCCTGCGGAGCGCGCTCCTCGCTCATGCTTTATCCTTTATCGCGGATCTATTTGCTTTTTCAGGCATAGAATGATAAACTATGATTACTATGGCAAAACTAAAGACCGGAAGACATACCAGCGCTATCAAGGCCTGGCGCAAATCAGAGAAGCTGGCCTCCAAAAACAGGGGCGTGAAAACCAGGATCCACGACACTTTAAAAGAGTTCGGAACCCTCGTCGTCAAGAAGGACATAGAGAACGCGCAGAAAATGCTGCCGAAAGCCTATGCCATGCTCGACAAGGCCGCCAAGACCAGCACTATCCACTGGAAGGCCGCCGCGCGGAAGAAGTCCCGTCTCGCTATGCGCATCAAGGCGATAGCGCAGAATCCTTCCGTAAAATAGCTTTCCTGAAAAGAAAGAGCGAACCCCGTCCCTTCCAAGGACGGGGTTTTGTTATTTGGTTCCCGTTATCTCGTAAGCCAGCTGGCGCAGCACCAGTCCCGGATCCCTTTTTGAAGAAGATTTAAGCACTTCCTCCGCTTCGAGACAGCGCCTGAGCGAGCGCAGGAGCTTTTCCTCCGTGTAGAGCCCCGCGTTCTGCAGTAAAGCGTGGTACTGCCCGGGCGGCATTCCGGCCTGGTAGCAGGCGGCGGGGCCTTCCCCGGATGCGGACAGCCGCTTTACCTTGAGCAGCTTCTCGACCGCGCGGGAGATCTGGGACAGCAGGGCGAGCGGCTCGGTGCCGAAGGCCAGCATCCTGCAGGCGGCCTCGGCGGCCTGGGCGGGACGCCTCGCCGATACCGCGTTGGAAAGCTCAAAGGGGTGCTGTGTCCGGGCGAAGCCGGCCAGGGCCAGCGCGTCTTCAGGGCTGAAGACCCTGTTCTGCCCGTGCATGTAGAGGACTATTTTTTCCGCCTCGCCGTCCAGCGTCACCAGATCCGTCCCCAGCAGCTCCACCAGCAGTTCCAGCGCTTCCTTGTCCGTCTTTACTCCGCTCGCCAGCAGTATAGAGTTGAGGTGCTCCATGGCCTGGGCTTCGGACATAGGGTCGAAGTTGACAAGGGCGCAGTCCGGACCGAGCGCGCCGGGGATGGGGTCCTGCTTCTCGTGCGGCCAATCGGCCAGCAGCAGCAGGCAGGCGCTGGGGCAGGGGTTCTCAAGGTAGGCCAGCAGGGCCTTGAGCGGCTCTTTTTTAAGCTTCTCCACCCGCTTCAGCGCCACAAAGCGCACCTCGGCCAGCATCGGCGCCGTCTGCGCTTCGCCCAGGGCCTGGGCTATGTCCGCGGTTTCGGCGTCGCGCGCCGAAAAGTTGAAGGATTCGGGCTTGAAAATACCTTCAAGGCGCTTCAGGGCCGCGTCTTTCATCGCGGTTTCTTCGCCGCAGAGATAATATACCGCGCGGGTTTTCTTTTTGGCCCATTCGTCGGCCAGCGCTTTCGGCGTTAAGGTTTGCATTTATTTATTCACATTGAAGAGCGGGGCGGACAGGATTGGAACATGAAATAAAAATCCTATCCGTCCCGGCTCTCCGGGGTCACGCTCTCACGCTGCTAAGGGATAACGGAGCCCGACGACTGCTTCACTTCCGGGATCCCCGGCAGTTTTTTCTGGGAAGCGCTCGAGACGGAGCCGAAGCCCGAGACCGTGCGCAGCACCACGTCCTTGGCCAGTATTTCCCAGAGGGCTTCCCTGGCCTGCTCCTCGGTGAGGCCGCCGGGCAGGTTGGCGGCGGAATACATCTTGGTCACCTGCAGGGCCGGCTCCTCCCACAGGTAGCGGTTCTGCTCGCGGTCCAGGAGGCGCAGCCCGGCTATTACGTTGAGCTTGTAGACCGTGGGCACCAGGTTCACGTCGTACTGTATCGGGGTGAGGATATAGTGGATTATCTCTCCCACTATTACGCCCTGCGCCGCGTTCTCCGGCTACACCAGGTATTCCCCGTTCTTCAGGAATTCGTCTATCACCTTCAGCGTGATCTTCTCTTCAAGCCCGAACTGCTGGGTCTTGTTGGCGAAAGGCCGCACGGCTATCCGCTTGATATAGATCGGCAGTTTCTGCTCCGCCGGCTTGTAGATTATATCCGGGCCCGAACATGCGGCGAGCCCCAGAGCGGCGGCCGCCAAAAATATTATTTTTCTCATAAAACTATCCTCCCCTGTCCCCGCCGCATTTACTTGACCACAATGCTCACCAAGCGGCCCGGCACAACTATCACCTTCAGCACCGCCTTGCCCGCGGTATGCGGCGCCGCGGCCTCGAGGGCCAGGCGCTTGAGCTCTTCCTGCTGCGTGGTCTCTTTGACTTTCAGCCGCTCTTTTACCTTTCCGTTCACCTGCACCGGTATTTCGATGTCGCGCGAGGCGATGATGGTCTTGTCGGCCAGCGGCCAGGCCTGTCTCATTATGGTGGTTTCGCCGCCGGAGATATCCCAGAGTTCGTCGGTGATATGGGGCGCAAAGGGATGCAGCAGGGCCAGGAAGGCGCTGAAGTCCTCCCGTGAAGTCTCTTTCTGCTCTGTCAGTTTGTTCAGGTAGATCATCAGGGCGGAAATAGCCGTGTTGAATTTGAGGGCTTCGATATCCGTACTGACTTTTTCTATCGTCTGGTGGCGCAGCAGCAGGTCCGGGCCGGAAGGTTTCGCGTCCGTCAGGGAGGCGTGGCGCTCCAGGCCCCAGACATAAGCGCGCCGCAGGAAGCGGTAAACGCCCTCGATGGCGCGCAGGTTCCAGGGTTTGGCGTCTTCCAAGGGGCCCATGAACATCTCGTAGAGGCGGAACGCGTCGGCCCCGTAGCGCTCGTAGATCTCGTCGGGGTTGATCACGTTCTTCTTGGACTTGGACATCTTCTCGACCATCGGGTTCAGGGTCTCTCCCTCGGCGGTCTTCGCGGTGCCGTCCTCGGCAATGTCCAGCTCCTTGTAACCGCGGTACACGCCCTTCGCGTCGCGGTAGGCGTAGGAAAGTATCATGCCCTGGTGCACCAATCTTTTGAAGGGCTCCTTGGTGGAGACGTAGCCCAGGTCGAAGAGCACCTTGTGCCAGAACCGGGCGTAGAGCAAATGCAGCACGGCGTGCTCGGCCCCGCCGATATACAGGTCCACCGGCATCCAGGCCTTCTCCAGTTCCTTGTCCACGAAAACGTCGGGGTTCTTCGGGTCGATGTAGCGCAGGTAGTACCAGCAGGAGCCGCCCCACTGGGGCATAGTGTTGGTCTCGCGCTTGGCGGGGCCGCCGCAGGAAGGGCATTTTGTGTTAACCCAGGAATCTATCGCGGCCAGAGGGGATTCCCCGGTGCCGGTGGGCTGGTACTTCTCCACTTCCGGCAGTACTACGGGCAGATCTTTCTCGGGTACCGGCACTACGCCGCACTTGGGGCAGTGCACTATCGGTATGGGCTCGCCCCAGTAGCGCTGGCGCGAGAAGACCCAGTCCCGCAGCTTGTAATTGACCTTGGGGCGGCCAATGCCTTTCTCTTCCAGCCAGGCCGTTATTTTCTTCTTGGCCTCGGTGGTGGGCAGGCCGTCTATGATGCCGGAATTTATGGAGGTGCCGTCGCCGCAGAAGGCGCCCTCGCCTTTCCAGTCCGCGGGGGCTTTGAGCACCTCTATTATCTTCAGGCCGAACTTGACCGCGAACTCATGGTCGCGGTCGTCATGGGCCGGCACGGCCATGATGTCGCCGGTGCCATAAGTGGTCAGCACGTAGTCGGCCGTCCAGATCGGGAGTTTCTCTCCGTTGACCGGGTTAATCGCGTAGGCGCCGGTGAAAACGCCGGTCTTGTCCTTGGCGAGTTCCGTGCGCTCCAGGTCCGACTTGTTGCCGGCGGCAGCCATGTACGCCTCAACGGCCGCCCGCTGTTCCTGAGAGGCCAGCTTGAGCGTCAGGGGATGTTCGGGGGCGAGCACCATATAAGTGGCGCCGTAAAGGGTGTCGGGGCGCGTGGTGAAGACCGTCAGCTTGCCGCCGTCGGGCAGGGCGAAGTCCGCTTCGGCGCCCTCGGAACGGCCTATCCAGTTCTCCTGCATCAGCCTGGTGGAATGCGGCCATTCGGAGTCCGCGAGGTCCGCCAGCAGGCGGTCGCCGTAGGCGGTGATCCTGAGCATCCACTGCCTGAGGCTCTTTTTTTCTATCGGGGTCTCGCAGCGGTCGCACTTGCCTTGGTAGACTTCCTCGTTGGCCAGGCCGGTCTGGCATTTGGGGCACCAGTTTATAGGTCTGGTGTCTTCATAGGCCAGGCCCTTCTTGAAAAGCTGCAGGAAGATCCATTGCGTCCACTTGTAATAAGCGGGGTCGGTGGTGTCTATCTCCCGCTCCCAGTCGTAGCTGAAGCCGAGCGACTGGATCTGGCGCTTGAAAGTGGCGCAGTTCTTCTCCGTGGTGATGCGCGGGTGCACGCCGGTGGAGATGGCGTAGTTCTCGGCGGGCAGGCCGAAGGCGTCCCAGCCCATCGGGTGCAGCACCTCGAAGCCTTTCATGCGCTTGTAGCGGCAGACTATGTCGGTGGCTGTGTAGCTCTCCGGGTGGCCGACATGCAGGCCGTCGCCCGACGGGTAGGGGAACATGTCGAGGCAGTAGAACTTGGGTTTGCCGGGCAGGCGCTCCGTCTTAAAGGCGGCCTGGTCCCGCCAGCGGGCCTGCTGGCGCGCGTCTATCTCCTGGAAGGTGCGGACTGTCGCTGGTTTCACTTTGAAGCCTCCCTGCTGCGCCTGCTTTTTTTAAAACGGTCGAAGACCACGCTCACCGAGCCTTTCGCGGCGCTGACCTTGTACCTGGCCGGGTTCGCGCCCTTCGGCACGGCCATGACGCGCTGGCTTCTCTTCAGGAAGGACGAGGAGGAAACGCTCCCGTCGGGGTTCGTCACCTGCCGTTTTTCTTCCCGGGCGTAATTGATCTTTATGCGCCTGCCGTCCACGGTCACTTTAAGGGAGCCGCTTTCCGCCTCCGGGGCCCTGAGGTTCACGGTAACATGCTCGTCGTCGGAGACGATTTCGGGACTGAGGTCGGCGGGGGACATTTTTTGGGATACCCACTTGCTGTAGGAGTCGTTATAATTCTTTTGTTTCGCGCCCAGCTTTGCATCTATCTTCTTCTGTGCCAGCTCTATGTCCCTGATCGGGTCCTCGGAGTCCGAAAAAAAGGAATCATTGAAGAAGGAGTCGAAATCCTCGGAGACTACCGGCTTATCCGATTGCAGCTTGGTGTTTATCTGGCCTATCCAGCCGTCGATGTTCTTTATCAGGTCCTGGCTCAGCTGCTCGGAATCCGTGTCCTGCTCCTGGGCTGCCGGCGCCGGAACGGCCGCTGAGAGGAACAGGAAAACAAAGGCGAGGGCGTTAATCATACTCATCTGTATTTTATCAAATAAGAAGGGCTGGAAAAGCAGGGAGCCGGAGAGCCCGGTGTACGAGGGAAGAAAGAGCCCGTATAGAAGAACTTCCGCAGCGGTCGGGCTGTAAAACTCCTACGGGAGTTTTTTCAGGAGGGCCGCGGTTCTCAGGTTCATCGCCCGGCGCTTTGCGGGGGTGTTGTCGTCCAGGCCGGACAGGTGCAGCGCCCCGTGCGCCGCCAGCACCAGCAGTTCCGTCAGCAGCGAGTGTCCCAGGGCGCGCGCCTGGCGGGCGGCGGCCGGCAGGCAGATATAGATCTCGCCCCAGTCGGCGCCCGGGACCCGCGAAGGCGGGAAATTGAAAGCGATGACGTCCGTCAGCCGGTTTTTTCCCAGAAAGCGGCGGTTCAAATCCTTTATCCCGGACCCGCCGGTGAAAACCAGGTTAACATTCTTGCGGGAGTTGCGCGCTCCGAGGCCGAGAGCGGCGGCCCTGCCCAGAGCCGCCTTCGCCGCGGTAACTTCCCTCGGGGCCTTAGTCTCGAAAAATATCTTTATCGCCATAGCAAAAACCGCGCCCGGCCCGCTCCCTGGGGGCGACCCCCGCACGCGCTACTGCCACTTGGAGATGCCGCGCGGGATCACGACTATGCCGTCGGGATCTATGTAGTAATGCTGGGCGTCCTGGTCCTGGTTGTACCCTATCGTGGTTTTTGCCTCGATCGTGTTGTGCCGGTCCATGATGACCTTCTTCAGGCGGGAGCCGGCTTTTATCTCGCAGGCGTCCATTATTATGCAATCCTCCAACTGGCACTTTTCGTGCACGATGACGTCGTTGGCGAGGATGCAGCGCTTCAGCGAGGACTGGGTTATCACGCAGCCGTCGCAGACCATGCAGTCCTGCAGGTTCGACTCTATGATCTTGGTGGGCGCGGCGGTATGGCGCGAGTCCTGTATGGGCCAGAGCTTATTGTTCAGGTCCATCTTGGGCTTCGCCCCCAGCAGGTCCATGTTGGCCTGCCAGAAGGCTTCCAGGGTTCCCACGTCGCGCCAGTAGTTCTTCTCCTCGTAGGGCTTGCTGCCCGGCAGCACCTGCTCGGCGTAATTGTAGCCGAACACGCGGTAGCGCTTGAGGATGTTGGGGAGGATGGTCTTGCCGAAGTCCAGCGCCGCGGTTTCACCGGATTCCTCGTGCAGTATTTTTACCAGGGCGTCGTAGCTGAAGATATAGTTGCCCATCGAGGCCAGCACGGCGTTGGGGTTGCCGGGCATCGGTTTGGGGTTCTTCGGTTTTTCCTCGAAGGCGGTGATGCGGCCCTTCGCGTCCACCACCACGGTGCCGAAGCGCGAGGCCTGCTTCAGCGGCACGGTGAGCGCCGAAACCGTAACGTCGGCCTTGCTGGCCACGTGGAAGTCGATCATCTGGCGGATGTCCATGCGGTAGATATGGTCCGCGCCGAAGACGGCGACCAGGTCCGGCTTATAGTCGTTTATAAGGTTCAGGTTCTGCTTCACGGCGTCGGCGGTGCCGCGGTACCACATCTCGCCCAGGCGCATCTGCGGGGGCACCACGGTTATGAAATGTTCCTTGGTGATGCCGCCCAGGTTCCAGGTGGAGCGCAGATATTCTATGAGAGACTGCGACATGTACTGCACCAGCACATAATTGGAATAGATGCCGGAATTGACGAAGTTGGAAAGCACGAAATCTATAATGCGGTACTTGCCGCCGAAAGGCACGGCCGGCTTGGTGCGTTCCTTGGTTAGCGGGTAAAGTCGCTCGCCCTTGCCGCCCGCCATGATGATGCCTATAGTTTTCATGAACTGTCTCCTTAGTCTGAATCCCCGCTCCCCGCCGTCAGCTTATCGCGTCCAGTATCTCTGTCAGGGGCTTGCCCAGGCACAGGAATACCGGCTTATCCACCGTAGTGTAATTTTTTATGCGCTGCTGCCTTAGTTCCTGGGTAGCGGAGATGAGGTCTTCCAGGGCTTTCGCCTCTCTGGCCACTATTATCTCCTGGTCATCCAGGCCGTAGGAGAGGAAAAAATTCTCCTGTATTTCTTTGTAGCGCGTTAATACCTGGCCCCGTTCAACCAGAAGTTTCTCTCTCTCTTCATCCGAAAGTTCGTACCAGGTATGGGCTTTCACTACCGGGTGGAGCAGCATATAGCGGTAGCACCCGAAAGTGTCCTTGGGCAGGAAGCCGAACTCAAGGTCTTTCTTGGGCAGGGCGGTTTCGGGGCCGTGATGCACGCCGAGGAAGGAATGCGCCGGGGTGAAATATTTTCCGGCGCCGGTCGAGAAGGTCCGCGCGCAGATCTCCTGCAGATAGGTCAGGTCGTCGGACATGCGCCAGAAAAGTATATCGGAGTCGGCGCGCAGGCCCGAGACCATGTAGGTGCGCAGAAAGACCTTCTCCTGGCAGGCGCCCACCATGTTCTCGAATTCCTGCTTGGCCGCTATCTTTTCGTTAGAAATAAGCCGCCGGAATTCCGGCTGCAGTTTCACGAACATGAAGCTTGAATAGATGTTAAGGGGTTTCTTTGTCTTTTCCATTTTTTATCTCGGTCGCGGCCCGGATCGGTCCCAGATACAGCGAGCTGTGGCCGATTATTTCAAGTTCGTCCGCTGTTTCCAGCCCGGTCCGTATCTCGGTTATGAGGAAGCGCCTGCCGCCGGCTTCTATTATGTCCCGGCGGGGCGCCAGCATGGCGTTCGAGCTTTTTCCCACTAAAAGCACGCCGTTAAATTGTTCGCCTATTTTTATGCCGTCCTTGAGGTCCAGCACTTCCAGCCAGAGGCGGTTGATGCGGTCGGAGCCTTTTACGCGCAGGAAATTTACAAGCCTGGTCTCGAACTTGGCGTCGGGATCCCGCGCGTGCGCCACATTTGCCGTCATGCCCGCGGCCAGCGCGGAATACAGAGGCTCCGTGTTCTTCCCGATTATCACGACCTTTTTCGCCACCGTGAAAAGGCGGTCGCCCCTGTTGACCCGGGTTCGGGGTTCTATGTAGATATTCGTCACTATGCCCTGCGTTTCCGGCTTGATCTCCGTGTAGCTGTAGACGTCCTGCCAGCGGCGCTCCGTCTGCTTGCGCGAGTCTTCCGAAGTGGAGTCCAGCAGCGCCGCCATCTCCGTGGAAACCATGCGCGTCAGCACCGTCTCCGGGGTGACGAAATTAAAAACTTCCGTCTGCAGCTCCTCTATGCGGCCGTCGAAAGGCGCGAAAATATCATAGGTCTCCTGGGCGGTGGTGATGCCCGTCACGGGAGTGTAGACGGCTATGTCGCCGGTCTTTATGCTGCGCTGCGGAAATCCGTCCCAGAAGGTGGTTTTTACATCCCCCGGTTTTGGCGCGGAGACCGGTCCAGCCGCGCGGCAGGGGCAGGCCAGCAGCAGCAGCGCAGCGGCGTTAAGCAGGCTTCTTTTCATTGTTTTTTGTCCAGGCTTCCCAGGTCCAGGGCATTTTCGCGCGGAAGATCTCCGTTATCGCGGCCGCGTACTGCCTTATCTCATGCTGCGCGTGGGAGTCCGCGCGCAGGCTGATAAAGTTCAGCAGGCTGCGGGCGTTTATGGTCCAGTGGAACTGGGTGTACTGCGCCACGGGGAGCACCATGCGCGCCATCTCCCTGGCGGCGCCGGCCTCAAGCAGCTCGCGATAGGCGGCGTAGGAAGCCTTTATGGCCTTGTCGTAAACGGCCAGCATTTTTTCCTGCTCAAGCGCGCCGGAGCGAAGAGAGCCCTGGCGGTTTATCTTGTCCTGCACCCTGAAGGCTTCGGGGTAGTAGAACTCGTCCTGCACCTCGGTGTACCTGGCCGAAATTTCATTGTAGGAGGCTATGCGGTGGCGCATCCACTGCCTGGCCACAAAAATAGGGCACTTGATGTGGAACTGGAAAACGGAGTGCTCGAAGGGGCTGAGGTGGCCGTTGGCCAGCAGGTATTCTATCAGCTTCTTATCCTGCTCCGTGCCCTTCGAGACCGAGCCGAAAGAGACCCTCGCGGAATCGACGGCGCGCTGGTCGCCCCCCATGAATTCCACAAGCTTCACGAAGCCCTTGTCCAGCGCCTTATACAAGTCCTGTCCTGTTTGAAATACTGTTTCCGCCATGCGCCCTCCGCGGCTCGCCCGCCGCCCGCTTTGTTAATATCGAGATAAAATTATATACTTTTAAAACCGTTAAGGAAAGCCGCTATGAAACCTGAATTACCCCTTGAAGCCGTAAAGCTCGCGCGCAGCTCCGCCCTGCGCTCCCTTGAAAAAATAATGAAAATGCTGCTGGCCCCGGGCGGCTGTCCGTGGGACCGCAGGCAGACCCACTCTACCCTGCTTAAATACCTTCATGAGGAGGCCGGCGAGGTGAGCCGCGCCGTGCGAAAAAAAGACTGGGCGAACCTTAAAGAGGAGCTCGGCGACGTGCTGCTGCAGGTCGTGTTCCACAGCGCGCTGGCCCGGAGGGCCGGGCGCTTCGATCTGGGCGACGTGATACGAACCGTGAACGCCAAGATGGTCCGCCGCCACCCCCACGTTTTCGGCGGGGGGAAAAAACTTTCCACCCCGGCCCAGGTGCTGCGGCAATGGAAGATAATTAAAAAGGCGGAAAAAGCGCCCGCGCGCGCGAAGAGATCTTGAACCCTAAAAAACTTGCGCGCCTTATTTACCCCGGCTTCAGGTTCGGGGCCACGGACCCGGCCCAGGCTCTTAAGCTGGCGGAGCTGGGGGTAGGCGGTTTTTGTTTCTACGGCGGAAAAGCCGCCGAGGTTTATGAAACGGCGCGCCTGCTGCGTTCCGCCTCTGAAACGCCGCTCCTGATAGCTTCAGACTACGAGAACGGCGCGGGCCAGCGGGTTTCCGGCGCCACTGAATTGCCTGCCAACATGGCCATCGGGGCCTCGGGCTCCGAGGCGCTGGCCAGGCGCAAGGCCGAGATAACCGCGCTCGAGGCCAGGGCTCTCGGCGTCGACTGGATTTTCGCCCCTGTTGTGGACCTTGCTTCAAAGCCTTTAAATCCTATAGTGAACGTGCGCGCTTTCGGCGCTGACCCCGGTCTTGTCTCCGCCCTGGCCGGGGCTTACCTTTCCGGTATAAGTTCGCAGGGCGCGCTCTCTTGTCTTAAGCATTTCCCGGGCCACGGCGGCACCGAAACTGATTCCCACCTGGAGCTGCCCTCCGTGGGGAAAGACCTGCAGGCCCTGGAGGACGCCGACCTGCGGCCCTTCAGGACCCTTGCGCACAAGGCGGATTCTATAATGGCCGGCCACCTGGGGCTGCCGGCGCTGGATCCCGCCGATCCCGCTTCGCTTTCAAAGGAGATCTTAACCGGGCTCCTGCGCGGAAAAATGAGATATAACGGAGTGATCCTTACCGACGCGCTTGAGATGAAAGCGGTTTCCTCCGACGGACAGGCCGGAGTTAAAGCATTTCTGGCGGGGGCCGACATCCTGCTGGTCCCCGACGATCCCTTCGCCCTGCGCGAGGCGCTGATACGCGCCTCTAACGACGGGCGTATAACCAGCGCGGCCGTGGACACGGCGCTGGCCAGGCAGGACCTGCTGGCGCGCAGGCTTTCGCCCTTTCGTCTGTCTCCGCCGGCTTTTGAGACGGTGCGCTGTCCGGAGCACCTGGCTTTCAACTCCGAGGCGGCGCCCGCCTGCCTGGCCTGGGCTTTCGGCGGGGATAAATTCAGGCTGAGACCCGGGGAGATAGTGGGCTATTTTGAGCCGCTCACCGCCTCCGGAAATTGGAAGGGCGGCGCCTTCGCCGCCGAGCTTGCCCGCCTCGGCGCGCGCGTGGAGCCTTATCAGCCGCGCTGCGGCATGAAGCTGGCGGCAGGCTGTTTCTCGAAGCCGCGCGCCGGCAGCGGCAGCATAAACCTCGCCCCTGAGGAGAAGGCGGCGCTCGAAACCGCGATCGCCGGGGCGGCCGATTCCGTAGTGCTGGCTTTCGGCAGTCCTTTTGTCCTAAGCGGGCTCAGGCCGTCGGCCGGGCTTTGCGCTTTCTGTTCGCTTGCGGAGTTCCAGGAAACCGCGGCGCGCGCGCTTTTCGGCAAGATTAAAGCCGGCGGCTCGATGCCGGTCTCCATCGAGGCCGGACCATGAACGAGACGGCAGCTTTTCAGCAGCTCACCGGGCTGGCTCCGCTGGACTACGGTCTGCTCGGGGCCGCTATTATCGCGCTCTTTGTTATCTCCTATTTTAAGGGCCGGGGTGAAACAGATACGCAGGACTATTTCCTCGGCCGCCGAAAAACCCCGGTCTGGGTGGGGACGCTCTCTTTTGTGGCCACGGAAATAAGCGCTATGACCATCGTAGGCGTGCCGCCCATAGGCTTTTCCGAAAACTGGCAGTATCTGCAATTTTTCATCGGTTCGGCTTCGGCCCGCATACTGGTGGCTTTCTTTTTTATCCCGGCTTTCTACAAGTACAACTGCACCACCATCTATGAATTCCTGAAGCACCGCTTCGGCGCCGAAACGCAATACGCCGGCTCGGCTTTCTTTTTTGTGACGCGTCTTTTCGCCTCGGGCGTGCGGCTTTACGCGGCCTCGCTGGCCGTGGCGGTCATTATGGGCTGGCAGCTGGGCTATACGCTGGCTTTCTTTACGGTTATAAGCATAATTTTCATAGGCTTCGGCGGAATAAAAGCGGTGCTGTGGACGGGCGCTTTTGAAACTGTAGTTTTTTATGTGGCGGGCGCGGCGGTGGCGGGCTATCTGCTGCTGCATATCGACGGCGGATTTTCCGGGGCCTGGCAGCTCGCCTCCGGGGCGGGCAAGCTTTCAGTTTTTAATGTCGGCTGGGGCGTTAAAGACCCCAATCTGCTGTGGGCCGCCGTGCTCAACGGCGTGTTCGGCTCCATGGCGGCCTTCGGTACGGACCAGGAGCTGATGCAGCGCCTGCTGACGCTTGAAACCCGCCGGGAGAGCCAGAAGACTATTATCGCCACCATCTTCGCCAGCTTTCCCGTAACGGCGCTTTATCTGGGCATAGGCACGCTGCTCTTTGTCTTCTACAAGCAGCACCCGGGACTGCCGCTGCCCGCAAACCCCGATAAGATACTGTCGCATTTTACCGTGTACGTGCTGCCTGCCGGGCTTAAGGGGCTGGTGCTTACCGCCGTGGTGCTGGCCAGCATAGACTCGCCGCTGAGTTCGCTTTCCTCTTCCTTTGTGACTGATATTTACAGGCCGCTGCTGAGGAAGAACGCCGGAGAAAAACATTATCTTTTTGTCTCGCGGCTGAGCGTGGCGTGCTTCGGCCTGCTGCTGGCGGGGATAGCCTGGCTCTGCGCGGCGGGCTCCGGGCGCATGCTTTGGCTGGCTTTCAAGATTAACGGGGTCACCGCCGGCAGCCTGTTGGGGATCTTTCTTCTTGGCCTGCTTACCAAGCGGACGGCCAACCGGGGGAACGTGCTGGCCATGTTCATCAGCGCGGCCTTGGCCGGCCTTACGCTTTATCTCTCGGAGCAGGGCCTGGCGCCGATAGGCTGGAGCTGGATAATAGTTATAGGCACCGTCTCGACCTTCACCCTGGGCTGGTTCCTCGCCCCGTTCGAGTCACAATTAAAAAAATAGGGGATTACCTTCGGATAGCCCATACGGTCTCCGCCCGGCTTTCCCGGAGGGGTGGCGAGGGTATGGGTTCGGCGGGCCCTCTCGGAGGGCGAGGCTTGCGTAAGCGACGAGCCCGAAAGAGGAG
>CAIQNV010000050.1 GCA_903873295.1 uncultured Elusimicrobia bacterium
GCGCAGGAACCCTTGCGTGGTTCCCCCCGAAGCGGGGCCCCCCTCCGCAAAGCGGCTTTAGAGCAACCCCAGGCCCGGCCCGCGGCTGTTTACCTCCAGCAGACACTATCTTCTACCGAATTACCGGACATTTACCCGAGGGGAACCCGGGAGCGCCGAAATAATTATGTTTAAAGATTTTTTTCCCGTGAAGGTCATTTTTAAGCCGGCTGAGACTTTTGCGGGGATCGTCTCCGGCGAAACCGGCTGGGGCTGGCCGCTGGGGCTTTACGCCGTTTCTATCGCCGGTTCCGCCTTCCTGCTTTCCGTCCTGCCGCCGCAGTTCATTACGGAATCTTTCGAAGGCTTGACCCTGCCCCAGGGCCGGGGGTTCTGGTTCTATTTCTTTATTGCTCTGCCAGGCGGGCTCGTTTTCTCCCTTTTTATCTGCGCCCTGCTTTCGGCTTTGACCGCTTTTTTGAAGACGGGCAGACTTTCGCTGCGCCTGCCTCTGGCGGCGCTCGGGATCGGAGCCTGCGGCCTGCTTGCCGCGGCGATGCGCGGGTCGGCCGGGCTGCGCCCGGCAGGCGCCGCGGCCGCGCTGGCGGCGCTGGTCTTAGTCTGCCGGGCGGCCCTGCGCGACAAAAAACGATACTCCGCCCTGCTGAAGTCCCTGCTGGCGCTGTCCGCCATAAGCGCGCTCGCGGAACTGGCGGGAGGCGCGGCGGCCCTGGCCGGATCGGTCAAAGCCTATACCGCCTCGGAATATTTTTTCTCGCTGCTCTCGCTGCTCTGGCTGGTTAAAGCCGCGGCGGCGATCTGCGATACCGCCAGGCCGAGGGCCGCCGTCGCGGCGGTGCTGGCCATGCTGGGCTCGGCGGCTTTTCTGTTCCTGCTCTCCAGCCTGCGGCTGCTGCCGCCGGAGCTTTTCCAGGTTTTGATGTTTGTCTGAACTATGACGGCCTTTAATTATCCCGACCTCTTCGACGTTATCGTGATCGGCGCCGGACATGCCGGCTGCGAGGCGGCGCTGGCGGCGGCGCGCCTGGGGGCAAAAACCCTGCTGCTCACCCAGGACCTGGACGCCATAGCCCAGATGCCCTGCAATCCCTCCATAGGGGGGGTGGGCAAGGGGCAGCTGGTGCGCGAGATAGACGCCCTCGGCGGCGAGATGGCGAAGATCACGGACTTCGCCATGCTGAGCTGCCACACGCTGAACACCTCCAAGGGGGCCGCGGTCCGCTCTCCCAGGGCGCAATGCGACAAGAAGCTGTATCAGCGCGCCATGAAGCATTCGCTGGAGCGGCAGCCGAACCTGCTCCTGGTGCAGGACGAGGCGGCGCAGATCCTTACGAAAGGCGGCCGGGCCGCCGGCGTACTGACCATCCGGAATACCCGCTACAGCTCGAAAACGGTAATACTGACCGCCGGCACTTTTCTGCGCGGGGTCATCCATATCGGCCTGGACTCCTTCCCGGGCGGCAGGTATAACCACCCGCCGTCGAACCTGCTTTCAAAAAGCCTGACAAAGCTCGGGTTCAAGCTGGGCCGCCTAAAGACCGGCACGCCGATGCGCCTGAACGCCCGGGGGATCGATTTTTCCAGATGTGAAAGGCAGGCGCCGGATTCGCCGCCGGTCCCTTTTTCCCATTTCACCGCTGAGATAAAGAACCCCCAGCTGCCCTGCTGGATAACCCGCACGGGAGCCGCCACGGCGGAGATCATAAAGGCGGGCCTCCACCGCTCCCCGCTCTACAGCGGCAAAATAAAATCGACGGGCCCCCGCTACTGCCCTTCCATCGAGGATAAGGTAGTGAAGTTCCCGCACCACGGGGCGCATCATCTCTTTCTGGAGCCGGAGGGGTTCGATACCGCGGAATACTACGTGAACGGGCTGTCCACCAGCCTGCCCGAGGAAATGCAGCTGGAAATTGTCCGGTCCGTCCCGGGCCTTGAGAAGGCCGAACTGATGCGCGCCGGCTACGCAATAGAGTATGATTACTCCGACCCCCGCCGGCTCGATTACACGCTGGAGTCGCGGCTGCTGCCGGGGTTCTATCTGGCCGGGCAGGTGAACGGCACCACCGGCTACGAGGAGGCCGCCGGCCAGGGGCTGGCGGCCGGCATAAACGCCGCGCTGAAAGTTTTCGGCCGGGAGCCGCTGATACTGCGCAGGGACGAGGGCTACCTCGGCGTGATGATAGACGACCTGGTCTCCAAAGGCGTGGATGAGCCGTACCGCATTTTCACCTCCCGCGCCGAATTCCGGCTGCTGCTCAGGGCCGACAACGCGGATCTGCGGCTGTCGCCGCGCGGCTTCGCGCTGGGGCTGCTCGACCCGACGCTCAAAGAAAATTTCGAGGCCTACCGCGCGGCCGCGGAAACGCTGAGCGGCGGGGGCAGGCCGAAGCCGCTGCCGCCCGGCCCGTGGACCCTGGAAAAGGCGCGCGCGACCGCCGCCATAGAAAAAACTTACGCGATGTATATCCAGCGCAACAGGAAAGAAGCCGAAAAAATGAAAAAGTTCGAGCATTTGCGGATCCCGGATAATTTCAGCTACGCAGCGGCGAAAGCCCTGCCGAACGAAGCCCGCCATAAACTTGAGAAGAGCCGCCCGCTTACCCTGGCGCAGGCCGGCAGAATACCCGGGATCACTCCTGCTGACATACAGCTGCTGTGGGTGCTGTTAAAAAAACGCGCGGAGGGGGCCGTATGAACGACGCCGTCGCCGGGACCCTCGCGGCCTGGGGGCTGAGCCTTGCGGAGGAAAGCCTGCGCAAGCTGGAAATTTTTTCCGCCGGACTTATAGAAAAGAACGCCGTCCAGAACCTCGTGTCGAAGAACGACGAGCCGCAGCTCTGGGAGCGCCACATCCTGGATTCGCTGGCCGCGGCCGCCCTGCTGCGCCGGCGCCTCAGGCCCGGCGCGCTGATAGCCGACGCCGGCTCCGGCGCGGGCTTCCCCGGCCTGGCGCTCGCCGCGGCGCTGGAGGAATTTAATTTCGAGCTGCTCGATTCGCGCGAAAGGCGCTGCGACTTCCTCAGCGAAACCGCCGCCGCCATGGGCGCCCGCAACGTCGCGGTCTTCCACCGGCGGGTCGGCGAAGGCGGCTCCGGAACCGGCCGGCGCTACGCGGCCGTGACGGAGCGCGCGATGGGACAGCTTGAAAACATCCTGCCTCAATGCTTAAATATACTGGCCGCGGGCGGGCTCTTCCTGGCCTGGCAGAGCGCGGCCCAGCTGGCGCGGCCCCGGCCCGCCGTAGACGCGGCCCTCCGGAAAGCGGGGGGGGAGCTTTCGGAAACTTTCCCCTACCGGCTCCCGGGCGAGACCGAAGACCGGCATCTGCTTGTTTTCACGAAGCGCAAATAGAAAAATTATGCACCTACTAAACTATTACTTTACGCCGTTCGCCGTCATCCTGATACTCTTCGCCCTCTTCTTCTCGGAGCCGGAGCGCTCCGTAACCGTCGCCTCCTTCGCCATCCTCGCCGCCGCCTTCGCCGCCAACTTCTGGCTGGGCAGGAACGTGTACCGCTTCCTGCGCTGGAGCCGCCACATCCGCGCCGTCACCGTCTGGCTCAATCTGGCCGTCAGTTCCGCCCTCTTCTACCTCCTGTCCCCCTACTGGGCCCCGATGTGGCTGCTCTTTCTCACCGCCCCGGCCGCCAGCGCCATGTATATGAAGAAATGGCAGGTTTTCCTTACGGCTCTCGCCGCTTCGGCGGCCATGATCGCCCTTTACTACGCGCGCAGCCTGGCTTACGGCGACGGAAGCGGCATGGGCGCCCAGCTCTGGGGCATGGCGCTGACGCAGGCCGTCTTCATAATCTTTTTCTCCCTGTTCACCTCCGCCATGGCCGAGATGATAGTTAAAGTGAGGGACTCGCAGCGCTAGGATGAAGAGCAAGTAATGGACATACTTTCCAAACTGCGTATACTCTTCTGGGGCCTGGTCATAGGCATCTGGGGACTTTTCATGTACCAGTATATGAACGAGGACATGTCCATCCTGAAGCGCTTTACGATAGGGAAGAACCCGTTCTCCGCGAAAGCCGGCCCGCGGCCCGCCCTGAAAAGATATCCCATCCCCGCGCCCTTTATACAGCCGCAGCCGGGCGGCGCGGCTCCGCAGCGGCCGGCCTCGCCGGCTCAGCCCGAAAGCTCCCTGGGCCTTATAAGGAACGAGGGCGACATTAAAGACATCGTCAGCACGCCCCTGATCCCCGAGCATTCAGCCGACGAGAAGACCGTAATCGCTAAAGCCATGGGGGAGGAGAGCTACCCGAAAGCCCCCGGCGGCTTTGCCATGAAAGTCACGGAGCACTTCGTGGTTTACGAGGAGGGCCCGGAGGTTTCGCAGGAACTTTACGAAACGATGGAGTCCCTGCACGGCAACATCATGCTCGACCTGGTGGCCTTCTCGCCGTGGACGCGCGACAAGAAGGTCTACATCTATTATCTGCAGACCGGAGAATCCTTCCGCCGCCTCACCGGCAGGCCGGCCTGGTCCGGCGGCACGGCCTCGCTGAGCGAGCGCAAGATCTATGTCTATAAAAGCGACGAGGCCTTCGGCATACTCGCGCACGAGCTGACGCATATCTATTTCGACAGCTTCTTCCCGGCCTCGAACCCGAGCCCGCTGTGGCTGAGCGAAGGCATAGCCACCTACATCCAGTCGGAGCGCGGCTTCTCGACGCCGAACTGGCTGGCGCAGAACCTCAAGCTGCTTGAAGGCGGCAGCGGCTTCAAGCTGGCGGACCTGGTGCGCATAGAGAACATGCACGGCGCCGACGAGGACAATGTGCGTCTCTGGTACGCGCAGTCCTACAGCGTGGTGCGCTTCCTGATGAAGCTGAAGGCCGGCAACGCTTTTTATATTTTCTGCAAAAGCCTGCGCGAGGGTAAGCCCGCCCACCAGGCGTTGTTCCAGGCCTACGGCGTCCCCTACAATAAACTTATTTCGCTGGAATACGCCTGGCGCTACGACCTGAAGACCGGAAAGATCTCCGGAGTGAACAGATAAGCGCGCGGCCGCAACGGCGCTGTAACCCGCACGCCGGCAGGCATTATATATATACCTATAATACGGCTCCTTGACCGATATCAATAGGCCTCCTCATATTTTCCTCAGGTTTTATTTCTTAAAATATACAGCTATAATAAGCGCTTTTTGTCCCGGGTATTGACAAGGGGGGGGGCATACTGTATACTTTCATTCCAGTGGTGAGAAGTGGTGAATAGTGTTTTTTTGTGGCTAATAATGTCTTAAATCGGGTGAAAGCGAAGACTGAATTTATCTAAAGGTTATGAGCTCACTTTACGGAGAATATTCATACGTGATGGACGCGAAAGGGCGCGTCTTCATCCCGTCGCGCTTCCGGGACGAGCTGCACAAGGAAGACAAGAACTATTTCATGCTCAGCATCGGCCTGGACCGCTGCCTCTACATTTTTCTGCCGTCGAAATGGGAAGAACTCCTCGCCAACAATATGGCGATCTTCAAGTCCGAGAACAAGGTGGAGGAGCGGGCCTTCAAGCGCCACTTCTTCAGCAACGCCTCGGAGGCCCAATTGGACCAGCAGGGAAGGATCTTGGTGCCGCAAAATCAGAAAGCGTATGCTTCTCTCAAGAAGGACATCCTGATAAACGGCGCGGGCAATAAGGCTGAAATATGGGATGCGCAGGCTTGGAAAAAATACAAAAAAGACGTAATGGAACCCTCGTTCGAGAAGTTCGGCAAGATCTTCGACCTATGACCGATTACACGCACGTATCGGTGCTGGCCGAAGAGGTGGTGAACCTGCTGATAACCGAAAAAAAGGGGACCTACGTCGACGCCACGCTCGGGATGGGCGGGCATACCGCGCGCCTGCTCAACGCCCTGCCGCCCGAGGCCGGCGTGCTAGGCATAGACTGGGACCCCGAGATGGCCGGCGTGGCCGCCCTAAACCTGGCCTCTTTCGGCGCCAGGGTCAAGATAACCCAGGGGAATTTCGCGAACATCGACGAGATAGCGGCCCGCGAGGGGATGCGCTCGCTGTCCGGGGCGCTGTTCGACCTCGGCATCTCGTCGCTGCACTTCGACAAGCCGTCCCGCGGCTTCAGCATTAAGCACGACGGCCCGCTGGACATGCGCATCAATCCGGACAATCCGCTCACCGCCTACACGATAATAAACCAGTGGCCGTACGAGCAGATCGAGCACCTTATCCGCATCTGCGGCGAGCGGCATTCCGGCCGCATCACCCGCGCGGTGCTGGACTCCCGCCGCGTGAAGCCGCTGGAGACCACCGCCGAGCTGGGCGCCCTGATAGAGCGCGTAGCCCCGGCCAGGGGTGAGAAGATCCACCCCGCCACCAAAACCTTCCTGGCGCTGCGGGTCGCGGTGAACTACGAATTCGACAATCTCACGCGCGGCATACAGAAAATAATGCCGCTGCTCAAGCCGGGGGCGCGGATGGGGATAATAACCTTCCACTCCCTGGAGGACCGCATAGTCAAAGAGACGTTCCGCCTGATGGCCAATATGGGCGGCTGGAAGCTGGTGACCAGGAAGCCGGTGAAGCCCTCGGAAGAGGAAATAGCGGCGAACAAGAGGGCGCGCAGCGCGAAGCTGAGGGTGATAGAGAAGCTGTAAGCCGCACGAAGTACGGCCAAACGGACAAGGAGGGATCATGTATCCTGAAAACATCCTGAAAGTCGGCGCGAAATTCAACAAGCTGCTGCACGGCAGGGCGGTCCGGTCGAAGCTCAACGGGCTCAAGGCCTCCATGTCTCCCACCAAGATCTTCTACCTCTGGGAGAAGCACGGCATAAAGCGGATAGAACTTTTCAGCATGGAATAAACAGCTATAGGGAACGGGACAACTTGCAATGCTTAAAAAAACCAGGAATCTGAGACTGATGGCGCTCGGCGGGATCTGCGCGGTGGGCTTTCTGTTCGCCTGGCAGAACGTGCAGGCCCTTAAACTGGGCTACACCATCGAGAAGCTGCGCCGGGAGATCAAAGACCTGGAGAGCGCCAACACCTATCTGAACAAAGAGATACAGGCTTCCCTGTCGCCGGAGAAACTAGAGGCCGAGGCCGCGAAGCTCGGCATGGTCTACCCGGAACCCGGGGCCGTCGTAATACTGGACGGGCCGCCGGCAGCGGACACAGCGGGCCGGGGCTGGCTGGCAAGGTTCTTCAATTTCAATAAGTCTTCTTAAGGCCTCCGCCTCCGCCGGGAGCGTTAATGGCTGAAACAACAAACCTCAGAGCCCTGTTCGACAGGATCCCCGTCTGCGGGGAATCCGGCTTCGCCCGGGCCGCGGCCGCTCATGATAGCTCAAACCTTAAAAAAAAGAATACAGATCTGCGCCGGCTTAGCTGTGCTTCCGGCTTTGACGATCTGCGGCAGACTTTTCTGGCTGCAGACTTTCCGGCACGAAAATCTTTCCGCTACCGCTTCTAAGGAATTCAACCGGACCGTCTCGGAGATCGGCCCGCGCGGCCGCATCTTCGACGCCGGCGGTGAGCTGCTGGCCGAATCGATAGTGGCCTGGGACGCGGGGCTTTACAAGAAGGACCTGGACGAGCCGGCCCGGGCCCTCGCCGCCCTGACCCGCGCACTGGCGCTGCCGCCCTCCTTCCGGGAAAAGTTCCGGAAGGCTAAAAATTTCGTCCCGCTGAAACGAGGCCTGGACAGGCAGACCTGCGAAGCCGTCAAAGCCCTCAAGCTGAAAGGCGTGGTCCTGGAGGCGGTGCAGAACCGCTATTACCCGTCCGGAGACCTGGCCCGCGGGATAATAGGGGTGACCCGGGCCGAGAACGGCCTTACCGGGATAGAGCTGCTTTACGACAAGGTGCTCAGCGGCCGCGTAAGCAGGCGCGAGGTGGTGCGCGACGCCGCCGGCCGCGTGATCTTCCAGGACAGGCTTGATAAAGAGGCCCGCCCCAGGGACCTGCACCTGACCATAGACAAGAACATCCAGTATTTCGCCCAGGAGGCCGTGCGCAAAGCGGTAGAAAAGAACCGGGCGGACCTGGGCATGGCGCTCGTGCAGGACCCGGAGAGCGGCCGCATCCTGGCGATAGCCACCTGGCCGCTCGACCTGGAAAAGATAGAGCCGGTGGAGTGGGTCTACGAGCCGGGCTCCACCTTTAAAGCCATAACGCTCGCCGGCGCGCTGGAAAAGGGGATCGTAAGCGAGAACGACACTTTCTTCTGCGAGAACGGCGCCTGGGCCTTCAACAGCAAAGTCACCCTGCACGACCATGAGCCTGAAAAAACTTTAACCCTTTCCGGCGTAATAGAACACTCCTCCAATATAGGCGCGGCTAAAATAGGCCTGAAGCTCGGCGTTAAGGATTTTTATCTTTACGTTAAGGCCTTCGGCTTCGGGGCCAAGTCGGGCCTGGGCTTCCACGGCGAGTCCGCCGGCATCCTGCGGCCGCTGGAGAGCTTCAAGCAGATCGACCTGGCCGTGGGCTCCTACGGGCACGGCCTGGCAGCCACGCCGCTGCAGGTGCTGAACGCCTACTCCGCGCTGGCCAACGGCGGCAGGCTCTTCGCGCCCCGGCTGGTGGAAAAGATAACAGAATTCGAAGGGGAGGAAGTCTTCAAGAACGAGCCTGTCGTGATCAGACAGGCCGTCGCGCCGGGCATTTCCGGGCGGGTAAAGGCCATACTGCGGGCCGTGGTGGAAAAAGGCACCGGCAAGAACGCCGCCGTGCCCGGCTATTCTATAGCGGGCAAGACCGGAACTTCCAAGAAAATAGACCCCCGCACGGGCAAATACCTGACCGGAAAGAACGTGGCCTCTTTCGCCGGTTTCTTCCCGGTGCCGGAGCCGCGGTACACCATTCTTGTAGTTCTGGACAACCCGAAAGGCCTCACCTACGGCGGCGAGACGGCCGCCCCGGCCTTCCGCGAGATAGCCGGAAAGATAATAAACCTGAAAGGCCTGAAGGCCGACGCGCCGCTCGCCCCGAAAGCAAAAGAGCTGCCGCCGGTCCTCCCCGTCTCCGATTAGCCCGCCGCCCGGCGCAAATAACCACAGCCACCTTAATCCGGAAAAAGTCCGCCCAAGACGCGCTAATTTTTCTATCATTTACATATGAAACTGTCACGCGTACTGGAAAATTCCGGAATAAAGCATCTCGGGGCCGACCCGGACATTACCGCCGTCACCAACGACTCCCGCCTGGCCGGGCCGGGCGCGCTGTTCTTCGCGCTGCCCGGGGCGAAGACGGACGGCGCGAATTTTATGCGCCAGGCGCTCGAGAAGGGCGTCTCCGCCGTGATCTCCGGGACCGAAGCCGCGCCGGAGCTGCGCGCCGCCTATCCGGACGCGGCGTTCTTCGCGGCGGCCGATCTTCTGCCGGCGCTTTCAAAGACGGCGGCCAACTTTTACGGCCAACCCTCATCCCGGCTTAAGATCTTCGGCATAACAGGCACCAAAGGCAAGACCACCACCGCCTATCTGCTCGAGAATATCCTCCGGCTGGGCGGCGCAAGGCCCGGCGTGATCGGCACCATAGATTACAGAGTGGACGGCCGCGTGCTGGCGCCGGCCGCCAACACCACGCCGCTCGCCCACACCCTGCAGGAACTGCTTTCCAAAATGGTCTCCGCCGACGCCCTCTCCGCGGTATTGGAAATTTCCTCCCACGCGCTGGCCCTGAGCCGCGCGGAGGACGTGCAGTTCGACTGCGCCGTCTTCACCAACCTGCAGCGCGACCACCTGGATTTCCACAAGGACAGGGAAAGCTACTTCCAGGCGAAGGCCCGCCTTTTCGACCTGCTGGAGCGCTCGCCCAAGAACGACAAGTGCGCCGTCATAAACGCCGACGACGAGCGCGCCCCCTGGCTGCTTAAGCGCCTGAAGGGGAAAGTAAAGACTTTCACTTTCGGCATAGAGAACGCCGCCGACTTCAGGGCCGGCGGGGTGGAAATTCTCGAGACGATGACCCGCTTCGAGCTTAAAACCGGCGGGAACGCCCTGCCCGTAAGGCTTAACCTGCTGGGCCGCCACAATATCTACAACGCCCTGGCGGCCATCGCCGCGGCGGCCGCGGGGGGGCTGAGCGTGCGCGCGGCCGTCGACGGGGCGCAGGCGCTGCTCAATGTCCCGGGCCGCCTGGAGCGCGTGGACCTGGGGCAGGACTTCAGGGTGTTCGTGGATTACGCCCATACCGACGCGGCGCTTGAAAGCGTGCTTTCCAACCTGGGCCTGATGCCGCACAGCCGCATCATAACCGTGTTCGGCTGCGGGGGGGACAGGGACCGGACCAAGCGCGCGCCCATGGGCGCGGTAAGCTGCTCCCTGAGCGATCTCGCCATAGTCACCAGCGACAATCCGCGCACCGAGGACCCGGCGCAGATCTTCTCCGACATAGAAAAGGGCATCGCCGGCAAATTCACCAATTACGAGGTGATCCCGGACCGCAAGGCCGCGATAATAAAAGCCGTGACCCAGGCGCGGAAAGGCGACATCATACTGATCGCCGGCAAAGGCCACGAAACCTACCAGCTGCTGAAGGACAGCACTATCCACTTCAGCGACGTCGAAGAAGCCGCCGCTGCGATAAAAGCAAGACCGGAGAGCAGAGACGGCGGGGCGGCAGCCGTTTAATTATCAAGTTATCGGGCGCCGTCCCCGGCTCCGGGCCGCCTATTTTGAATTTTGGTAATACCGGAGCCAAAAATATAATCACCCTCCCTCCCGAAGCAAGTTTGTTTCGGAGTTATCTTTATAGTTAAGCCATAGGCTTAACCAAATACACTTTTGATAAGCCGCACCGCCTGGGTCAAATAACAGGCCGCGCTGGGACTTTGGCTCCGGACAGTTTACCCGCCGAAAAAGTAAACTTATAAATGTGAGATTTCACGGGCTGCGGAACAAACCTAATCCGGGCGGAACAAATATGAAGAAAATAACAATAAAAAGATTATCACCGATATGCGCGGCGGCCACTATGCTGTGCGTAAGCTTCAGCGGGATAGCGCTGGGCGCGCCGCCCGCCGAGCTTGAACAGAGCTATACAAAGCATGCCGAGGCGCAAAACCTGACGGATGTTCCTTATAGTTTCGATCAGGCCAAGCTTGATGCGGCGAACGACTCTTTTCACTTTCTGCGGTCCTATGTCGATTATTTCTATCTGCTGATAAAAGCCAACCGCGGCTCTTTTCGGGCCGTAAGCGCGGCGGATAACGCGGCCGGCTGGTGCGTGGGCGACGCTCATCCGGAAAACTTCGGCGTTTTGATCCAGAACGACGAAAGCTCTGTTTTCACGATGAACGACATGGACGATTCCGGCCCCTGCCCCGTAGTTCTGGACCTTTACCGTCTTATGGTGAGTTCGCGGCTCTACAGCGGAAAGACGAATCTGGATAAAATACTCCAGGCCTATACGGCCGGTTTAGAGGGACAAACCTATGCTGTTCCCTCTCCCGTTACGGATATGATACGCAAAAGCCGGAAAAAGGGGAGAACGCCCGACCCAAAGAAGATCGACGGCGACAGGATCCTCCGCGATGGCAATATGCGCGAGGTCGACGCCTGGGAACTCGCGCAGATCAAGGACGCCATAGCCTCTCTGGGCGGGAGCCTGTCGCAGGGGGTAAAACTGCTCGACGCGGTCGCAACCAGCAAGATCGGAGGCGGCTCCGGCGGGCTGCTTCGCTATGAAGCTCTTTTGAATAATGGCGGCGCGCTTCTGCAGCTGGAGTTCAAAGAGGAACCAACGCCGTCGATCTATCCGGTCGCCGCGGCGCAGATCCCCGAAACCAGGCAGAGAATGCTAATGAGCATTTTAATGGAACAGGGCGCCGGGGCTTCAGCTTTCTATGCTGTCGCGGCAGTGTCCGGAAAAGAAATGCTTATACGCCCGCGTTTTGACGGCAATATCGGGATGAGTCTTGACAAGCAGACCGGGCAGGACAATAAAGATATCATACGCTACGAAGCTTATGTTCTGGGCAGGATTCACGCCCGCTCACTTCAGAATGCGGACGCCCTGGCCCGCTTCCTGCAGGCTATCCCCGGCTCAGATTGGGAGAACGATGTGACTCTGATGACCCGGCATTTCGATTTAAAGTTTTCCCGGATGAAATAAGCAGCCGCCGCTCCCGTATAAATCACCGGCCAGCGCCCCGCGGCCGGAGGGCGCGGCGGGATCCTGAAAAATCCAAAAAACCCGCCCCGACTTTTTGTATCATAGATAAAAAGCGGAAGGCGGATCATGGACCTGAAAACCGATATTGGAACTCTTGCGGAAGCGCTTGGCGGAAAACTGCTCAAGGGCGAGCCCGGCGCGCCTTTCAGCCGCTTTGAAACCGACTCGAGAAAAGTTAAGAGCGGGGATTTTTTTCTGCCGCTCAAGGGGCTCAACCATGACGCCCACGACTTCCTGCCTGCCACCCTGGCCGCCGGAGCCGGCGGCTGGATAGCCGAGGCGGATAAAATACCGGCCCAGAAGCCCGGGACTGTGATCGCCGTCGGGAACACTCTGAAGGCCCTGCAGGCTTTGGCCGCCTGGCACAGGCAGCGGTTCCGGATACCGCTTACGGCCATCACCGGCTCCAACGGCAAAAGCACCACCAAGGAAATGCTGAAGAGCATTTTCTCGGCGGCCGGCGAAACCTGCTCCAATCCCGGCAACCTCAATAACCAGTTCGGCCTGCCGCTTTCGCTGCTGGAGCTGACCCCGGCGCATAAGTTCGGGGTTTTCGAACTGGGCGCCTCGCACCGCGGCGACATAAAGGAGATCGGGGAAGTGGCGCGCCCCACCTGCGGGATAATAACCAATATCGGCCCGTCGCACCTGGAGTATTTCGGCGACCTGGAAACCATTTTCGAGACCAAAACGGAGCTTGCGGACTGCCTGGCGCCCGGCGGCATACTTGTCTACAATCACGACGACCAGTACCTCTCCCGCCTGAACGGGCGTGAATTTCCGAAGCTCACCTTCGGCAGAAGCCCGGAGGCCGGCCTGCGCATCCTGGAGGGAAAGAACCTGCGCCTCGAATATAAAGGCGCGCTCCTTGAAATGGACCTGCCGCACGCCGGGGGCCATAACTATCACAACGCGGCGGCCGCCGCCGGGGCCGCGCTGGTTTCGGGGCTGGACTTCGCCGCCATAAAAAAAGGACTGGAGCGCTACACGCCGCCGCCCATGCGCCTGCAGGAGCTGAAGATAAAAGGCGCCACCGTTATCCTGGACGCCTACAATTCCAACCCCCAGTCGATGGCTTCCGCGCTGAAAGAGATGGGGAACAAGCCGCGGCCTCTTTATCTGATGCTGGGCGACATGAAAGAACTCGGGAAGCATTCGGCGCTCTACCACACCGACCTCGGCGCGGCGCTGGCCCACATGGGCGCGGAGAAAGTCTTTCTTGCCGGGCCGGAGATGAAGCCCGCGGCCGCCGCCTACTGCCGGGCAGGGGGCTGCAGCATGGAATACGGCGAAACCCTGGAAGACTGGCTGCCCGAAGCGCGCGAACTGATCTCCGCCGGCAAAGGTTCTTTCCTGATAAAAGCCTCCCGCTCCATGAAATTCGAGCGCATAATCGAAGGACTTTGAACCGGGCTTAATGTTTTAGCGGGCCTTCAAGACCATATCACTATGCGCCATCTCCGTTGAGCTGCGTAAATATTTCAAAGGCGGCCGCCCGATAATGCAAAGATCCTCGCATTGGGCCGGCTGTACGGCGAGCTGGACGGCGAGGTTTCCTGGTACTACATCTATTCCGACGGCGCAAAATCCGAGCCGCAGCTTGGCAACGTGAACGCCTTCTTCTTCGCGCCGAAGCAGAATTAGCGGTTAAAAAAGGGAAAAGAATGAGCTGCAAATATCGCTTAACATTATCCTCCGTAGTACTGCTATTACTTGTTTCCTTCGCGCAGGCGGCCGGGCCGGGGTCCTCCATCTTTCTCACGGAAGTGCCGGAGCAGCCCGGCAGCGTGGTGCTTGGCCGGCCCGAGGCGACAACTATAACACTGAGCCTGCTGTGGCGGGAGGGCGCGGAGGCCGTGCTGGTCTGGGCCAAAGACCCGGAGAAGCTGCCGCAGGAGGGCCGCCGGATCACGCTCTCGGCCGGCGAACCGAAGCGGGTAGTTCTCGACAGGCTGGCGCCGGACGCCCGCTATACCTACGCGCTGCTCGACGCGGCCACGAAAAAAAGGCTGCTCCCGTCCGGCGGCCCCGGCTCTTTCCATACCGCCCGCGCGAGGGGGAGCGCGTTTACCTTTACCGTCCAGGCCGATTCCCACCTCGACGGAGGCTGCTCGCCGGAGATATATGAACGCGAGCTGGCTAACGCCCTGGCCGACGCGCCGGACTTCCACATCGACCTCGGCGACACGTTCATGACGGAGAAGCACGCCTCCCGCGACTCCGCGGCGAAGCAGTACGCCGCCCAGCGCTACTACTTCGGGCTTATCGGGCAGTCGGCGCCCGTGTTCCTGGTTCTCGGGAACCACGACGGGGAGAGCCCGGACCGCGGCGGGGAAACAAAAGGGGACGGTCTGGGTGTCTGGTCGCATAAGATGCGCACGCTCTATTTCGCGAACCCGGTCCCGGACGGCTTCTACTCCGGCAACGAGACGCCCCTGCCTGTTGCCGGCCTGCTGGCAAATTACTATGCCTGGGAGTGGGGCGACGGGCTCTTCGTAGTGCTGGATCCTTACCGGACCTCCAGGCCGACCCGCGGGGGGAGCGAGCCCTGGAATATGACGCTCGGTAAAGCACAGTATAACTGGCTGGCGAAAAACCTGCGCGGCTCAAAAGCTAAATTCAAGTTCGTGTTCATACACCAACTGGTGGGCGGCCTGGGCGACGGCGGCCGCGGAGGGGCCGAGGCGGCCCCGCTTTATGAGTGGGGCGGGCACGAGCTGGACGGGGAGTACACCTTTAAGGAGAACCGGCCCGGCTGGGGCAAGCCTATACACGAACTGCTTGCAGAAACGGGGGTTGCCATAGTTTTCCACGGCCACGACCATTTTTTCGCGAAACAGGAGCTGGACGGCGTGGTATATCAGCTTGTGCCCCAGCCGGACCACAGGGATTTCATACGCCGCCAGGCGGAGGAATACGGCTATGTGAAGGGCGACTTCCTGCCCGGCTCCGGCCATCTCCGGGTGCGCGTCAGCTCCACGCAGGCCGCCGTGGACTATATCCGCTCCGCCGGGCCCGACGGGCGGGACGCTGAACCGGCGAACGGCCGTAGCGCCTATTCCTACGCCTGCGGAACCAAACCATAAAACAGGGCTTCAGATTCAGCCAGGGGACAGGCCGGGCATGGGGTTGCCCATTCCGCCGCGCAGGAACCGTTGCGCGGTTCCCCCCGAA
>CAIQNV010000051.1 GCA_903873295.1 uncultured Elusimicrobia bacterium
CTATGAGCGAGGGCCTCAATAGCAAGATTCAGAAGATAAAAAGTATGGCTTGCGGCTTCAGGAATATGGAAAACTTCAAGACGGCCATCTACTTTCACTGCGGAGGCCTAGATCTTTACCCATGCTAAAGCCGGAAGCGCCTAAGAATTCAAGCCATCGATCACGCTGAATTTTTTCCAAGCCGGCATTTCTCTCAGCGTCTTGAAATAAATCTGTTGGGCCTTAGCGCTTGTGTCCTGCATAAATACGCTTATACGAATTTGATGGCGGCGTCCTTATTATCCCGGGACTCGCTCAGCGCATCATGACGCGCGCCCAGCCGGTGCGGGTATGGTCCGGGGCAATGCCGTTCACATACGTGCCGGCGCAGGTGCTCCACATCGCCCAGTGATGGTTCGTGTCGGCATTCTTGCCGTTGTGCTCGAAACAGGTCTGGCTGTTCGTCGCGGCGGCGATCTGATTGATCGCGTTGATCCCGAGATTCGGGCAGTCATGCACGCCGTAATTGCGGGTGTAGGTGCCGCCGCCCCAGGTGGTTATACTAACGCTTCCATTGCTGCCGCATTTAAAAAAGTCGTAAAAAGAATCCGGAGGAGAATTTGCCTGTACCCAGGCATTGCCGCCGTTAGCGGTAAAGCGCGTTGAGGTAGGCTGGAGAGTGTGTCCGGTTCCTACGCAGTTCCGGCCGTATTCGTTCGCGCTTCCGGCTGTGCCCCACTGTGTGGTCATATTAGCGACAGTGGAGTTGTTCATCTCCTCCGGGTCCGTGATGTTGTGGTTATAGCAGACTGTCCAGCCGCCGCCGGCAGTGGTCATATCGCAAAAAGCATCGAAGGCGTTGGCCGTCGCGCCTCCGTCCGGATCTATCCAGTAGACGCCGTCATTGACGGAGCCGCCGAGCGTGTTAATTATGCCTTTGCAGCTCAGGCCCGCGTTCGCCTGGCTCTCGCCGGAGGGCTGCGCGGTAAATTGTCCGGTGAGCGTGCCCGCCCCGCCGAGCGTATTTGTGACAGTGATATCCTTAACCCCGGCCGAGAGTTGGTTAGCCGGAACAGTGGCGGTGAGTGTTCCCTCGCCGGCGAGATTTACGCCTGTCGCCGCAATTCCGCCGATAGTGACGGAAGGAGTCGCAATAAACCCGACGCCCGTCAGTGTTATCGTATAGTTGCCTCTTGTGGCGGCCGCCGCCGGATTTACGCCCGTAACGGCCGGGTCGTATCTGTACCCGCCGGTGAGAACGCCGTAGCCGGAATCAGGATTCGTTACTTTAACGTCTTTGGCGCCGCCGGAAACAGTATTCGCCGGCGTGGTCGCCGTCAGCTGGGAAGCGGAAGTCCACACCACGTTCGCGGCGGATACATTATTTATCAGAACGGCCGCGCCGCTTACAAAACCGGCGCCTGTAATAGTGATGTTCGTCCCCGCGTTGACCGGCCCGTTACCCGGGGTTACGCTCGCGACTCCCGGGTTGTATCTGAACCCGCCGGTAAATGTGCTCGATAGTCCGTCCGGATTCCTGACTATGACATCTTTGGCGCCGCTCGAACCGCTGGCCGGGACAGTAGCGGTGATCTGCGTACCGCTGACGGTGGTCACATTCGTCGCCGTATTCCCCCCGATAGTCACAGCGGCCGGCGCGCCGAAACCCGCCCCCAGGATGGTGAGAGTATATAGCCCGCCCATGCCGCCGCTCTGCGGATTTACGCTTGCCACCGAGGGAGGCGAGTTTTCCAGCGTGAGCCAGGCCGTGCCGGTACAGCCCTGAAAATTAGTTCCCGTAAAGCGGATCGTGCCCGCTTTTGCCGGGCCACAATCGCCGGAATCATTCGCCACTTTTACGCCTCCGCCGACATCAAGCCTTGCCCCCGGTTCCGCCGTTCCGATGCCGACATTGCCGTTAGCCAATACGGACATCGTGCCGCCGATCACCTGAAATACCGGCGTCGTTCCGGCAAACCCTGCTCCCGACACGGACAGACTGCTCGTAATGATGGCGCTTCCGACCACATGCAGCTGGTGCGTCGGCGATTCCGTCCCGACGCCCACATTGCCCTCCTTTACCACAAAGGTGGAACCTCCCACGGAAAAACTACCGCCGGGGATATCCGCCGAGCCCCTGAGCACGGAATAGCCGTCCACCGAAAATCTGTCCAGCACCTCGAATTCCGCGGCGCGGAGCGGCGCTCCTCCCAGGAAGGGGGCTAAAAGCGCTGAAATTAAAAGTTTCCTGATACCACTCATAAGATAAGAGCCGCTCAATATAAACATGCCTTCAATAAAGGCTTGAAGCAACGTCCGGATGCTTCTTCTTTTAGTTCGGGTAGCGAACAATGACGATGCCGGAGCCGCCGGAGCCGCCGGATCTTAAATCGGATCTTTCATAACCTCCGGCGCCACCACCTGTATTTGCCGCTCCGTTTGCAGAGCCGGCCGCCCCATTACCACCGGACAATGAAAAACCAGTCCCTCCACCACCCAAACCTCCGGAAGAAGTGGTATTCCCATAGTAGTTAGCCCCACCACCACCTCCTCCATAATATACATTTAATCCGCTTATGGAAGAATTAAAACCATCTCCACCCGTTCCACCCCGGCTATTTAATACACCGACTCCACCACTAGTGCCCGCGCCTCCACCACCTCCAGCCCCTTGGCCTCCACTAAATCCAGCCCCACCATTATGACCATAACCAGTCCCTCCACCAGAATTTCCTTGAATGGCATTCCCAGGAACATGAGATGCATCACCTCCATTTTCTGCCCCACCCCCCCCTGATCCTCCATTGTTGCCTGGAATAGTGGAATATACCCCTCCATACCCCCCGCCAATAGCTGTTATATCACCAAATACAGAATTTCCACCATTTGTTCCCGGAGTACCCGTGCCTGGTCCGCCAGTTCCACCATCACCGACAGTTACAGTGATCCCTCCCGAGGATACCAACTTGGCACTATGGTAAACTACGCCGCCTCCGCCACCTCCACCATTATGATACTGAGAATATCCCGTTCCACCACCACCAGCAACCACAAGCACTTCAACATTGCCGCCAGTGGTAACTGTAAACGTGCCGCCGCTGGTAAATTTGTGAATGCGATAACCAGGAACAGTGGTATCAACCGTGCCGCCTGTCGCATAAACGCGATAAGTGAATCCGCCTGACTTCGTGGCGGCGCCTGTATCGGGGTTCGTGACTTTCACATCTTTAGCGCCGCTGACGGCGCTCGCAGGCGCGGTCGCGGTAATTTGTGCGGCCGAGACCCAGGTAACGCCGGTTGCCGCAACGCCTCCGATCTCTACGGCCAGGCCCGTGCCGGATAAAAAGCCGGTTCCAGTGATGGTAATAATAGTTAATTGCGGGCCTGCAGCGGGGGTTACAGTTTCTATCGTCGGGAATGGATTGTAGGTGAAGCTGGTGGTGCAGTATTGTCCATCCGGATTCGTGATCGTTACGACCTTTGCGCCTGTTCCGCTGGTTGATGCGGGCGTGGTCGCGGTAATTTGTGAGGATGCGATCCAGGTAACGCCGGTTGCCGGATTACCTCCTATATTAACCTCGGGAGTAGCGGTAAATCCGCTGCCGCCGAGAGTTATCGCGGTCGCGCCGGAAATTATTCCCGATGCCGGATTTATTGATAAAACCACGGGCGGCGGCTGATTATCAAGCTGTCTCCAGTCCGATCCGTTACAGACGGAAAGATGCCCGTTTGTCCAGCGGATCGTGCCGGCAATAGCCGAAGAACAACTCGCCGTGACAGTGCCTGCTTTGATCCCGCCGGCCACGTTCAAGTCGCCCGATGTCGAAATCTCCACCGCTGTCCCTGGAATTGAACCGGTTTGAACTTTAAATGCCGTGGAAACTGTATCTGTGCTGACTACATGGAAGCTAGCCCCGGGTCCCGTAGTCCCGATGCCGACCTTGCCGTTACTTCTAATTGTCAGCACAGCCTGACTTAATGTCGGGAGGGCGCCGCTGCCGGCTTCAGTATTCTGCAAAAAATGAAAATCCCCGATACCCCAGCTGCCTTTTCTCTCATAAACTAAAGCGCCCTTTCTATTGCTCATTCCGCCGACGCCGAACGCCAGTCCCGCGGCTGAACCGCCTGCATCCGTAAAATCCACATTTAGCGCATTAAGCGGAAAGTACAAAGAATTGCCTGATTGAGTGCCCGTAATATTTCCCTGCACATCCAGTTTCGCGCCCGGCCCCGTCGTCCCGATGCCGACATTGCCGCCTTTTACCACAAAAGTGGTCCCCCCCACGGCGAAGCTGCCGCCGGGGATATCCGCCGAACCCCTGAGCACGGAATAGCCGTCCACCGAGAATCTGTCCAAAACCTCGAATTCGGCGGCGCGGACAGACGCTCCCGCTATGAGAGGGCATAAAAGAGCTGAAAGCAAAATCTTTCCGGCTAAACTCATAAGGCGGAGGCCGCTATTAATATATCTTTCCGAACCCGTGCTAAGACGCGTTTATTGTATTGAGTATACATGATGTTTGGGAATGAATCCCGAAGAAAAAAAGAATGGAGAAAGCGGCAGCCATTGTTAAGCTGGAAAAACCGCTTGGAGAGTATGATTAATTGCCGGCTGGCGGGCCCGCGGAGATGAACGCGGAGCTAGTTAGCTGATATCCTGCTTAAAATTCCGGGCGGCACCGCGAAGCCCCTTCTGAGCATTTCCTGGATATAGACTTTTGCCTTTCCTTCCTCGTTCCTCTGGTAGTGCAGGTAAGCCAGGTTCAGGTAGGCGGTGGCATAATTCGGATTCAGTTTAAGCGTCTTTTCCCAGGACTCGGCGGCTTTGCCGAAGTACCCGGCTTGGTAATACAGGATGCCCGAGTTGAAATGCACAATGTCATAATCCGGGTTGAACGCTATCTCTTTAAGGAAATATTCCTGCGCTTTATTCAGTTCCCCCCGGTTCATGTAAAGCAGCCCCAGATTGCAGTTGACCCGCCGCTCCAGCGGATTTATGGAGACCGCGCTTTTCCAGAACTTCTCGGCGTTGGCCAGGTCGAGGAGCCTTTCGGCGTCGGTCCGGCCGGGGGCGACGCCGTCCAGGTAATACATCGAGCCGAGATTGTTATAGCTGAAAGCGTGGCTGGGGGACGACTCCACCGCTTTTTTCCAGAAGCTGATCTTATCGCTGAAGCTGCCGCAGTAGGAAAAGGTGAGCAGGGAAAGCAAGAGCAGAACGCCGGCCCCGAGCGCCGCCGCCGCGCGGCCTGACAGCCTCAGGAGGCCGGGAATATCCGCCTCCAGAAGCAGGAAGATAAAGCCTATGAGCGGGAGATAGATCCTGTGCTCGCTGAAATTGGGAATGGAAAAAGTGGATTGGATGAACGACGGCAGCAGGAACAGCAGGAACCACAGGACGCCGAAGACTATATAATTCGCGCGCTTCGTTCTGGAAACGTACAGCAGGTAGCCCGTTAAGCCGGCCGCGACCAGGCCGTAAGACAGAGGCAGGTCCTTCAGCACCGGCAGGGTCCCGAGGTTAAAAGGAAAGAATATTTTTCCGATGTAGGAAAAAACGGCGGGCGAATTATCGATCAGCGCCCCCACGACGTTAAAGCCGGAATTCGCTATCGCTGTCTTTAAAACCGCGCTTCTCGCGAAGAACCAGATAGAAACGACCGCCGCCCAGCCGGCGAAAAGCGGGCCCCCGCGGCCGGCCGCCGGGGCCTTTTTATCGATAAAGACCAGAAAGAACAGGCAGAGCGCGCAGAGGCAGACCGCGTTCTCTTTAGTGAACAGCGCCAGCAGCAGGAACAGCAGATGCGCCGCGAGCTGCGTCCGCTTCCGCTCTTCAAGGAAGGACAGAAATGAGATAAAACTCAGCAGAGCGAAAATCGTAAGCAGGGAGTCGTTCCTTCCGGGGATCCAGGCCACGGCCTGGGTTAAAACGGGATGGACCGTAAAAAACAGGGTGTAAAAGAATGACTGCGCCCGGTTAAAATTCAGCTTCGCGAGCGTCCGGAACAGGAGGCAGGCCGCGAGCGCGTGCAGCAGCACGTTCGTGAAATGGTAAGCGCCTGGGTTCGTACCGCCCCATAAGGCGTCCGTCATGAAGGAAATAGTGAGCAGGGGGCGATAATAAGCTCCGCCGGAAGCGGTGTGGAACACGTCTTCCTTGAAAAAATTCAGGATATTCGAAGGGTGGGAGATGAAATTAAAAGCGTTGATGATCAGCTCCTGATCATCGAGATAGCTGAAGTTGAAAAAGCCGGTCCGGGCGTAAAGGAAAAAGCCGGCCAGGAATATCCAGAGGAACGGCTTATACGAGTTCAGGAACGCTTCGTCGAAGAAGCCGCCGGCGGCCTGCGCGGCCACCGGGCGGGGAGTGTTTGCCCGCTGCCGCAGATGTTTGGGGAGCTTTGAAGCCATTTTTTTGTCAGTTGCCGGCCGCCGCTGTCTAACTTTAACAATTTTCGCGCCCCGCTTTCCAATGCCTTCACAGGGGCCGTAGCGGGTTCACGGCGCCTATTTTATCAGCCGGGCTTTCATTTTTCGGATGGAAAGATAGGCGATCGCGGCGGTTAAAACAAGAATGTAAAGCAGGTCCCAGAGCCGGGCCGCGCACAGGCGGTTGAAAGTGGCCGCGCGGATGATATTGACCAGGTGGGTGAGCGGCAGCAGATTCGCGGCCAGCCGCACCCAGGCCGGCATGCCGTCGAGCGGGAAGAAAGTTCCGCTGAACAGGAACATCGGGTTGATGAAAAGGAAGACGGGCAGGTTCAGATTGTCTATGTAAGGAGCCAGGGCCGCGAAGAGCAGGCCGAAAGACGCGAACATGACACCCGCCAGCGCCGCCAAAGGCAGTATCACCAGGCTTGAGGGGTAGGAGGCCAGGCCGAACAGCGTGACAATGAGCAGGATGGCCGCGCCGGCGAACACGCCTTTGGTGGCGCCCGAGAGTATCTCGCCCGCCAGGATATCCTCGGCGGAGAGCGGCGTAGTGATTATCGCGTCGAAGGTCTTCTGGTAGCGCAGGCGGATGAAAGCACCGTACATGGTGTCAAAAGTGGAATGGAACATTATTCCCACCGCTATCATGCCGGGCGCCAGGAAGGTGAGGTAGTCATAAGCCCTGCCGTCGAAGCTTATCTGCTGCACATAGGCGCCGAGGCCTATCCCGAAAGCGAAGATGTAAAGCACCGGCTCCAGCAGCGGCGGCAGCACGTTGGTCTTCCAGGTGACCAGCGACACGTCGACGTTGCGCCGCCACATATGCCAGGCGCGGTAGGAGATGTTCTTCAGGAGGCAGGCGTTATTCATCGCGTAAATGTTTCCCCGTCAGCTTCAGGAAGACGTCTTCCAGATTGCCCTTGCCGGCCAGATGTTTTTCGATAAGCCGCTGCGGGGTCCCCTGCTCCACGATCCTGCCGGCGTCTATGATCACAAGCCGGTCGCACAGCAGTTCGGCCTCCTCGATATAATGCGTGGTGAGCAGGGTGGTCAGGCCGTTGCTCTTCATCCCGCGCACTTCTTCCCAGATCTGGCGGCGCGACTGCGGATCGAGGCCCGTGGTGGGCTCGTCGAGAACAAGCACCTTCGGCCGGTTTATCAGCGCGCGGGCCATAAGCAGCCTTTTTTTCAAGCCGCCGGAAAGGTCTTCTATCGGGCGGTCCAGCTTATCGTGCAGGTGAAAGCGGCTTATCAATTCTTCCGCGCGCCTTTTGGCTTCGGCGTAAGGGATATCGAAATAGCGGGAATAAACTATGAGGTTCTTAAGGACCGAAAAATCGGGGTCGAGATTTACCTCCTGCGGGCAGACGCCCAGGAGATATTTTATCCCGCGCGGGTCCTTGTTCACGCTCAACCCTTCTACGGTAATATCGCCGCCGCTCAGCGGCAGGGCGCAGGTGAGCATTTTTACGGTGGTGGTTTTTCCGGCGCCGTTCGGGCCCAGCAGGCCGAAACATTCTCCCCGGCTTATTTCAAAGTCGATGCCGTCCACGGCGCGCAAGTCGCCGTAGTTTTTGCGGAGCCCGGTAACTTTTATCACGGTCGGCATGGACATATTTTATAAAAACCTGCTAAGGCTTTAAAACTCTTAATGCTTGCTCTTCGGCTTCAAGGTTTAGCTCAGGTAAAGGCCGGGCATGGGGTTGCCCATTCCGCCGCGCAGGAACCGTTGCGCGGTTCCCCCCGAAGCGGGGCCCCCCTCCCCAAAGCGGCTCCAGAGCAACCCCATGTCCGGCCTGCGACTGTTTTTCATAGAACTACCGGGTATTTTACCCGGGTGAAGCCTGGAAGCGCCTGATCTCTTTTATCGCCGGGTGGTTTGAGATCAGCGACAGGGCCCCGGCAAGCAGGGGCTTGCCTGCGGCCGAATATCTCCAGGGCGACGCGCCGGAGGAATGCGGCAGCGGTATCAGGTCGAAACAGATCCCGTCGCGGTTTATCTTAAACACCCGGCCGACAACGGCGTCGAGCTTTTCGACTTCCATGAACTGCGCTATGGCCAGCTTGCCGACGGGGATAACCAGGGCGGGCCGCAGTATTTCCAGCTCGCGCTTCAGCCAGGCCGAGCATTTCTTCACCTCTTCAGGAGAAGGTACGCGGTCGCCCCCTGAGGCTTTTTTACCGGGGAAGCAGCGGCAGACCGCCGCCATGTAAACGGAGGCGCGGAACTCAGCTTCCTCTATGCCGGCGGCCTCCCTGAACCAGCGGAACAGGGTTTTCCCGGCGGTCCAGGCGAAAGGGCGGCCCAGTTTAGGCTCTTTATCGCCGGGGGCCTGGCCCACGAGCATAACCCGGCTCAGCACGGCCCCCCCGCTTACGACCGGCGGCTGCATCCCGGGGCAGCGGCGGCATTTCAACAGGCTTTTCACATGCTTCGTGATTTCCGCTTTCCCGGCTTCCGCCGACAGCTCATTCTTTCGTTTCAAAGTCATATTATATTACCGGCAGGGTTATCGAGTTATCGTGCAGCGTCCCCTGGCTTACCCGGCTTGTTTATCAGGTTTACGCCTAGGGCGCCCAGTTTGCCGCCTACTACGGCCAGGAAGAACATCAGCATGAAGGCCAGCGACAGGTTGGCGAACCTGTTTATGTGCGGCGGGAGGGGCACGTTCACGGCCATCCCGGTGGCCAGGGTAACCGTTATCATGGAATCGGAGTCGAAAGCCTGCGGCGGCTGCATGGTGCCGTAAGCGACCCGCCACATCATGGCCGCGCTCGCCAGCAGCACGCACACCCCGCAAGCCAGAAGAAGATAACCTATTTTTTTATCCATAGTTCCATCCGGTCGGACGCTAAAGTAAAGCATAAGAAAAGCGGCGGGTAAAGCGGCCGCCCTCGGGGCTAACCGCGGTTAAAGAACGCTCTCAGGGCGCTTAGGTCGGACACGCGGGGGCAGCGGGGGATGGAGCGCAGGAACTTGGCGCCATAGCGCTTGGTCCGTATCCGGGGGTCCAGCACCACGACCGCGCCGAAATCGGTCCTGCTGCGGATAAGCCGGCCGAAGCCCTGGCGGAATTTAACCACGGCTTTGGGCAGGGAGTATTCGCTGAAGACGTTCACACCCCGGGCCGCCAGCCATTCCTGCCGGGCTTCTTCGAGCGGGGTATCGGGCGAGGCGAAGGGCAGCCTGGCGATAACGACGCAGGCCAGCGCCTGCCCGGCGACATCTATCCCCTGCCAGAAAGTGTCCGTGCCGAACAGTATGCCGTTGCCGGCGCGCCTGAACTCGGCGAGCAGATGCTGCGGCAGCTTGTCGCCCTGCCTGAAGATAGGCCGCTCCGGGAACCTGCCGGCCAGGGCGCTGTAGGATTTAACCAGCAGGCGCCAGCTGGTGAATAAAAAAAATATCCCCCCCGCCACGGCGGAAGGCAGCCTCGCGCATTCTTTGATCACGGCGGCCTCGTAAGCAGCGCCTTCCTGGGGGTCGGGGATCTCCGGCGGGAGATAGACCACCGCCTGCCGCTCATAATCGAAAGGCGAATCCAGCAGCAGCTCGGCCGGCTTGTCCAGCCCCAGCCTGGCTTTTATCATTTCAAATGAGCCGTCCACCGCCAGCGTAGCCGACGTGAGGATCACGGGATAGCCCTCTTCAAAAAGCTCCTTGCGCAGAGCGTCGGCCACGTCCACCGGGGCGCGGTGCAGGGAGGCCGCGGGATTTCTTTTTGAATAAGAGACCTCCGCCCAGTAGGCGTGCTCCGCGCTTTTGCATTCCAGAAAAATATTCAGCTGCTCGGCCAGCGCCAGGCATCTTTTTAAATAACTTTTTATCTCAGCCTCTTCCAGGTCGGATTGGCTGTAGCCGAGGGCCTGGGACAGCAGCACCGTAAGGGCGAGCAGCGGCGCGGCGAGGGTATTGGGCACAATAGCGGGCTCGCGCAGCCGCTTGGCTTTCTCCGGCGCCTTCCCTTCAAAAGCGACGAACCCCAGTTTGGCCGTAATATCCTGAAAAAATTCCGCGGAGGCGAAATGAGCGTCGCCCACGGCCTGCCGCATATCGGCCAGCCAGTGCGCCGGGGGATTCTTCAGCCTTCTGGCCAGGCCCCTGCCCGATTTTGGGTTATATATATCGTCTACCAGGCGCTTGACCTGCCTGTCGGTCACAGAGAAGCCCATAAAGGCCGCGGCGACTTCTTCCAGATTATGGGCTTCATCGAAGATGACCGCGTCGAAGGCCGGAATGGGCAGCCCGGCGAAGAAAAGATGCTGATTCACCACCAGCAGGTCCGCCTGCTTCGCCAGCGCGATGTCCCGGCGGTAGAGGCAGGCTTCTTTGAGCGCGCATTTTCTGCCCAGGCAGATATCGGGGTCGCGGCAGACCTCTTCCCAGACCCGCTGCGCCACCTTCAGCGGGATCTCGGAGCGGCAGCCGCTGGCGCCGGTCTTTGCCCACTCGCGCAGCTCCGCCGCGGAGCCCTGCTCTTCCGGGCCGTCAAAAAGATCGGACTGGTGCGCGCCCGACCGCTCCAGCCTGGAAAGGCACAGGTAATTCGCGGACCCCATCAGCAGGAAGTACTTCAGCGGCAGGCCCTGCTCCGCCAGGATGGCTTTAACTACGGGCAGGTCTTTTTTTACCAGCTGCTCCTGCAGGGCCTTTGTATGCGTGGCCACCACCACTTTCTTCCGGCCGCGGGCCGCCCACAGGGCCGAAGGCAATAGGTAGGCGATGGACTTCCCCACCCCGGTGCCGGCCTCCACTACCAGGTGCCGCCCTTCGGCGATCGCCTCGTAAACGGCTGAAGCCATTTCGCCCTGCTGCCTGCGGGGCTCAAAATTTTTCATGGCCCGCTCCACGGCCCCGCCGGGCGCGAAAAAAAAGGCAGGACCGGCGCCGCCGGAGGCGGGCGGGCCGCTTTCTTTTATAGGCATTATTTAGTTTATGGCCGGCGCGCCGCCGGGCTCATAGAGGGGCGGAACTCCGGCGGTGTTCCTGAGCAGGGCGCAGTTGTCGCGCAGCCAGCGGCGGCGGACCTTATAGTCGGGGCAGGCCGCCAGGACCAGGGCCCAGAATCTTTTTGAATGGTTCATCTCGCGGAGGTGGCAGAGCTCGTGTATCACCACATAGTCCAGCGCCTCCGGCGGGGCGGCTGCCAGGCGCCAGTTGAAATTAAGGTTCTTTTTTCCGGAGCAGCTCCCCCAGAGAGTGCGCTGGTCTTTTACAAAAACCCGGCCGTATTCCAGGTTCAGGACCGAAGCCCAGTACTCGACCCTGGCGCGAATTATTTCCTTGGCGTTCTTTCTTTCGGCGGCCGCCGGGCCCGCCGGGCGGCCGGCGCGCGGCGCGCAAGGGCGGAGGCGCGGGCGCGGCGCGGGGAAAATATCCGGCAGCTCGCGCGCCAGCCCGTTCAGAAAAAGCCGCACATCCCGGCAGACGTCGTTTATGGACATAAAAAAGTAAAGGGCGGGGCCTGCATAAACCAATTATAACAAAGAAAACAGCCGTCTGCCTTAGGCGGACGGCTGCTTCATTTACGGCGTCAGTTATTACTTTTTAGCGGCTGTCATCAGCGAGTACAGCTTGTCGGTGGCGCCCTTTATCCCGCCGGTCACATCGGCGACCATTTTGGGGTTCCAATCTTTTTTCTCCGCGCGCAGGAAGGAAGTCTTGTCCACGCGGTTGTCGAAGCGGCCTATGGGGAGGTGGAACTTCTGTCCGCGCGCCACAACGGTGATGGTCCCGGTGACTTCGGAGTTATTCTCCAGATAGTCCATGTCGTCGCAGCCGTAGTCGTTGAGCATCACTTCCATCGGCACGCCGTGGTGCAGGATGGAGCCCGGATCGTCGGGGTTGGTGCGGGCGGTGTTCTTGCGGCGGCTTTCCTCGGGAGTCACCCACACGTAGAGGATGACGGCGCGCTTGAGTATTTCGGGGTCCATTTCGCCCAGCGAATACTGGTAGCCCAGCGGGGACGGCAGCGGGTAGGAGGAGCCGTCGGGACCGCCGCGGGCGGCCTCGATAACTATGGTTTTCCCTTCGAAGGACGCGGGATAGGCGGCGTGCTTCTCGTCCAGCATGGCGCGCGCCTCTTTTTCAAGGGCGGCGGCCACGGTGGCCCAGGAGGCTTTGTCCAGCCTGGCCAGGCGCGGGGCGATAGCGGCCAGTTCGCCGGCCTTGTCGATGCGCCGCAGCAGGAGGTCGGCGGCGGAATCGGCCTTTACCACGTTCTTCTTCATCAGGTCGCGGTAGTCCTCGTTAAGGAGGTGTATCAGCGTGCCCCAGTCCCTGGTGTCCTGAAAAGGCCTGTCGCCGGATTTAAAGAACAGGCGGGCCTTCCCGAGCTTCGCCAGTTCATCGTCGGTGCGGCGCATCATGTGCACGTAGGGGAAGTCGTCCAGCTGCAGGTTGGCGCCTATGTGGAAGTCGTTCTTGAGCCTCTCGGGCTCGACGTTGGCCAGAAAGCGCCTGACTTCGGATTTACCGGAAGCGGGCAGGGCCAGAAGCAGCACTATGTCAAAGGTTTCGCTCATCATTTCCTCCTAAGGCAGAATGTAATATCTAAATTCTAAACAATATACCGTAAAAAGTAAACCGTTCCGGCTGTCCGGCTGAAATTTAATATAATTCCTTCATGACCCCAATAGAGATCATGTGGATAGTTTTTGTCGTCACCGCCACCGCCCTTTTTATGGCGGATGTCAAGCTTTCCGCCGGGCGCGCCCACGAGATCAACCGCAGGGAAGCCATGATGCTCTGCGCCTTCTGGGTGCTGGTGGCCGCGATGTTCGGCTTCCTTACCGGGCGCCTGCTGGGCTTCAATAAGATGATCGAGTTCTTCACGGCCTATGTCATTGAGTATTCCCTCTCGATGGACAATATGTTCGTGTTCATCATGATCTTCGCCTACTTCAACATACCCAAGAAATACCAGCCCAAAATACTTACCTGGGGCATACTGGGCGCGGTGTTCATGCGGCTGATCCTTATTTTCACCGGCGTCAAGCTTATCCATACCTTCGACTGGCTGATCTATGTTTTCGGCGGCATCCTTATCCTGACCGCCATAAAGATGCTGGTGCAGAAGGACGGGGAAATTGACCCCGGAGCCAACCCGGTCCTGAAACTGCTGGCGAAGCTCATCCCCATCGATAAGGAGGCCTCCGGCGGGGATTTTTTCGTGATGCGGAATATCTGGCACGCCACCCCCCTCTTCGCCACGCTGGTGGTGATCGAGACCTCCGACCTGATCTTCGCCGTGGACTCCATCCCGGCCGTGCTGGCCATCTCCACTGACAAGTTCATAGTCTATTCTTCCAACGTCTTCGCCGTGGTGGGCCTGCGCTCGCTGTATTTCCTGCTGGCTTCCATCATGGACCTTTTCCGCTATCTCAAGGCGGGCATTTCCATCATACTGTTCTATGTCGGAGTGAAAATGCTCATCTCCGGCTATTACAAGATACCGGCGCTGCTTTCTCTGGGCGTGGTGCTGGGGATCCTCGCGCTTTCGGTACTGCTGTCGGTGGTCATCGCGAACCCGCAGCGGGAGGAAAAGCCGGAGCCCGGTGGGCCGCGTTAAAGGTGTCCCGGCCATAAAAAAAGCCCCGGGGTTGCCGGGGCTTTTTTATGGGCTTTTTATTCTTATTTCTTAACTTCGGCCGCGGGCTTGGCGTCAACGGCCGCTTTCACCTCGCCGGCGGCCTCCGGAGCAGGGGCCGCGGGAGTCTCTTTCATGATCTCCAGCAGTTCCACGTCGAAAAGCAGCGTCGCGCCGCCGGGAATGGCGCCGCCCGCGCCCTGGTCGCCGTAGGCGGTATCGGAGGGGCAGACCAGCTTGGCCTTGCCGCCTACCTTGATCTTCTGGACACCCTCGGTCCAGCAGGGGATCACGCCGCTCAGCGGGAACTCGGCCGGGGTGCCGCGGTCCACCGAGGAGTCGAACACTTTACCGTCGGGGAAAGTGCCGTGGTAATGCACTTTCACCATATCGGTAGCCTTGGGAGTAACGCCTGTGCCCTCTTTAACGGGTATGTAGATGACGCCGGAGGGCAGCTTCTCCGCGCCTTTCTCCAGGGCCATCTTGGCGAGGAAGGGCTTGGAAGCCTCTTTCTGCTTTGCCACGATAGCTTCCTGCTTTTTAGCCAGGTAGCCGTTAAGCTTCATGCCGTAAGTCTCGTCCACCACGGATTTCTTCCCGGCTAGAGATTCCGAAAATCCTTTCACTATGGATTTGGCTTCCTCGGCGGTAAAGCCGAACTGCTTGATCTTTGAGCTGACGGCCTGGCCCAGGAAATAGAGTATCTTCTGGTCTTCGGTCATGGTCGAGCCCGCGACTGCGGCTTTGGGCGCGGCGACGGCGGCCTTGGGCGCGACGGCGGCCTTGGGGGCATCCGCGGCTGCCGCGGCACCGGCGATAAAGCAGGCAAAAACAGTTAACAGTATTTTCTTCATTAGTAATTCCTCCTGATAAGTGTCTGCAAATATATTACTAAAAAAAGGCAGGCTGTGCCAAAGACGGATATTCGGCCCGGAACATTGCGCCCTCCGGCCCGGCAGTAAAAGTGACTTTCGCTTTAAGGCGCTCCCCTGCCGGCCGCGTCAGTAATTGACACTATTCACGAAAACGCCATGAATCCGTCACGTAAATATTTTATATTATTTATAAGCGGGACGGCATATGCGCGGGATAACGGGCCGCAGCCGCCGCGGACGGACATTATATGGGAAAAAGCCGGATTTCAAGCGTTTGCGCCCGCCTTCTGCCGGCGGCTTTTTTTCTTTGCTTTTTAACCCCGCCCGCCGGCGCGCGCCAGTACTACAGCTGGGAAAAGAGGCCGGAAAAGACTTTTTTCATCAAAACAAAGATCAGGCGCTGGCAGACCGCGACCTCGGCGCAGAGCAGGTCGGCCATGCTCACCCCCGCTTCCTGGTGGACCCCGCCGTCGGAAACCGTCAGCATGGGTAACACCGATGATTTCAAGTCGATGGACGCGGCGCTGTACCTCTTCTCGGCCGAGGTGCAGCCGGCCAGAGGCCTCTCGTTCGAATTCGAGACCGGGGACAACGGTTTCTCGGGCGGCAAGTATTTCGGGCACGACTGGCTGCACGCCGCGAACCAGACACTCGACCTGGCTAATGGCGTAACCTGGGAAAACCCGCAGCACAGGGACTACGCCGCTAAAAGAACCGAGACCGGCGGCACGGCCAGGCAGTATTCGGGCGCGGCGTATCTGAACATTTACAAGGCCGACGGCCTGGCGCAGGACGGGGAATACGAACTGGCGCACTCGCTGGATTTTTTCCTAGGCTACAGCTGGTATGAGGCCAAGGCGCGCCTTTTCAACGGCAACCAGATACTTTCCACCGACTTCTTCCTGCCGGTGCCGCCGGCAGGCCCGATCGCCGGGCTGAATTCCCGCGCCAGGATGGCCTGGTACGGCTGGCGCGGCGGGTTCAGGGAGAAGGCTAATCTGGGAAGTAATTTTTTCGCCGAAGGAAAACTGGCCTTCGGGCCCGCCATGAAATACCGGGGACAGGCTTACTTTAATCTTGACCCGGGCCTGAAAAATCCCGGCTTGCGCGACAGCGCCACCGGGCAGCTGCTGGAATTTTCTATTTCGGCTTCGTACAGGTTCTGGAAGCAGTTCGAGGCCGAATGCGGCTGGATGGCCTGGGCGTACACCGCCTCCTCGGGGAAGGAGACCTACTATTATACCGACGGCTCCACCTGGGAAGGGAAGCTGGACCGCGTTAAAGCCGCCCGAAAAGGCGTCTTCTTCGGCCTCATCTGGAAGTATTAAGCGCCTTGGCCGGTCATGGGGTTGCCCTGGAGCCGCTTTGCGGAGGGGGCCCCGCTTCGGGGGGGACCACGCAAGGGTTCCTGCGCGGCGGAATGGGCAACCCCATGACCGGCCCGTCCCACGGGAAAACCGATAGCGCCTTGCAAATTAAAAAACCGGAAGGGTTCGCTTGAACTCTTCCGGACTTAAGGGCCCTTCCGGCCTCTGCGGCTACTCGGTCTTCAGCAGCGAGATCTCTATGCGGCGGTTCATGGCGCGCCCTTCCAAGGTGTTGTTTTCCGCTATGGAATGATTGTCGCCGTAGCCTATGCCGGCCAGCTTTTTCGGGTTCATGCCCGTTTCCTGCAGAAATTTTATCACGCTGTAAGCCCTGGCCATCGACAGCTCCCAGTTCGTGGTATAGCGGCCCTTGGAGATCGGCTGATTGTCGGTGTGGCCCTCCACCAGCACGTCGTTGGGCATCTTCTTCAACTCCTCGGCGATGGGCCTGAGGACTTCTTTAGCCCTCTCTTTAAGGTCGGCCTTGCCCGAGTCGAAAAGCACCGCCTCGGTGAGCACCAGCATAACGCGGCGCTCGTTCGACTCTATCTGCACCAGGCCGGACATCTGACTGCTCGCCATGCGCGCCTTGATCTTGTCGGCCACGGTATCTTCATTTTCCTGGACCTTGGCGCGGTCGACGCGCTTTTTATCCAGCTTGCCGCCGAAAGTGCTCTGGATGTTGCCGAGCGACTCTTCGTATTTGCGGGTCTTGGTCTTGTCCGTTTTGGCGATGGAAAAAGAGAACAGGATGAGAAAGAAGATCATCAGGTAGCTCATCAGATCGCCGTAGGTAACGGCCCAAAGAGCGCCTTTGTTCAGTTGATTCTCCAGGTCGTCCCAACGGCTTCTGCGTATCATGGATTATTTGCGCTCCTCCCTGAAAACGTTCTTTAATTTATCGCCGGCCTCCTTTTTTATCCGCTCCAGCCCGGCCGCGTCCTGCCTGATCTCGGTCAGCAGCAGCTCCATAGCCTCGAAATTCTTGCGGACGAGCATGCCCGACACTCCCATCCCGGCGCTGACCCGCTCCTGGTCGGCCTGGCTGATAAGACCGGAGAGCGTCTCTTCCAGCACCGCTATCTTTTTTACGAAGATGTCCGCCGAGGCGCTGATGAAGTCCAGCGCGGCCGCGTTGGAGAGGGCGTCCGCGTACTTAGTGTTCAGGGCTTCGAAGTGCTTCCTGTCGCGCTCTTCCAGCTCGGACAGGGATCTGCTGCTTTCCTGCCTTATGACTTCTATCAGCCGCTCGGATTTGTGCTGCAGCTGGGCGGAGCCGTCGGCCGCGTTCCTGGCTACGGACGCCACCGCCGCTTCGGCGCCGGCGAGGTTATCCTTCACGCCGTGCAATAATTTGTCGTTTTCCCGCCCGATAAGCTCGGCCAGCCGCTCGAATTTCAGCTGCAGCTGGGCGGAACTGTCGGCCGCGTTCTTGGCGACGGACGCCACCGCCGCCTCGGCCCCGGCGAGCTTCTCCTGCACGCCGTGCAGCAGCTTATCGTTCTCATGCGCGATAATTTCCGCCATCCGCTCGAATTTAGGGGGCAGCTGGACGGCGCTGTCGGCCGCGCTTCTTGCCACGGACGTTACGGCGGCTTCGGTCCCGGCTAATTTCTCCTGCAGGCCGTGCCCGAAATTCTCTACCATCGCCTGCATAGTCTTGATCTGCGCGGAAAACTCTTTCTTCAAAAGTTCCGTTTCAACGCTCATTTCTTTGCGGCTTTTTTCGAGCTCCGCCGACATTTCTTTCCGGCTTCTTTCCAGCTCGACGGCCGTATCCTTCCGGCTTCTTTCCAGTTCCGTTACCGTTTCCTTCCGGCTCCTTTCAAGATCGGCGGCCGCTTCCTTCCTGCTTTTTTCCTGGTCCGCGTTAGTTTCCTTCCGGCTCTGTTCAAGGTCCGTGACCGTCACTTTACGGTTCCTTTCCAGTTCAGCGGCCGTTTCTACCCGGCTCCGTTCAAATTCCGCGGCCGTCTCCATCCTGCTTTTCTCGAATTCGGCGCACGTTTCCTTCCGGTTCCGCTCAAGCTCCGCGGCTACCGAGCTCTGGATAAGTTCAAGCCGGCCTTTCACCTGCTCTTCGAACATATTCTTGAAAAAGACGGCCTGTTCCCTCGAGAGGGCCAGGGTCGCTTCCCTGGTCTTGACCAGTTCCGCCGTCATTTCCTTTTTAAGGTCGGCCAGCTGGAAGCTGCCGACATCCGCCATCCGGTGCTCGCGCTCGGGCCTGACGGGATCCAAAGGGGCTTTGATATTCTGCTGATTGTTAAGGACCGCGCCGCAAAAGCCTATCAGTTTCTTTTCCAGTTCTTCCGCGCGGTTCCAGGATTTAGAGAGCTGATCGTGCATCTCCCGGTCCATCTCGGTGCCCTTCTGCTGCTCCCGCACGAGCTTAAGCATGTCTTCCATCTCGCGCCGGGCGCTGAGCTTGGACTCTTCGATGCTTTTCGTTTGGGCCGTGGACGTTACCGCGCTGCGCCCGAAATCCTCCAGCCGCCTGTCCAGTTCGCTTATCTTTTTCAGGAGCAGCTGCTCGTTGATCTCGGAAGGCCTGGGCGCGGCCACCGCCGGGGCCGGGGGCGCCGCGGGCACGGAGGCCTTTATCGCTTCGCCTATTTTTCTCTCTATCTGGGAGACTATATTCTTTTCCATCGCCGATATTTTGTATTTAAGAGTCGAAGCTTCCTGTTCTAAGATGCTCGGCCGGGGAGCAGACCAGTATGCCGGAAAACCCGGATTAACCGCCGCCGGCACAGGGGCCGGAATGGCCGCTGCGGGTACAGGGGCCGGTACGGGGGCAGGAATGGCCGCCACGGGCACAGGGGCCGGTACGGGGGCAGGAGCGGCCGCCGCGGGCACAGGGGCCGGTACGGGGGCAGGAGCGGCCGCCGCGGGCACAGGGGCCGGTGCGGGGGCAGGAGCGGCCGCCGCGGGCACAGGGGCCGGTACGGGGGCAGGAGCGGCCGCCGC
>CAIQNV010000052.1 GCA_903873295.1 uncultured Elusimicrobia bacterium
CCCCCGCCGGAAAACGGGAGCCGCCGCGGCGGCGCCCGCGGTGACCGCGGGCAGGCGCGTCGAGCTTATCGCGATAGGCGCGTCCACGGGGGGGCCGCAGGCGCTGCAGGTGCTGCTGTCGGCGCTGGCCGGAAAGGTCCGGGCTCCCGTGCTGATAGTCCAGCACATAACAAAAGGTTTTGCCCCGGGCTACGCGGAGTGGCTCACCTCGGTTACCGGGATGGAGGTGAAGTGCCCGGCCGACGGCGAGCTTTGCCGGGAGGGCGCGGCCTATCTGGCCCCGGACGATAAGCATATGGGCATCGACGGCGCCGGCCGCATCATACTGAACAGCGGCCCGCCCCTGAACAATCTGCGCCCCGCGGTGGAGCATCTCTTCAGGTCGGCGGCGGCCTCTTACGGCGGCCGCGCCGCTGGCATACTGCTGACCGGCATGGGCAAGGACGGCGCCGCGGGGCTTAAATTAATGCGGAACGCCGGCGCGGCCACTTTCGCCCAGGACGCGGCGAGCTGCGTGGTTAACGGCATGCCGGGGGAGGCCGTGGCGCTTGGCGGTGCGGTCTATATACTGACCCCGGAAGAGATCGGGGCCGCGGTCCTGATGCTTACGGCGGAGCGGTGAGCTGATCTTCAGCACAGGGGCGGATATTATGATAAATTCGGAAAAAAAACAGGTGGAGATCCTTATTGTGGAGGACAGCCCCACCCAGACCGAGCAGCTTAAATATACGCTGGAAAATAAAGGCTATAAGGTCTCCTGCGCCCGCAACGGACTGGAGGCGCTGGACTATCTGGCGGCGAACCTGCCGACGCTGGCGATAAGCGATATCGTAATGCCCGAGATGGACGGCTTTGAGCTGTGCCGGAAGATAAAAGGCGACGCGCGGCTGCGCAGGCTTCCCGTAATACTGCTTACCACGCTCACCGAACCGGAAGATATCCTGCGCGGGCTAGAATGCGGGGCGGATAGTTTTATTAACAAGCCCTGCGAGGAGCAGTTCCTCATGTCGCGGATAAATTACATACTTGTAAACCTGGAGATGCACCAGAGCTCTACCCCGGAGCTGGGTCTGGAAATAACTATTTCCGGCAGGAAACAGGTTATAAACTCCAGCCGCATACAGATGCTGGGCCTGCTGCTTTCCGCCTATGAAACGGCCGTGCGGGAAAGCCGCGCACTGCAGGCGGCCAATAAAGAGTGCAGAGAGTCGCTGGAAAAAGTAAAGGCGCTCAGCGGGCTTATCCCCATCTGCGCGAAGTGCAAGAAGATACTGGACGATCAGGGCTGCTGGCACCAGCTGGAAACTTATCTGGCGCGGCACTCGGACATGACGTTTACCCATGGCTACTGCACGGATTGCCTGCGCGAAATGGGCGATAGCGCGGCGGGAAAGTAAGGAGCCGGGGAAATTTATGAATGATACCGCAAAAGAAGGTCTGGAAATTCTAATAGTGGAGGACAGCCCCACCCAGGCCGAACAGCTTAAATATGTCCTGGAGAACAACGGCTACCGGGCGGTCAGCGCCCGGAGCGGCGGCGAGGCGCTGGCCTATCTGGCGGCGCGCCTGCCCGCGCTGGTGATAAGCGACATAGTGATGCCCGGCATGGACGGCTTTGAACTGTGCCGGAAAATCAAAAGCGACACGCGGCTGCGCAGGCTTCCGGTGATACTGCTTACCACGCTCACCGAGCCGGAAGATATCCTCAGGGGGCTTGAATGCGGCGCGGACAGCTATATTCATAAGCCCTATGAGGAGGAGGTCCTCCTGTCCAGGATAAATTATGTGGTAATGAACCTGGAAGCGCTCCGGGAGCCGACCACCGAACCGGGACTGGAAATAACCGTCGCGGGGAAGAAGCAGATCATAACCTCCGGCCGCATACAGATGTTCGGCATGCTGCTTTCCGCCTATGAAACGGTAGTGCGCGACGGGCGGAACCTGAAGAAAGCTTTTGAAGCGCAGTCCCTGATGATGAAAGAGCTGGGCGAGCTCCAGAAGGAACTAGCCGCAAGATATAACAAGCTTAAAGAGAGCGAAGAGGCCCGGCTCCAGTTTACTTATATGCTGGCCCATGACCTGCGTAATCCGGTGGTCTCCATCCAGGGCTTTTCCAGGCTTATCCTGGAAGGCGACGCAGGCCCGGTAACCGCTCAGCAGAAAGAAATGCTGGCGACAATAGCGTTCAGCGCTGAAAAACAGTCAAGGCTTATCGACGAGATCCTGGCGGCCGCAAAAGCCGATAGCAGGCATATGGATATCGAAAAAAAAGAGACCGATCTAGCGAAGATCGTAGACGAGACCTTAAAGGAAATGGAGGGCGCCGCTTCGTACGGCGGAGTCTCGCTGGCCGCAAAAATATCAGCGAGGCCGCTGCTGGCAAAGGCGGATCATTTCAGGATCTGGCAGGTCCTGGTAAATATAATCAGTAATTCGCTGAAGTTCTCCCTCAGGAACGATGCGGTCTCGGTGTCGGCGGAAAAGGTCCGGGCGGCCGATGTTATTATTCCCGGGCATGTAGACAGCGCCGGCGTAAAAACATTGAGGGGGGAATATATTTTACTGAGCGTGCAGGACCAGGGTACTGGGATACCCGCCGAAGCTCTCAGCCTGGTTTTCGAGCGTTACTTGCAGGCAGGGAGCGCGGAGCATAGAAGGAAGGGCTCGGGTCTTGGACTTTTTGTGGCCAAACATATAGTGGAAATGCACGACGGCCTGATCTGGGCGGAGTCCGAAGGCCCCGGTAAAGGCACGACCATCAAGTTCCTCATCCCCGCATCAGGGGACGCTGATTACTAAATTACTATTTGCTGATATTCCTTTGTTTTAGGTTTCCCGAATCTGTTAAAAATAGTTAAAACAACGCGACATGCGGTTGTCGGGGTGGTCTGCTATAACATTGTCGCGGGAAGGAGGGATTATGCCAAGACAAGCAAGAATAGATATTCCGGGGCAGTTGTATCACGTAATGTCCAGGGGGATAGAACGCGGGAAGATCTTTGTCGATGAAGATGACTATTTGGATTTCACGGAGCGGGTAGGCGTGTGGCTGCGGAAATCGGGCGGGAAATGCCTTGCCTGGTGCCTCATGCCGAATCACTTCCATCTGTTGATCCTAAGGGGGCCCCGGCCCCTTTCCGAAATGATGCACCACGCCATGACCGGCTATGCGGTCAATTTTAACGGCAGGCACCACCGCGCCGGACACCTGTTCCAGAACCGGTACAAGGCGATAATCTGTGACGCGGAGGAATATCTGCTGGAGCTTGTGCCGTATATACATCTTAACCCCCTGCGCGCGGAACTGGTTGAAAGTCTGGCGGAGCTTATAAGCTACAAATGGTGCGGCCATGCCGCCGCCGTAAAAGGCGTTCCTGACAAGCTCTTGGACAGAGAAGCGCTTTTTGAATATTTCGGAAGCGACGAAAAAACTGCCGTTGAGAGGTATGAAGCGCTTATGGCCGAAAAGGCCGGTGAGAACGCGCGCGCGGAGCTCTCGGGCGGAGGCCTGCTGCGGAGCCTGGGCGGAACCGGGAATGCCCTAATGGCTTTAAGGGCCGGGGATAAAATATTGTCCGATTCGCGCGTCCTCGGGGAGGGGGATTTTGTCGAAGCCGTGTTGAAGGCAGCCGGCGAAGCGGCCGTGGTTCCCCTGGAAAACCGCGAGGAACTGTTATCTGAAGTTGCGGAGCTCACAGGCGTCCCGCGAGAAGAGATTTTAAGGCCAAGCCGTGACAGGGCGCCTGCGCACGCGCGTGCGTTGTATTGTTATTGGTGCAGAGAAAAAGCCGGGATTTCCGGTACGGAATTAAAACGGGAGCTGGGAATAGGGCAAAGTGCTGTTTCGAGGTTGATATCAAAAGGACGAAAACTTACGGCACCGCAACAAATCATTTAGGGCTCTTCTCCCTATCGTGTGGGTAATCTGACATGATTTCATATCGGTTTCAGGGTGCAGGTGAGGACTTTTAACCGCAAATACTTCTCATCATGCAGTCCGTAGCTGCGCCGCTGGATTACCCGGATTTTGTTGTTGAGC
>CAIQNV010000053.1 GCA_903873295.1 uncultured Elusimicrobia bacterium
CTCGTTCAGGATCGCCGACGGGGCGGCCATCTTCACCTGCGGAACGTCGGGCACGTTCGCCGTAACGGCGTAGTTGCCGTAGCGGGCCGCCACGCTCGAGTTGGCGGTGTGGCGGGTAGCTGTGATCTGGAAGCAGGGGCCGCTGGCGCAGTTCCCCGCGGTGACCACCGCCGTAAAAAACTTGGTGGTGATATTGCCGGCGGTCATGCCGGTGTAGGCGATGTCCAGCGCGGTGAAGTCGGAAGTATACATGCCGCCGCGGGCCAGGTATCTCTCTTCCGCGGACTTGACCGAGGAGATTATCGACATGGCTTCCGCGACGCGGGCCTTCTCGACGACTTTAAAGTACTGCGGAATGGCTATAGAAGCCAGGATACCGATGATGAGCACGACCACGAGCAGCTCTATCAGCGTAAAACCTTTTCTCATATTCTTCATGTGTAACCCCTCCGTATTTAAACTCATAACCGCTAGTTAAAAAGATTGTATCATATAAACCGGCCCGGGTGGGTGAAATAACCCGCTGCCCCGCCGGCTTTTTCCGCGCCGTCCGCCGGATTCAATCTATCAGCTCGTTCAGGATCGCCGACGGGGCGGCCATCTTCACCTGCGGAACGTCGGGCACGTTCGCCGTAACGGCGTAGTTGCCGTAGCGGGCCGCCACGCTCGAGTTGGCGGTGTGGCGGGTAGCGGTGATCTGGAAGCAGGGCCCGCTGGCGCAGTTCCCCGCGTTGACGATCGCCGTGAAGAACTTGGTGGTGATGTTGGTCGCGGTCATGCCGGTGTAGGAGATGTCCAGCTTGGTGAAGTCCGAAGTGTACATGCCGCCGCGGGCCAGATATCTTTCCTGCGCGGACTTGACCGAGGAGATTATCGACATGGCTTCCGCGACGCGGGCCTTCTCGACGACTTTAAAGTACTGCGGAATGGCTATGGAGGCAAGGATGCCGATGATGAGCACGACCACGAGCAGCTCTATCAGCGTAAAACCTTTTTTTAAGTCGCTCATTGATCCCCCGGCGGACTGATTTTGTTTAAAAAAATGCGCCCGGCGCGATTCGAACGCGCGGCCACTCGCTTAAAAGGCGAATGCTCTACCCCTGAGCTACGGGCGCCTGATTTCCTGACTACATTTAGATTATACAAAATAAGCCGGGGGAATCAAGAAGACGTCCGCGGGACGCGGCCGGTACACGGTAATAAGTCAAATCAAGGAACTCCGCCTTATCACGGCAGTACGGGCTTAAAATCCTTTTGCCAATTTGCAAAATTAGGGCTATAATATACCGCATGGCGGCTAAAAGAAAATTCAAGGTGCGGGTGCGCGTCAAGGTGCGCAACCATCTGCTCAGGCGCGGCGGCGCCGCGGCGGGAATAGCGCTGGGCCTGCTGCTCGCCTCCTGGCTTTTCGGAGCGGGGATAAAAGCCTCCCGCCAGTTCCTTGAAAGCCGGCTTTTTTCCTTCAGGCCCGACTCCTTCGAGATAAATTGCCCCTCCCCCGAGGCTGTCGTTTCGCTGCGGGAGCTGGCGGATAAAGCGGTGAAGTTCAGCCTCAGCGCGGGCCGCTGCGCCGAGATAGAGCGCGAGATCAAGCGCCGTCATCCGGGGCTCGCCGCGGTGAAAGTCTCCAGAAATTTCTTTACCGGCCGGGCCGCCATAACCGCCGTCCCCGAGGAGGTCGTCTCCGCGGTGCTCGCCGACGGCGCCACTGCCTATCTGGGGACGACCGGCAGGCTGCTGCCTGAAAAACTTTCCGGGTCCGGCGCGGACCCCTTTACCGTTGAGCTTGCCGGGGCGCCGCGCGAGGCTCCGGAGCTGGCGGCGTTCCTCTCTGTTCTCAGGCCGCTTGCCGGACTTTTTTATTCCAGGCCGCTGGCCCTTGCCTGCGACGGCCGCACCTGGGATTGCCGCCTTAAACTTGAGGACGGCACGGCCGTGCTCTGGGGCAAATTTGAATTTACACGCCTAAAAATATTAAGATTGAATGAAGTCATGAAAGACGCCTCCCTGAAGACAGGCGGCCCGCTGCGCGCCGACCTGCGGTCTTTCAGGGAAGGGAAGATTTTCGTTTCCGCAGTAAAGTAGCGGCCGTTATTCCTTAATAACACTTGCCGGGACGTCCCGGGATCTTTTTCTTAACAGCGGTACTCCGCTTAATTTCTGGAGCTTTCATATGGGAAAATCTGAAATAATAGCCGGGCTTGATATGGGATCGAGCCGGGTGACCTGCGTAATAGCCGAGCGCGACGACGAGCACAATAAAATAAGGGTGCTGGCCGGCGCTTCCGTTCCCTGCAAGGGCCTCAAGGGCGGGGTGGTGGTCAATATCGAAGAGACCGCCAGGGCCATCGAACACGTGATGGACGCGGCGGAAAGCAAGGCCAACGAGGTGGTGGGCGAGGTTTACATGGGAGTGCGCGGGGCGCATATACAGGCTTTTGACAGCAAGGGCGGCTACAACATAGCGCGCACCGACAAGGAAATAACCAGCGAGGACGTCTCCAACGTCATAGAGAACGCCAAGACTTTTCAGCTCTCCCCCGACCGCGAGATACTGCACGTGATCCCGCAGGGCTTCTCCCTGGACCGGCAGCGCGGCGTCCCCAATCCGATCGGCATGGAGGGCGCGCTGCTGGAAGTAGGCGTCCACATCATCACCGCTTCAAGCCCGGCCATCAATAACCTGGTTAAATCGGTTTCAAAAGGCGGTTTCAGGGTGGTCGCTCCCATTTATACCCTGCTCGCCGTCGGGGAGCTGATAGTTTCCGAAGAAGAGAAGGAGCTGGGCTGTATCCTGATCGACGCCGGCGGACAGACCACCTCGATCGGCATTTACGCCGAGAACAGCATTCATTTTTCCAAAGAGATAAACCTGGGCGGAGACAGCATCACGCGCGATATCGCCTACGGCCTGGGCACAACTATAGCGGCCGCGCAGGAGATCAAGGAAAAGTACGGCGCGGTGATCTCCAAGATACTGGAGGACGACAAGCCGATAAGCATCACCAAGCTGGACGGCCGCACCAAGAAGGAAGTGAGGCCGCGCGAGCTGCTGGATTTCATCCAGCCGCGGGCCGAGGAAATTTTCGACAAAATAAACCAGGCTGTGCAGACGTCCAACTACGCGGACCTGCCCGGCGGGGCCATACTTACCGGCGGGGCCGCCCTGCTGCGCGGCATGCCGGAGGCGGCGGAGGTCATGCTGGACCTGAGCCAGTCCAGGCTGGGGCTGCCGGCGCAGGAGATCCTGCAGTGCCCGGAGGAATACATGGCGCAGTCCTATATCGGCGCGGTGGCGCTGGTGTGCTACCCGCACCTGAAGACCTGGAACACCGACGTGCCCGGGCCGGCGAGGGGCGGCGCGATGGAAAAGAAACTCTGGCGCTGGTTCAAGGATCTATTTTAATGTCTGAAAACAGGATACGCTACAACGATTTCCGCGACCGCGAGGCCGTGATAAAAGTCATAGGCGTGGGCGGCGGCGGGGGCAACGCCGTGAACCGCATGGTCGAGGCCGAGATACGCCTGGTCGACTTCGTGGCCGTTAATACCGACGCCCAGGACCTGCGCCGCAGCAAGGCCCCCAACCGCATCCAGATAGGCGAAACGCTCACCAAAGGGCTGGGCGTGGGCGGAGACCCGGCTAAGGGTTCCGCGGCCGCGCTGGAGTCCGCCGAGCTCATCAAGGAGGCGGTCGCCGACGCGGACCTGCTTTTTATAACCGCCGGGATGGGCGGCGGCACCGGCACCGGAGCCGCGCCTGTGGTCGCCCGTATCGCGAAGGAGATAAATCCGGACGCGCTGCTTATCGGCGTGGTGACGCGGCCCTTCGGCTTCGAGGGGAAAAGCCGCGCCGACCAGGCGCAGGCCGGCATACACGAACTGCGCGCGCATACCGACTGCCTGCTCGTGATCCCCAACGACAGAATACTTTCGGTGGTCGGCCGCGACACCACCAGCGAGGACGCCTACCGCAAGGCCGACGACGTGCTCCGCCAGGCCATACAGGGAATCTCCGACGTAATAACCTGCGCCGGCGCGATAAACGTGGACTTCCAGGACGTCCGGCGGATAATGACCAAGTCCGGCGAGGCCCTGATAGGGATAGGCCGCGCCTCGGGACCGGACCGCCACATAGTCGCGGCCCAGGAAGCCATCCACTCGCCCATGCTGGAGAGCGCCGTTATCGACGGGGCCAAAGGTATCCTGGTCAATTTTACCGCCTCCCGCTCCGTTATGATGGTGGAGCTGAGCGACGCAATGGAATACATAAGCAAGCACGCCAATCCCGAGGTCTTTATAAAGTACGGGCAGGCTTTCGACGACACGCTGGGCGACGAGCTGAAAATAACCGTCATAGCCACGGGCTTCACCGCCAAGCGGAACGACCTGGCCGGGGAGTTCGGGCGCGTGCGCGGGCTTAACCTCAGCCGCTCGCGCCGCCGCGACGACGACGCGGCGCGGCCGGCTCCTCCCCCCGTATCCGGTACGGAGGATTTTGATAAACCGGCCTATCTGCGCCGGCCCACCGGGGCGCGGAAGCTTAAATAGAGGGAATGCGGCCAGGGCGCAGGGCAGAGTCCGCGGAAGGTCAGGAGGGAGTTCTTTCATGGCGATAAATTTAAATCTGCTGCTTAAGGTGATGGTGCAGAACAAGGCCTCCGACACGCACATCAGGGGCGACTCGCAGGTGTTCCTGCGCATAAACGGGCACATCACCCCGATAAATTCCTCCAACATGACCGAGAAGGAAGTGGAGGAGATCGTTTTTCCGCTGATGACTCCGCGCCTCAAAAAGATCTTCGAGGACAAGCACGAGACCGACTTCTCCTACGAGGGCGGCGAGCTGGGCCGGTTCCGCTTCAATGTCTTCATGCACAAGGGGAAGATAGGCGTGGCCATCCGCCACATCCCGCTCAAGATCCCGACTTTCGAAGAGCTGCGGCTGCCGATGGATTCCATCAAAAGGATCCTGACCAACGAGCGCGGCCTCGTCCTTGTTACCGGCATTACGGGCTCCGGCAAAACCTCCACGCTGGCCGCCATGATAGAGTACCTCAACCAGACCTGGGACGCGCACATCATCACCGTCGAGGACCCGATAGAATTTTCTTTCACAGAAAAGAAGTGCATCATAAGCCAGCGCGAGCTGGGCGCCGACACCACCACTTTCGTGGACGCGCTGCGCGCCGCCATGCGCCAGGACCCCGACATCATCCTGGTGGGCGAAATGCGCGATCTGGAGACCACGCAGGCGGCCATCACGGCCGCCGAGACCGGGCACCTGGTATTCGCCACGCTGCACACTATGAACGCCGTGCAGACCATCTCCCGCGTCATAGACATGTTCCCGCCGCATCAGCAGGCGCAGGTGCGCCTCCAGCTCTCCGAAAGCCTGCGCGGCATAATTTCCCAGCGCCTGCTGACCTGCACCAAAGGCGGCCGCCTGCCGGCGGTGGAGATCATGACGGCCACGGCGCATATCAAGAAGATGATAGCCGAGAACTCCATCGATTCCATAACCCAGGCCATCTCCAAGGGCGGCTTCTACGGTATGCAGACCTTCAACCAGTCGCTGGTGAAGATGCACAAGGACGGCCTGGCCAGGCTGGAGGACATCCTGCAGGCCGCCTCCAACCCCGACGACGTGCTGCTCGCCATTAAGGGGATCGAGCAGGAGATCGAGCCCGGCCGGAGCAAATAGGCCCGCGGCTTGGGATTTAATTCGGTTCACAAGGAAGGTATCTATGTTCGCAGAAGGCTATATCGGCATAGCGGGAATAATCGGCGTCGGTAAATCCACGCTTACCATGGAGCTGGCTAAGGCGCTGAATTTTGAGCCGGTTCTGGAAGAAGTCGGCGGGAACCCCTACCTCGAAAGTTTTTACGGCGACATGAAGCAGTTCGGCACTATCATGCAGATCTGGCTGCTCAACCACCGCTTCCGGCAGCACCGCGAATTCGTCTCCCGCATAAGCCTCGGCAAGATCCGCGGCGTGGTGCAGGACCGCACCATCTGGGAGGACACGATCTTCGCGCGCATGCTCAACAGGCACCCCGACAAGATAATCTCGGACATGGATTACAATACCTACCTGGACCTGTTCGACAATATGGTGCTGCGCGAGATGGTGTTCCCGCAGCTGATGATCTTCCTCGACTGCAGCGTCGAGACTTCCATAGCCCGCATAAAATCCCGCGGGCGCAACATGGAAAAGAGCATCGACCCCTCATACCTGAAAAGCCTGCAGGAGAATTATTACGAGTTTATCGAAGAGATGGAGGACGCCGGCGTGCGCATCCTGCGCCTGAACTGGGAGGGCTACCAGCCGATAAGCGAGGTGGCGCGCCTGGTGCATGAATATTCCCTGAAGCCCTCGGCTTTCACTAAGTGGGTGCGGCCCCTGCGCAAGATGGGCATGGACAATAAGGCCAACCTTCCCTCCAAGGCGGCGGTGTGAAGCGCTCCAATGGAATTGTCATAGCCATAGACGGCCCGGCGGGCGTGGGCAAGTCTACCGTAGGCAAACTGGTGGCGGGGCGCCTGGGCTACAGCTTTATCAGCACCGGCAAAATGTACCGCGCGCTGGCGTGGAAAGCCCTTGAAACCGGGGCAGGCCTGGAGGACGACGACGGGCTTGTAAAGCTGGCAAATTCGCTCAGGTGGGAATTCCCGAAAGGCTCCGGCCCCGAGGCCGACGTTTCCCTGGACGGCCGCAGGCTTGAGCTGGAGCTGGCCGAAGAGCGGGTCAGCAAAGCCTCTTCCGGTATAGCCAGGCTCGCCGGTGTGCGGCTGTTCATGCGCGGTATGCAGCGCGCGGCCGGGCTCGCCGGCGGCGTGGTGATGGAGGGGCGCGATATCGGCACCAACGTTTTTCCCGACGCCGAACTCAAGGTTTACCTCGACGCCTCGCCCGAGGCGCGCGCCGGGCGGCGCTCGGGCCAGCTGCGGGACCAGGGCCTTGAGGCCGACTACGGCCGGATACTGGATTTTATAATAAAGCGCGACGCGCAGGACTCGGGCCGCAAGAACAACCCTCTGACAAAAGCGGAGGACGCCCACTATCTGGATTCCACCGCCCTGCCGCGCGAGAAGGTCGTGGACGCCATAGTGGACCTTTTCAGAACTCTCAAGTCCTGAAGCGCAGAAGGCGCGGGGCCGGTATTGCTTCGTCACCGCGGCGCTTTTGAGCTTCAGCCCTAAAAAATGCCGACCGAACCGAACAAAGACAGACCGCTCTCTCTCCTCCTGCTGTATTTTACCCTCAGGTCTTTTTTTCGGCTGTTCAATTCCATCGAAATAAAGGGCCAGGACAGCATACCTGTCTCCGGCCCGCTCATCATAGCCTGCAACCACGTGTCCCTCTCCGATCCTCCCGCGCTGACCTCCTTCCTCGCGCTGGTGCGCCTGCCCAATGTGATAGCCAAAAAAGAGCTGTTTTCCTTGTGGCCCGTCGGCCGGATATTGCGGAGCTGGGGGGCGATACCTGTTGACCGCTCCAGAGAGGGGGGGGACCTCGGGGCGCTCCGCGGCTGCCTTGCGGCGCTTAAGAACGGGGGCTGTCTTGTCATCTTCCCCGAGGGCACCCGCGCGCAGGGCCGCAAGCTGAAACCGAAGTCCGGAGTGGCCCTTATGGCCCACAAATCCGGAGCCCCGGTGCTGCCCGCGCGCATTTTCAATAGCGAGAATTTCTCAAAATTAGGTAAAATAACTATTAAGTATGGCGCGCCCAGAAGCTTCGAACTTCCGGCCGACGGGGATCTGAAGGCGGCCTATGCCAGATTTTCAGAGACTATAATGTCCGATATCTTTTCAATAAAAGAGGAGTAGTACCCACATGGAAACTAACCAGACCCAGCACGCGGAAAATCAGGAAAACCCCGAAAAGGCGGCGGCGCCCGGGACGGAAGAAGAACTCTCGATGGCCGATCTCCTGAAGGCGGAGGCCCAGGTCTCCGCGAAAGTCCATTCGCGGGGCGTGGTTACCGTCAGGGTGGTGCAGGTCACCCCCGAGCTGGTGCTCGTGGACATCGGCGAGAAAAAAGAAGGCGCCATCCCGCTGGCCGATTTTCAGGACGAGAAGACCCCTCAGCCCGGCGACGAAGTGCAGGCCGTGCTGGAGAAGAAGGGCGGCGAAGGCCGCTATACCATGCTGTCCCACCGCCGCGCCCGCGAAAGGGCCGCCTGGGATATGACCAAAAAAATGTTCGAAGCCAAAGAGCGCGTGAAGGGCAAGGTCACTGAGATAGTCAAAGGCGGCTATATAGTGGATATTTCCGGGATGCGCGCCTTTATGCCGCTTTCCCTTTCCGAGCTCGGCGGAGCGCACAAGCACTACCTGCCGCCCAACGCCAAGGTGAGGTTTTATATAACGGATTTCAACGAGAAGGACCGCAAAGTGGTCGTCTCCCGCCGGCAGGTGCTGGAGGAGGACGAAAAAGAGCGCCGCGGCCAGGTGCTGGCCGAGGTAGTGCCCGGCGGCATCGTGCGGGGCGTGGTGTCCAAGGTTACGGAAGAAGGGCTGCTGGTGCGCTTCCAGGGCATCGAGGGCCTGGTGCGCCCCGAGGACGTGTCCTGGAGAAACCCGCTGGAAACCCTTAAAACCTACAAGCGCGGGCAGCACGTGAAATGCAAGATCCTCGCCGTGGACAAGGAAGGCGAAAAGCTCGCTTTCGGCCTTAAGCAGCTTATGCCAAACCCCGTGGACATGCTTAAGCGTAAATTCGCCTACAGGTCCCTCCTGAAGGCCAAAGTGGTCTCCGTAGCCCCCGAGGGCGCGCTGCTCAAAGTGAACGAGCAGGTGGAAGGTTTCGTAACGCCCGAGAATTACGGCGCCGAGGGCGCGCCCAGGGAAGGACAGGAAATACAGGGCGTGGTGGTGGGGATAAACTCCTCCAATTTTCGCCTGACCCTTTCTATAAAGAGCTGTGAGGAGTCCGAGGACCGCCGGCGCATGCAGCAGTATTTGAAGGGTTCTCCTACACTGACCCTGGGTCAGATCCTGCTGGAGAACTCGGAGGATGAAGGTGAGTTATGAGGCCCGTTTAACCAACGCCCTCAAAAAACTGCTTCATTCCTACGGGGCGCCGCTGGGCATGTTCTTGTTCTTCGTGCTGGCGGCGCTTTACGTTTTTATCTGGCGCGCCCGGAGCCCCCTGCCGGAATTTCCGCGGGCCCCGGGCGATTTCATGCAGCCGGCCCGGGCGGGGCGGAGGCTGGAGGAACTGGGGAAAATACTCGCGGACAATCCCGAAGACATAAAAGCCCTGGCCGAGTCGGGAAGGCTTAAGTACCAGTTGGGCCAGCCGCGCTATATCGAAGCCATAGCCGATCTTGAGCGGGCCCGCAGCCTGGGCCTGGCCGACGCCCGCTCTTTCTATTATCTGGGCAACATGTACCAGGCCGTGGGGCTCTACGATTTTGCCGCCCAGGAATACCGCAAGTTCCTTAATAATTTCCCGGGCGACGACGAAGTCCGGATGCTTCAGGCCAAGCTCTGCTACGCAGCGGGGGATTATGCCGGTGCGGTAAGCGGGTACGAGAAGCTGCTCAGCGGCGGCAGCCGCGATCCGGTAATGCTGGAAAACCTTGCGCTGGCCCTCTGGAAGGACGGGCGGGACTATGCAAAGCCGCTCTCCGACCTGCGCGCCCGCGGCGCCGCCGGGGCGTTTATGGCCGACTACGCCGAGGGACGCATAAAATACGAGCTTAAAGATTATCCCGGCGCGCAGGCGCTGCTTAAAAAAGCCGCGGCGGCTTCGCCCGCGGCCGGGACTTTCGCGGACCAGGCGGCCCTCCTCTGGATGGCCGGGGATTCCGCCTACAGGAACAAAGATCCGGAGGCGGCCGCCTTTTACCTGCGGGAGCTGCTGAAGGCCGTCCCGGAGCACGAGGAAGGCCGCATTCTGCTCGCTAAAATCGAAAAGGCCCGCGCTGCCGCGGAGAAAGCCGCGAAAGCGAAAAGCGCCAAAAAAAAGAAGTAAAAGGCCAGAATAAACACCAAGGACACAAAGTGTATAACGGAAAGGAATGATAATATAAACTTTGTGACCTTTGTGGTTAATTTAAGATCTTTTTCCCGTGCCGCGCTGCTGGCGGTCGCTTTTATCTTTTCAGCGCTTCCTCTCGCCGCGCTCGAAGAGAATAAAGTGATCGTAAAAGATTTCGAGTGGAAAATTTACGCTACCGGGCATTTCGATATCCATTATTATCCCGGCTCAGAGCCCTGGCTGGCCTATGCTTCCGGCGTCCTGGAGGAGGCCTACCGGCGCGAGGCGGCGGACCTGAACCCCGCCCTCGCAAAGCGTATTCCGTTCTTTCTCTACGCCTCCATTAACGACATGCAGCAGTCCGGAGTAGCCGACGTCTCAGACGGGGTCGGCGGCCTCACCGAGCCCTATAAAGACCGCTTCATGGTCTGGTCCGACGGCTCCAGAGGGTGGCTTAAAGAAGTGATAGAGCATGAATTCGCCCATGAGGCGGAGTTCAGCGTGCTGGTGGACGGCTTCTGGAAAAGCGCACGCATACTTAAAACTTACGTGTATCCGCTGTGGATGATGGAAGGCATGGCGGAATATGAGACGGGCCTGAGCGACTATGCGGTGGAAAAGATGTATTTGCGCGACGCCGCCCTTTCCGGCGGGCTGATCCCGCTGAGCCGCCTGAACCAGTTCGGCCATCTTAAGCCGCACCAGATGACGCTGGCCTACAAAACGGGGGCGCAAGCCATCCGCTTCCTGGCCGAGCAGTACGGCTCGGACAAGCCCCGGAAAATGCTGGAGCTTTTCGCCAGCCGGTACGAGGCCGGCTCCGTGCTGGCGCCGCTGATAGGCGCGGACCTGCGGGAGTTCGAGAAAAAATTCGCGGAATATCTGGAGCTGAAATATCTGGCCGAAGCCGAAAAGGAGCGCCTGCAGGAGCCGGAAATTTACGGCGGGCGCCAGACCAGCGGCTCGGACAATATTCCCGAGTTCAGCGTAAGCCCCGCCCCTTCACCGGACGGCAAAAACCTGGCTTTTCTGTCCACCCGGGCCGGCCACCCGCCGGAGCTGCGGATAAAGAACCTTAAAACCGGAAAAGAGAAAAAACTTACGGCCCTTGCCGCCGGCGCCGAGAATATCCCGTACGGGCGTTTCAGCAAGCCGCTGAAGAGCCTTTCCTGGTCGCCCGACGGCAGGTACCTGGCCTTTTCCGGCCAGAAGAATCACCGCGAGTACCTTTTCCTTTACGAGCCGGCCTCCGGCAAAGTCGCGCGCGCGGCGGTGGAGGGGCTGGCTGAAATGCGGCAGCCGGCCTTTTCCCCGGACGGTAAAAAACTGGTCTTTGTGGGCATGAAAGGGGGCTTTAACGATCTTTACGAGCTTCCGGTGGAACGCGCCGCCGCCGGCGGGGAGCTTCCTTTTTCCGCCGCCGCGCGGCTTACGGACAGCGCGCAGGACGAGTCTTCCCCCGCCTACTCTCCCGACGGCAGCAGCCTTGTATATTCCTGCGAGATCGAGACTTCGAGCGGCCCCGTCAGGGCGCTGTGCGAGCTGCGGCAGGGAGGGGCGCCCGAGGTTCAGCCCCTCGCGGCCGGCAGCGTCTACGACCCTGTTTATTCCGCGGACGGCTCCGGAATATTTTATATCGCGGATTCCGGGGACAATTTCGAGCTTTACCTTAAGGACCGGGCCTCCGGGGCGGTGTCGCGCCTTACCCGCAGCCTCGGCGGCGTCTTCACCCCGGCCGTTGCGGCGGATAAAATTTATTTTTCAGCTTTCAGACGCGGGAGCATGGACGTGTACGCCGCGGCCCCGGAAAACTTCCTGTACGAAAAACAGGAGGCGTCCGCTCCCGCCGTCCCGGAGTTTTTTGCGGTACAGCCCTCCAGCGGGACCTTCCTGCCCTACAGGTTCAAAGCCTCGACGGACCTCTTCTTTCCGGCCTTTCTTTTTTCCTCGCCGGGCGGGCTTTCCTGGATGAATTATTGGCAGGTCTCCGACATGCTGGGCCGCCATAACCTTAACCTTTACCTCAACTATAACTCGGGGGCCAAATACCTCAGTTTGCAGGCTAACTATTCCTACGCGCGCTGGCGCATGCCGCTGTTCCTCCAGACCAGCGCGCTTACCTTTAACGGCATACTTAACTCCGACCGCCTGGAATACGACAAGCGCTATTCCCGCCATGCGGCCGGCACGGCCTGGCCTTTTGACCGCTATAACCGGGTAGAGGCTTTCGCGCTGGCCAAGGACGAGACCAACAAGTACAAGGACCTGCCGCTTACCGAAAGACTGCGGACCAGGGCGCTCCAGACCGCCTACGTGCGCGACACGGTTAACGGCCTGTACCTTACGGCGGTGCGGGGCTCCCGCACGGAACTTTCCTGGCTGACGGCCGGCGAGAGGGCGGGGGGGAACCTTAAATACGACGTCTACACCCTGCAATATCTTAAATATTTCCCGCTGTCCAAGCGCGCGGCTTTTATAAACCGCTTCGTGGCCGGCCGCAGCACCGGGCGCGACAGGCGGGTGTTCGACTTCGGCGGGCTCGGCGGGGTGCGCGGCTTTTCGGGCTCCTCCGCCATGAACGAAAAGCCGGGAGTTTTCATGAACAATTCCGAACTGCGCTTTCCGCTGATAAAGGACATGAATTATTATATGTGGTATATGTTCCCTGATTTTTATTTCAAAGGGATCTACGGCAAGCTTTTCGCGGATTCGGCCTACGGCTGGGACGGCGGCGGCGAACTGCGCGGCTTCGGTCTTTCCGGGGTCAGGAGCGCGGTCGGGGCGGGGATCGACGTGCACACTTTCCTGCTGCAGGCTTTCCAGCTGGTGCTCAGCTTCGATTACGCCGTGCGGACTTCCGACGGGGGGAAGATCTTCTACTTCTACCTGGGCCCGCTCTTCTGACGGCGGCCGGGCCGGGAGCCCGGCCGACTATTTTTTATGCTAAAATTCAATCTATGAAGAACATAAAAAAGATGTCTTTATTCGCAGCTTTATTTTTTGCGCCCGCGCTGCTGCTTTCGGCGCAGACCGCCGCGCCGAAGACGGGAAAACCTGCGGTCAAAAAGGCGGCCGCCAAGCCTGCTGCAAAGTCAGCCGGCGTAGCCGTTTCCACCGCCTCCGCCGTGCCGCATCAGGCCAGGTCCCGCGAGGCCGCTCCCGCGGTCACGCCGGGCCCCGATCTTTTTAAAGAGGCGCTGGAAAAGATCAGGTCCGGCGATCCGGCGGAGCGCCGCCAGTCCGCCGATTTTATCGGTCAGGCCAGAAATGCGGCCGGGGCTCCGGCCCTTATGTCCGCCCTGGCCGACGATTCGCCCCGCGTGCGGCAGGCGGCGGCGGACGCCCTGGGAATGCTGACCTGGCCGGCGGCGGCCCCCAGGCTTGCCGAGATGCTTCTGAAGGACGGCGACGCCGGCGTGCGGCAGCAGGCGGCTATTTCCCTGTCATACCTTATGGATCCGGCCTCCGCCCCCGCCCTCGTAAAAGCGCTTAAAGACAGTTCTCCCGCCGTGCGCTATGCCGCGCTGCATACCCTGGCCGTAATGAAATACTCTCCCGCGGAAGACGAGATAATCGCGCTGCTTTCTTCCGACGACGCCAATATGCGCCGCGGCGCGATTTCCGCGCTGGGGCTGCTGCAGTCTAAAAAAGCGGCCGGCGCCGTGGCCGCGGCTTTGAAAGATCCCGACCAGTATGTCAGGCTTGAGGCTGTAAAGGCCCTGGGCAATATCGGAGACGCCGCTTTCTCGGGAGAGCTCGCCAAACTGCTGGCCCAGACCGAGCAGCCGCAGCTGCGGGTAGAAGCCGCTCTTTCGCTGGCTAAAATGGGAATGCCCGACGGGCTGCTGACAGCCTACGAGTTCGTAAAATCCGCGGATCTAAGCGTTAGGAGTCAGGCGCTGAACGTTATCGCCGCGGCGGGTGACGCCCGCAGCCTGCAGTTTATCGAGGAAATTTACGCGGCCGAACAGGATCCCGCCGCTAAAAGCATGCTGGACTTTACCCGTCAGCGCCTTATGTTGAGGCTGAGGAAGAAATAGGCGCGGTAAAGTGATTCATTCTTAGATGTCTAAAAAAATAGAACGGAAAAG
>CAIQNV010000054.1 GCA_903873295.1 uncultured Elusimicrobia bacterium
CCAAGGTGGCGCTCCTGTGGGACGGAGCGGTGGGCGGCGTGAAACTGCCCGCGGGCGACTATCTGCTGCAGGTGAAGCTCACCGACGGCGACAATAACAGCACGCCGGACGGGGTGAACACGGATAAATCCCGCGTCAACGGCACGAAAGCCTACGTAACTTTGAACTAAGAGGAGCCTGTAACATCTTATGCGAAAACCATCCTTTCAGTTAAGCAGCTCGGCGGTCTTGTACGCTTTCTTATTGCTTCTTGCCTCTCCGGCAGGAGTCCGGAGCTGGGATCAATTCGGGAAGTACGTCTACAATTCCCACAGCGCGCTGACGGGGTCGGGGATCAAAGGCGCGAACGGGACCCTGCGCGCCACACGGGGCGCCGCAGTGGAAGCCTGGCTTAAGGAGCTCAATCAAAAGCCGGACACGGGGCTTGCGCCGAAGGATTTTAAGCTGGATATGGAAACCCTGAAAGGCGGGTTTTACCAGCTGGATGATGTCGGAGATTCCACGCTTTTCACCTCGAACAGGATCCAGCTCGGGAACGTGGCGGCAGACTATCCGCAGCGCCTGAACATATCCGGGACCTCCAAGTCGGAGCTCTTCAGGTTCTACGGCCGGGTCTGGTCAGAGCAACTCGGAGTCGAGCTGGCCGAATCGACCTACGAGCACTTCAATCCGACCGGCATGGGCATGCCCGTTCATTTCTTAAGGGCCTATCAGGATACCGGCGGGACGCCTCCCGTTAAGCTTGACTCGGCGCGCCGCTCCTGCGAGAAAGCGGTGAGCGTGGTCGAAAAGTTCACGGAAAGCGCCTGGAAGGAATGGCTGAGAGGAAATAACGCCGCCGACAAAAGCGAGGCTTTGCGCGCTTACGAGCTTATGTATTTCGCGCTGGGCGTAGCGGCTCACGCTATAGAGGATTCTTTCTCGCCCGCGCACACGCAGCGGTCGGTAGAAGATCCGCGCGTTATCGAAGACCTGTGTTACTTTTACGACAACGCTCTGCTGCCGCCGGCGGCGGCAGGGGCCTGCGTCCATCTGGTGGGGTTGAACGCGGACCCGAGGGACAGCATTTACTTTAAAGGGGATGATAGATATCCAAGCACGGCCGGACCCGCCAGGCTGGCAGCCCAGGCCGCTTACGTGTATCTTGCGAGCTTCGGCGAACTGGCCCTTGAAGAATATTCCGGCGGCAGGTCCCGGTCGCTGGACGGAGCCATGCGGGAATTCCTTATAAGCGGCAGAGGCGCCGGCCAGGGCTATTTCGACTGCTCGACCCTGCCGGTAAACTAAAACGGAGTTTTACTTTAAAATACAGCGGTTATAGCGGGGAAAAATAATGAAAATTATAAATAAAAATATAAACGGCTTAGTCTTAATGGCAATGCTGCCGATGCTGGGATTAAATTCCTTTGCCGCCAAAAACCTGCTTATTTCCGATATCGATGACACTATTAAGAAAACAGGAATACATAGCGGAGGCGTTGCCGCCCACGCCCTGGGTACTATCAATGAATTCGCCGGCATGAGCATACTCTACGGCAGCTGGTATAAAACTACCGGGGCTTCGGGCAAGGTGGAATATTTAACGGCGGCTCCGGGGGTGATAGATACTTTAGGACTTGATTTTTTGCGGGAGTCCGGCTTTCCTCCCGGCCGCGGGGACATCGTAAACTTCGTGGTGAGCGGAAGGGATCCCCGGTCGGAAAATTCCGGCGATTTTAAAGCCCGTAACCTTATCGAGATCTATGAACAGGAAAAACCTGAAGTAATGATACTTATCGGCGATAATGGCGAACAGGATATCACGGCTTACAGCGAACTTATGAAGTATGTCTCGGGCCGTAACGGCACAACCAGGGTCTATTCGTTCATTCACCATGTGTATGAGTCTGCGGGAATGGCGATCCCCTCCGGGCATATTCCGTTCGTAACGGCCGCTGACCTGGCGGTCCACTTCGCGAACCATGGCTGGATCAGGGAGGACGGCCTGACGCGTGTCCTTGGGGAAATAGAATATGACAGCGGCGCCGAAAAGTATAAAACGGCTGTCAAACCGGATTTCATGGAATGCGCGTCATTCAGGGAGTGGCCGGAGCTCAGCTCCGGCGTTTTAGCCCAGGCCTCGAACGCCTCAGCCATAATCGCAAGTTACGCGCAGGTTAAGGCAAATGTGACCGGTTTGTGCCAAAACTATTAACAGGGCCAGGCCGCAAAAGGATCGGTTGTAGGCCGGGGGGATCCGAAGTCAGCTCCGGGAAGTGCCACCGGCCGGTCGGATGGAATGTGCATATGCTGTCACGCAAAACTCTTTTAGTTTCCGCCGCTCTCTCCCTGGCGGGGTCGGCGCCCGGTTTTGCCGTTGAGCTTGTCTACCGTGAAGCCGCTGCGCCCTGGTCGGTCGAGCAGGCCGTAAAACTGCCGCCCGCCATTACTTCTGATTTCCTTGAAGGGGTGGAGAAGGAGTTTGGCGCTTCCGCGGCCGCCGGCCTGGCCGGAAAAAAAGAAAAGGTCTCCGGACTAGTAAAAAGATTTAAGGCTTGCGCGCTGAACACCGAAGACCAGAAGACGGCCGACAAATATTTAACCCCTGACTTTAAAGCTGAAGTCCGCTTTTTTGCGGAGCAGGGCTGCGCGGCCCTCCGCGGAGCCGCCGCGGGCCAGGTCCGTGCCGCGCCGCAGTCGGCGTCTTTTTCAGCTCTTCAGGTGCTTTCGGTTTCAGGGACTATTTCCACTTACGGGGGCTCGGCCAAGTTCTTCGACGGCGCGTCAGGTAAGGGTCAGGCCGCGGGACCCGTAATGACTTCCGCTCCTCTTACCTCCGGCAAATCGGCAGTGGTTCAGGCTGTTCCCAAAAAACAACTTTCTTCTAAAGTCCCGGCCCTGCGCGCCGACGCTCCCCGCCCTGAAACCCCGAAAGCGGAACGCCCGGCCCACTTCGGGGAGGACCGTATGGTTCACCTGGCCCTGGCTTACTGGGGCGCGATGAGCAAGGAGAACTGGGCGGCTTTCAAGAAAGCGAAAACCGGCTCGGATAAGACCGTGGCTTTTTTAAAGGCGGCGGCCGGGGCCGCCTTCAACGGCCTGCTCATGTACAGCAACCTGGAGGCCGTGGAAACCGACGCCGCCCGGCTGGGCTGGGACGCGCATACCGCCGGAGCCGGCGCGGGCGCTATCGCCGTCGACTCCGCAAAGCTTGTTTTTAATTCGTTCGTTTTTATCATGTCCTTGGCCCCATTACCTATACTTGACGTTTTCAAGGCCGCAATCGCGGGAGAAGGCTGGGCTATTGCCATAGTGGCGGCCATGTGCGCCGGAACCGTAAACCACTACGTCCTGCCCATCGCTGATTAAAAACAGGATCTCTGAAAACCGTTGCCCGGCTTAATTTAATACTAAAAAAGATTTGCCATTGTTTTCGCCCTGTGGCGGATATCGGGAAGACCGGCTAAAGGGCGTTAAATAAATACTATAAGGATCTGCATCGGCGGTTAAGCCAAAGGCTTACCAAAAGGCGCTTTTATTAAGCTGTCGCTCCTGGGTCAAAAAATCCGGCCGACCTGGTGCTTCAGCCTCAGGGAAGCCGGCGTCAGACAGAGTAAACTTATCACATGAGAGTATATTCGGAGGAAACAATAATGAAAATATTGATGACCGTAGCTGTTCTCGCGGGTTTGACCGGCGGCGCTTATGCCGCCGAGTTCGGAGCGCTGGCGGTGAACGCCGGCGCCCTGCGGGCTTCGGCGGCTGAAGCCTCACCGGCCGAGAGCGTCGGAGCTTCTTCGGGGGAACCCGTTATTTATGAACCGGATGCCGCCGCCTATGCGGCCAAAGCCAGGCCGATAAAGTGGGTCGCTATTCATGGCGGGAAGTATCTGATGGGAGCTGAGAAGAGCGCTCCCGGCTCGAATAACACAAGGCCGGTCCGCGAGGTCGCCATTAAGCCCTTTGAGATGGCGAAAACGGCGGTGACCGTGGAGCAGTACGCGAAATGCGTGAGCGAAGGCCTGTGTACCGAGCCCGCCCGCACTTATTACAGCTTCAATTGTAATTGGTACACGCAGGACCGTCAGAAGTACCCGATGAACTGCGTGAACCTGGAGCAGATCAATCAATACGCGAAGTTCGCGGGCGCAAGACTGCCGACCGAGTCCGAATGGGAATACGCGGCCAGAAGCGGAGGCAAGGCCCATAAATATCCCTGGGGCAATGAGCCCGTGACCCATGACAGGGTAGTGTTCGACGGCCCGGAGAACGGAGTAGGCGGCGGAACCAACGGCACTATGCCGGTATGTTCGAAGCCCGCCGGCAACACCGAGCAGGGCCTGTGCGACATGGCCGGGAATATCTGGCAGGTGACGAAGGATATCTATAAGGAATCGTATGCCGGCGCTCCCGTGGACGGAAGCGCGGTAGAAGGCGCCGCGGACGGCGATAGTGTTCTTCGCGGCAATTCCTTCTATAGCAGCGACGATGAGTATCTGCGGACGGACTTCCGCAGCTATATGTATATGCGGCAGGGCAGCTACTACGTGGGGTTCCGCCTCGCCAGGTAATCGGGTTTCTTGCCGGAGGGGGCCGGGGTGCGTGAGCTAGCCGCACCCGGCTCCCTGGGAACAGGGTCTGAATTTTTTTAACCGCGGTTTAAGCGCTTTGGCCTGCAGTGGCGGCAACTATCGAATACGGAACATACACATGAGAAAAGCCACTATCCTTTTAACGGCGGTTCTGGCGGCCGGCACCGCCGGCAGTGTTCTGAGGGCGGGTGATTTTGAAACTGATCTCTGGAATATCGAAAGCCGCCTGGGGATAATCAGGGCCGTTCCTGAGAAGTCGGAGGCCGGTTTGTGGCCGGCTCCGGCCGAGAATAAATGGTGGAGCGTGACTTTTTTCGGCTCAGCTCATAAGGCGGCCGCGAAGGCCGCGCTTGATTTCATGGATAAAAACGCTTTCCCGGACATAGAGGCCGCCGGCGACATTATCAAGGAAGGCAGCAATGACGAAAGCGGGCACCCCGACCCCTCGAAGAACGGCGGAGACGTCAAAGCCCTGTGGTTCGGCAGAGAGCCTTTTTTTAAGGGCGGAATATTACAGAATTACGAACAGTTCAAGTTTCAGGAAGCGTATGAGAGGCTGGGCACGCTCTGCCACCTGACCCAGGACCAGGCAGTCCCGACGCATGCCGCCAATATAGAGCATGGTATCAGCGACTCCTTTGAAGGCTTCGGCGGGAACGGCGTACAGATCCGCGCGGCCCGCGACAGCGGCGGCCTGGAGCCTTACGCTTATTATCAGGCGGTCCAGGACGAGACGCGCGGCAAGCTGCCCGGCTGGACGGATCCCGTCACCGGCGCGCCGTACTGGGTCGCCGCCCCGGACGCTCCGCCGCCGGGCCGGGACGTGACTTTCGGGCCCCGTGGCCATTACGGCGGCCGTCATAACAGCGATCTCTACGCGGCCCCTCCCCGGCCGAGTAATACTTCCCCGCGCAACAGCAACAGCGATGCCGCGGTCAGCGCGCATCCTGAGATACGCGACCAGCAGTTGGACGTGGCCGGGGCCGCTACGGTAAGCGTGCTGCAATCCGCGTCCAAAAAACTGCCGCCGCTGGTTCAGGGCCTTTCGGTCAGCACTGTCCCCTTTAATTATCCGGAAGGGCCTCGCACAGGTTATTCGATCAGTTTCACCGCCTACGAAAACCGCTCCCCCAGGGTGTCCTACGCGGCAGCCCTCTACAAGGACGGGAAATTCCTGGGAGTCGCGGCGCACGGCGAAGTGGCGCTGGTCAAAGCCGGCCGGGACGAGCTGATGTACAGCGGGCAGTTTATTTTCGGCTGGTCCGGCCAGGCGGTCTGGGCCGATTTTAGCCCGCTGCCTCCGGGCGATTATCTAATGGATGTGAGACTGACCGATGGCGACGGGAATATTACCCCGGATGAGGTCAACACCGATTCGATCCTTTCCAACAATACCCGCGCGGCGTTTAAGATCTTTTAATGCCGGAAGTTTATGCCGGGCGGTTTCCGGGTTTTCACCCTCCTGTTGCTATTAAGCCAAAGGTTTAACTAAAAACGCTTCCGCTAAACCGCCGCTCCTGGGTCGAAAGATCAGGCCGCTCTGGTTCTTTGTCCTCAGGGCGTTCAGAAATAAACGGAGTAAACTTATAGCATGAGGTTTCGTCGCAGACGAGCCGTCTGAAAAGTGAAGTGAACAAGGGGATAAAAAATGAAAAAAACAGCGCGCTTAAAGATGAGTTTTATCGACTGCCTGAATTCGGCGCGGAACGGAGCGCAGTGCGCCATACTGGCCGCAGCCGCTGCGGCGGTTCCGGAGAACGCGGAAGCGGAACGGGCGGACGCGGGGGAACAGTTCTATTTTGAAGCGTTTGAAACAGGCGCTCCTGACCAAGGTGTCGGGACGCCCGCATATTGTTTATAGACGGAACCGGATAAAGGAACTTTTATGATGGTAACTATCATGAGAATGCCGGGCGGGGCTTATGCCGTAGAGCGCGGCGAACCGGCGGAGTGCGGGGCGGGCAGGGAAACAGCTGCGGCGGCGGAAGGTTTTGCCGCAGCCGAAGGTCAGGGCATGCTAAAGAATCAGGCGCACGGCGCGCCGGCCCGGGCTGCCTGGCTGACGGCCGCAGCCGGCGGCAAGCGCGTAAAGGGCGAAGGGGCGGGCGCTATAGAGGTATTAAATATCATATAGAGCGTATAGCGGAACTAAAAAACCCGGCAGCCGCGAGGCGCCGGGTTTTTTATTCCGCGGCCGCGTTTTCCGCCGCGCGCGGATGTCCGGCGCCCGGAGTTGGCCGGGACCTGTGCACATAATCCTTAGCCCATATCCGGGCCCGCCCGCGGCGTTCGATGGGCGCTGCTCTTATATTTCCGCTCCGGGTCACGGTCTCCTATGTAGTTAAGCCAAAAGCTTAACTAAAGTCATTTTCAATAAGCCGCCGCTCCTGGGTCGAATAATCAGGTTATTCTGGTTCTTCGGCCTCAGGGAATTCTTCTCCGAACACGCTAAACTTA
>CAIQNV010000055.1 GCA_903873295.1 uncultured Elusimicrobia bacterium
ATGACGGAGGAGATGTTCTCCTACGTCGAGGACTGCGTCGCGGAATTCATTGACCGGTTTAAAAAATGATCGTTAAAAAATACAGATCCGAGGTGGTTTCCGTAGAGAATCCTGTCGCCGACATCAGGACCGTCACCCTGCGCCCTCTTGAGAAAGCCTATAAGTATAACCCCGGGCAGTTCCTCCACCTTGCGCTCGACGAATACGACCCCGCCGGACCCTGGCCCGAATCGCGCTGCTTCTCCATGCAGAGCTCCCCGGACCAGGAGACGATCAGAATAACTTTCGCCGCGAAAGGGAAATTTACCGCGCGCATGGCGCTCGAGCTTGTGCCGGGAAAGATCATCCATGTGAAACTGCCGTACGGCGATCTTTTCCAGCCCGAACAGGTCGCGCGAAGCTCCGTCTTTGTCGCCGGGGGGACCGGGATTACGCCCTTTCTTTCGCTGTTCACTTCAAAAGTATTCGCGGCTTACCGGGAGCCCAGACTTTATTTCGGCGTGCGCGATCCCTCCCATCACCTTTACCCGGCTGACCTCGAAAAAGCCCGGGGCGTTAATCCCTCTTTCCGCCTCACGCTCCTGAACGAGGAGAAAGACGGCCGGCTGGATATTCAGAAGATCTTTGCGGAAAACGGGCCGGCGGCGGTTTATTTTATCTCCGGGCCGCCGGTCATGATCAAAAATTTTAAAACCAGGCTGGCAGAGAGCGGCGTCGCCGCGGAGAATATCAGGACGGACGACTGGGAATAAAAAGGAGAAACGTGAATATGGCTGATAAAAATAAAAAGCTGCCGCTGATCGAGCAGGTGCCGGTTAAAAAGCCCGTCAAAAAGGGACTTCTGGATTTTGTGAAGATGAAGAGGAACGGTGTGCCCGCAGCCTGGATAACGGCCTACGACCTGCCTTTCGCCTACGCCGCCGAGAAGGCCGGAGTGGATATGATCCTGGTGGGGGATTCCGGAGGCATGGTGCAGCTGGGTTACGCCACCACCAACCCGGTGACCATGGACGAAATGATCATCCTGGCCAAATCCGCCAGGCGGGGCGCCCCGAATACTTTCCTCATCGGCGATATGCCGCAGGGTTCGTACGAACCCTCTGAAAGGGACGCCGTCCTCAGCGCTTTAAGGTTCATCAAGGAAGCCGGCTGCGACGCCATTAAATGCGAAGGCGGGCAGCGCATAATCCCCAAAGTTAAAGCCATGGTAGACGCCGGGATCCTCGTTATGGGGCATCTGGGCCTCACCCCGCAGAGCACAGCCTCGTTCGGCGGCTATAAAGTGCAGGGGAAGTCCGTGAAGAGTTTTGATAAGACCATGGAGGACGCGCTGGCGCTGCAGAAAGCCGGGGCGTACGCCCTGCTGCTCGAGGCCATGCCGTCCGAGCCGGCGGAGCAGATAGCGAAGGAGCTGTCCATACCGGTTTACGGCATCGGGGCCGGGACCGGGATAGACGGCCAGCTGGTGATAATGCACGACCTGATGGGCTTTTACCAGGCCTTCAGGCCCTGGTTCGCCAAGTGCTATATTCCCGAAGTGGTGCAGGAGTTCGCCGACTATCTGAAGAACCTGCCCGACGTGAGGCGCATCGGCCGTGATGAGCGCAAGGACGGCCTGCTGGTGCTGGCCGAAATGGCCATAGCGAAGTATGTGGCGGATGTCCGCGCCAAGCAGTTTCCCGGCGCTGAATATTCCTACCCGATAAAGAAAGAGGAACTGGCGGCTCTTGCCGCCTCGAAATACTGGAAATAGCTCCGCTGCCGGGACAGCTCATGAAACTGTTCAACTAAGGAGTGCCATATGCGCGTAGCCGATTATCTTGCCGAACAGGTTTATAAGGCCGGGGTTAAAGAGGTGTTCCTCGTCTCAGGCGGGGGGATGATGTTCCTTTCAGACGGCATAGTCTGCCATCCCCGCCTTAAATATATATGCAACCACCATGAGCAGGCCTGCGCGATGGCGGCCGTGGGTTACGCCAAATATACGGGCGGCCTGGGGGTAGCCTATCTGACCACCGGCTGCGGCGGCACGAACGCCATTACCGGGCTGCTGGACGCGTGGCAGGACAGCGTGCCCTGTGTTTTTATTTCAGGGCAGGTGAAGAAAAAAGAAACTGTGCGTAATTCGGGCCTTGCGCTCAGGCAGAAAGGCGTGCAGGAAGCGGACATTATTTCCATCGTGCGGCCTTTGACTAAATACGCGGAGATGGTGAACGATCCTCAAAGTGTGCGCTACCATTTTGAAAAAGCCGTGAGCCTGGCGAGGAGCGGGCGCCCCGGGCCGGTATGGCTTGATATCCCCATGGATGTGCAGGCCGCCGAGATAAACCCGGCGCAGCTAAAAGGGTTCACGCCGCCGGCTAAGGAAGCCGCCGCCGTGCGCGCGACGGCTGCCGACATGAAATATTTACGGAGCGCGCTTAATAAGGCGCAGCGCCCCGTAATAGTGATGGGCCAGGGTGTGCGGATCTCAGGGAAAATGAGGGAATTCCGCGCCTTTATAGAAAAATTTTCAATTCCTGTCGTAGCCAGCCGCCTGGGCATTGATTCCCTGCCGAGCGGGCATCCGCTTTATATCGGACGGGTAGGCAATAAGGGCGACAGGGCCGGGAATTTCGCGGTGCAGAACTCCGATCTCGTTATTTCCATGGGCTGCAGGTTAAGCGTAAGCTCTACCGGGCACGAGTATGATAAATTCGCCAGGGGAGCCAGGCTGGTCGTTGTGGATATAGATCCTGTCGAGCACTCAAAGAACACGGTAAAGATCGACAGATTCATTCACGCGGACCTTAAAGGATTTCTGCCGGAAATAAGCGCCGAAAAAGGTATAAGCCGCGACAGGAAAGCCGTATTCTCGCCTTGGGCCGGGAAATGCGGTGAGTGGCGTAAAATGTGGCCGGTCTGCCTTCCCGGCTACGCAAAAGAGCGCGGCGGGATAAACATGTATCACTTCGTGGAAACGCTTTCCCGCATGCTGAAAAAAGATTCCGTGGTCGTTTCCGACGCAGGTTCGGCCGTGTATGTGGTTTCGCAGGGGGTGCGCGTAAACGGGGAGCAGCGCTATATAACCTCCGGCGGGCAGGCTGATATGGGCTTTACTTTGCCGGCGGCTATAGGCGTAAGCTCGGCCCGCGGGCATGGGGAGGTGCTGGGCATTACCGGAGACGGGTCTTTCCAGATGAACATCCAGGAGTTGCAGACTTTGGCGCATTACCGCCTGCCGGTTAAGCTTTTTGTCTGGAACAACGACGGCTACCTGTCAATACGGGCGAGCCAGGCTAAATTCTTCAATGAAAGATACATAGGAACGGACAGCGGCTCCGGTGTCTCCTTCCCCTCGGTGAAAAAGATCGCCGGCGCCTACGGCATAAAATATTTCAAGGCGGCCTCCCCCTCGGACCTTCCTTCAGCCATCTCGAAAACCCTGGCTTACAGCGGGCCGGTCCTGTGCGAGGTTCTGTGCCAGCGGGACCAGGAAGTTGTCCCCTGCTCCGCCTCCGCCCGGCTTCCCGACGGAAGAATGGTCTCGCGGCCGCTTGAAGACATGTATCCCTTCCTGGACAGGGCCGAATTCAGGAAGCAGATGATAGTTAAACCGGTGGAGGACTGACGTGAAAAAAGTGCTGGTTACCGGGGCGTCGGGTTTCGTGGGGCGCAACCTTTCCGAATACCTGCCGGGCCGGGGTTGCGAGGTGCACTCGTTCACACACCGCACCCTGGACCTGCTGGACGAGGCCGCCGTGGCCGAGAAGCTGGCTCGTATCGCTCCTGACGCGGTTATACACTGTGCTGCCGCCGGGGGAAGCCGCAAGACCGGCTACGACGCCGGCCGGACCGACGTTGTGACAAAAAATCTGCGGATGTTCTTTAACATCGCCCGCGCCCTTACGCCCGGGACGCGTATGATAACCATGGGCAGCGGGGGGGAGTACGACAAGCGGTACAGCCTCCTCAAAACTCCGGAGGATCACTTCGACCGCCATGTTCCGGCCGACGATTATGGCTACGCCAAGTACGTGATCTCGAAGTATGCGGAAAAGGCCGGGAATATCACCTGCCTGCGCATCTTCGGCCTTTACGGCAAATATGAGGATTATACCTTCAAGTTCATTTCCAATGCCATCGTAAAGAACCTTCTTGGCCTGCCCATAACCATAAATCAGAACGTGAGGTTCGATTATCTGTGGATAGAGGATTTCTGCGGGATGGTGGAGAGGTTCCTGGAGATAAAGCCGGCACACACGCATTACAATATTACCCCGTCCGACTCCATTGACCTGGTCTCGCTCGCTAAGATCGTTAATGCCGCGGCGAAGGCGAAGAGCGAAATAAAAGTGCTGAACCCCGGTATGAATACCGAGTATACAGGAAGAAATTCGCGTATTCTTAAGGAGCTGGGCGGTTTTACTTTTACCTCCTATGAAAGCGGCGTTAAAAAACTTTATGAGTATTACGCCGCGCAGCTTAACGGGCTTGACCTTGAAACCGTTAAAAAAGACCCTTTCCTGAAGGTATGTAAAACCTCCGGCAACATGGACAAACAATGAAAAAGATAAGCGTCGTAACGCCTTGTTTTAACGAAGAGGCCAATGTTGAGGTTCTCTACGGCCGGGTTAAAGCGGTATTCCTGAAGCTGGGCGCCTATGAATATGAGCATATTTTTATCGACAACGCCTCCACGGACGCGACCCAGGCGATACTTAGAAAATTGGCCGCCGCAGACAATAATGTTAAAGTTATCATCAATACCAGAAATTTCGGCCATATCCGCTCGCCGTATTACGCTCTTACCCGCTGTGCGGAGGGAGACGCCGTAGTCCATCTGCTGGCCGATCTGCAGGACCCTCCAGAGCTCATCATCGATTTCGTGCGGAAATGGGAAGCCGGCTACAAAGTGGTGCTGGGGATAAAGACAAACAGCGGTGAATCGGCGCTGATGTTCGCCATCCGGAAACTTTATTACGATATCGTGGATAACCTGGCCGACGTCAGGATCAATAAGAATAATAACGGCTTCGGCCTTTACGACAAAGAAGTCATTGTCCAGTTAAGCCGGTTGGACGAGCCCTATCCGTTTTTTCGCGGCCTGGTTTCCGAACTTGGGTACGAGGCCGCTAAAGTAGAATATCTGCAACAGGCCCGCTTGCGCGGAATAACCAAGAATAATTTTTACACGCTCTACGACATAGGCATGCTGGGGATAATAAACCATTCCAAGGTCCCGCTCCGCCTGGCTATTTTCGCCGGGGCCATCCTGGCCGGCATCAACTTGGCTGTGGCTTTCGGCTACCTGGTGTATAAACTGATCTATTGGGGCAGTTTCTCGGTAGGCATAGCCCCGGCGGTGATAGGCTTATTTTTCTTCGCCTCCGTCCAGCTTATCTTCCTGGGAGTCATCGGCGAGTATATCGGGGCCATCTATACCCAGATGCTTAAACGGCCGCTGGTGATAGAGAAAGAGCGGATAAACTTTCAGGACGATCTATGACCGGGGGGAAAATGCGTATATTATTGACCGGCGGCTCGGGCATGGTGGGAAAGAACATCCTTGAACATCCCTCCGCCGGGAAGCACGAGTTCTTCGCCCCCGACATCCCGGAGCTGGACCTTTTTAATTTCGAGGCCGTAAAGGCGTACGTCGAAAAAGTGCAGCCCGACTTAGTGATACACGCGGCCGGCCGCGTGGGCGGGATACAGGCCAACATGGCCCATCCCGTGGCTTTCCTGCTGGAGAACTTGGACATGGGCCGCAACCTGGTCTGGGCGGCCCGGGGCTGCGGCGTTAAAAAGCTCATAAACCTGGGCAGCTCCTGCATGTACCCGCGCAATGCTCCGAACCCGCTTAAGGAAGAAATGGTGCTGCAGGGCGAGCTGGAGCCCACCAACGAGGGCTACGCTCTGGCCAAGACAGTGGTGTCCCGGCTGTGCTCCTATATCTCCAGGGAAAATCCGGAGTTCCGCTATAAAACCCTCGTCCCCTGCAACCTGTACGGGCGGTGGGACAAGTTCGGCCCGGAAAATTCGCATATGATCCCGGCCGTGATACGCAAGGTCCATTTCGCCAAGCTCAGCGGAGCTAAAACCGTGGAGATCTGGGGCGACGGCACCGCCCGGCGTGAGTTCATGTACGCGGGCGATGTGGCTGACTGCATCCACCGGGCCGCGGCCGAGTTCGACTCCCTGCCCGAGCTTATGAACGTCGGGCTGGGCGAAGATGATTCCGTTAACGATTATTACCGGGTTGTGGCGGAAGTGGCCGGCTACGAGGGCTCTTTCACCCACGACCGCACAAAGCCGGCCGGCATGGCCCGCAAGCTTGTGGATACCGCGCGCCTTAACGCCTGGGGCTGGAAACCGGCCACTTCTCTCAGGGACGGCATAGCCGCCGCCTACGAGTACTTTAAGACCAACTACGGAGACAACATATGATCCCACTGATGAAGAACACTTTTCTGAACGAGTACGAGACCAAGAAAGAGCTGGTCGATTTCATACTTAAGGCAAAGATCCTGAGCATGGGAGAAAAATGCTTAGAGTTCGAAAAAGCTTTTGCCAAGATCCAGGGGCGCAGGCACTGCATACTTTTCAACAGCGGCGGCAGCGCCAACCTGGCCCTGCTGCAGGCGCTTAAGAACCTGGGCCGCCTGAAGGACGGGGACACCGTGGGCTTTTCGGCCCTCACCTGGTCCACTAACGTCATGCCCATCCTGCAACTGGGCATGAAAGCCGTGCCGGTGGACTGCGAGGCGCAGACGCTCAACTGCATGGCGGCCAACCTTTCCGAGACCCTCAGGACGGTGAAGCTGGACGCTTTCTTCATCACCAACGCGCTGGGCTTCGCCGGCGACCTGGGCGAGATCCGCGAGGTCTGCAAAAAGCACGGCGTGCTGCTGATAGAGGACAATTGTGAGTCGCTCGGGACCGCTCTGCCCGAAGGGAAGACCGGCAATTTCGGCGAGGCCTCCACCTTCTCTTTCTTCGTGGCGCACCACATGTCCACCATCGAGGGCGGCTGCGCCTGCACCGACGACGACGAACTGGACGAGATGCTGCGCATCACCCGCGCCAACGGCTGGGACCGCAATCTTAATTTCTCCGCGCAGCGCCGCCTGCGCGGGAAGCACGGAGTTAAAAGCGAATTTGACGCCAAGTACACTTTTTACGATCTCGGCTTCAACCTGCGCCCCACGGAGATAACGGGCTTCCTCGGCCTTACGCAGCTGAAATACCTGGCCGACAACTGCGAAGTGCGGCAGAAGAATTACCTGGCACTGGAGGAGGAGGTCAACAACAACCCCGAGCTGCTGCCCCTCAGGCGCGGGCATCTTTCCTTCCTTTCCAACTTCGCTTTCCCGGTGCTCTGCAAGACCAAGGAGCTGCGCGGGAAATACATCGAGCAGTTCTCGGGCGACGGCGTGGAGATACGCCCGATAATAGCGGGCAACATGCAGCGCCAGCCGTTCTTCGCTAAATACGTGGCGGCTACCTTCGACCTGAAAGGCGCCGAGTTCCTGCACGAATGCGGCTTTTATTTCGGCAATTACCCGGAACTTACGGGCTCCGACCTTGACATGCTCAAGAGCTGCCTGCGGAAATACTGACCGAATGCCTAATAAACAGCTGGCTTTGTGGGTGGATAAGGTTTTCTGCAACGACGAAATCCTCGATCCCGCTAGCCCATACAACCTTGACGACAGGCTTTCCACTACGCGCCTTTTGCGGGAGCGGCTGGCCGAGCGCGGCTGGGACTGCCATACGGCCGATATTTACCAGAAGAAGCAGACTGTCCCTGATGCGGTCCTCTTTCTTGATATCCCCGCGCAGCCTCTCTCCGCCCTTATAAAGGAGTGGGGAACTGCGCGCAAGCTGGCCGTGCTGTTCGAATGCGCCGTGATAAAGCCCCAGAACTGGGAACTCTCCAGGCACCGCGATTTTGAAGCTGTCTTTACCTGGGCCGAAGAGCTGGTAGACAATAAGAAGTATTTCAAGATAAATTTCTCCCAGAAGTTCCCGGCCGTCTCTGAAGAAAAGGCGGATGGCAGAGAAAAGCTGTGCGTTCTGATCGCAGGGAATAAAAAGACGCAACGGCCGCTGGAACTTTACTCCGAAAGGGTAAGGGCCATCCGCTGGTTCGAAAAACATCATCCCGGCGAGTTAGACCTGTACGGCATAGGCTGGGACAGGCGTCTTTTTACCGGCCCGCTGCTTTTAAGGGCGTTGAACCGCGTCCCGGGCATAGCCCGAATGCTGGCCGAGCGATTTCCGTCCTATCGGGGAAAGGCGCCCGATAAGCGGAAATTGCTGAGAGAATATAAGTTCTCAATCTGTTATGAGAACGCGAAGGACACTCCCGGTTATATCACCGAGAAGATCTTCGACTGCTTGATTACGGGCTGCATCCCTGTTTACTGGGGGGCCCCGGATATCGCGAGGTATGTGCCCTTCGACTGTTTCATAGACAGGCGGGATTTCAAGACATATGAGGAGCTTTACGATTTCATGAAGGGAATGAGCGACGGGGAGCGGGCGCGGCGGCTGGCCGCCGGGCACGCTTATCTGGCCGGCGGGGGAAATTACCAGTTCAGCGACGAATATTTCGTCAGGACTATAATCGGAGTGCTGACGGGCTCGGGCGGCGGGGCGGGGCTCCCGCGATGAATAAAGATTTTCTGCTAATAACGTCCGGCAGGGTCATACAAGGCCTGATCGGCGTGGTTTCGGTGCGCGTTCTTACTTCGCTTCTTTCACCGGCCGAGGTCGGCAACTATTTCCTGATACTTTCCATAGTGGGGCTGTGCGTGCTTACGCTGGTGAGCCCTTTCGGCATGTATGTCAACCGCAGGCTCCATAAGTGGGACGCCGAGGGCAATCTGCTGGGGCGCCTGGCCGCCGGCAACCTCTACCTTGCGGCGATCGCCATTTTTTCCATGCTCGCGGTCCTCGTGCTCAATCGCAGTTTCGGAGTGGGAAATTCAATACCTCTCGCGGGGTTCATGTGCGTTGCCGGGCTCTATGCCTATGTTTCCACCGGCAACCAGACAGTGGTGCCGGCGCTTAACATGCTGGGCAACCGGAAGGCTTTCGTCTTCTACACGGCTGCCACGCTGATACTCGGCCTGACTTTTTCGACCGCGTTCTCCCTGGTCTTCTCGCGCACGGCGCTGGCCTGGTTGTCCGGCCAGGCCTTGTCCATGGGCGCGGTAGGAGTGGCCGCTCTGTTCTATCTGCGGCGCAAGGTTACACCCGGAACCGGGGGGGGGGTGTTGCCGGGCCGTCTTTCCAAGGCGGAACTCAGTCCTGTGCTCGCGTTCGCCTGGCCGCTCTCCATAACCTATTTCTTCATGTGGTCGCAGAACATGTCCCACCGCCTGATAATCGAGCGCACCATAGGCCCGGAATTCCTGGGGCTGATCGGGGTGAGCCTCGGGATAGCCGCCGGCATGTCGGCGGTGGTGGAGTCTGTGGCCCAGCAGTTCTACCTTCCGCTCTTCTACAAGCAGATAAGCGGCGGCGGACAGGAGGTGAGGGCAGAGGCCTGGAACAGGATGGCCGGGATAACGCTGCCGCTGTATCTTTCTTTCGCCATCCTAGTTTCCTGCACGGCGCCCTTTATCCTGAAGCTGCTTGCGGGCGCCAGGTTCAACCATACATTTTTGTTCCTTGTCTGCGGCGCGTGGTTCGAATTTTTCCGGATGACCACGAATATACTTGCCAGCGTGGCCCATTCCGAAATGCGCACAAGCCACCTGATAAAGTCATATTTTACGGGCGCCGTGATCGTAGTGGCGGGGACTTTTTATTCGGCCGGCCGCCCTGCCTACGCGGTCCTGATCCCGGCGGTGCTGGTCTTTAGCGGACTTGCCATGTGCTGCGTAATGTATTTCGACATGAAGAAGCTGATGCGGCTCAGGATATTCACCCGCGAGCTGGGCGTTTCTTTCTTCTTGTCGCTGCCATTCGCTGCTGCGGCGTTTTTTTACCGGTTTAACGGGAACCTTTGGGTTTCCGCGGCCGTATGCGCGGTTTGCGGGCTGTATTTCCTCGGAGTGCAGTACGCGCTCAACCGCGGCCGGGATTCTTCCGGCAGCGCCGCCCGGGCGGCCGGGAGCGGCGCTCAGCCCGGGCAGGGCCCCGGCGCCGCGCCTGTCAGGGGAGAGTATCCGCTGACGGTGGCTATCCCTACGTATAACGGGGCCGCGACCATCGCCCGTACACTTGAGAGCGTTCTGTCGCAGGCCGTTCCCGGGGTAGAGGTGCTTGTCTGCGATAACTGTTCGACGGATGCCACGGGGACGGTAGTCGGCGAGCTGAGAACCAAGTACCCTTCCCTTAAGTATTTCCGCAGCGAGGCGAACGTCGGCTTCGACCGCAACGTCGACCTGGCTATGCGGCGGGCCGGCGGAGACTTCGTCTGGCTCATCGGCGATGACGACCTTATCCTTCCGGAAGGGATCAACGCGGTCCTGGCCGCTGTTGCGGCCGCCCCCGGCAGCGGCGTTATCTACGCCGATCGTCCTCATCAGATAAAGCTCTCTCCCGACGCCGGCGGCGTGTGCCTGAGCGGCGACGACTTTTTTGCGAGGACTCGTTTCAAGAACGGGTCCATCGCCACGAATGTTTTCAGCCGCAAGCTCTGGCAGAAAGTGAACGTGGCCCGGTATTTCGATACCGGATGGGTGCACGCGGGGTTCCTGATAGAAGCCCTGCCCCTCGCCCCGTCCTATATCGTGAACAGCTTCTGCTCCGACTATACAAGGGACTTTTCCGGCGGCATGCGATGGGGCGGTGACGGTTCATTCATCTATACCGGGCTGCGCCTGGTCCGCCTTTACAGGCGCATGACCGTGCTGCCTTACAGCCGCCGGACCCGGCGGCGCGCTTATTGGTCCATCAAAGGCGCTTATCTGCGCAACATCTGTATCGCCAAGGCGAAAGGCTTCAGGGTGGATTGGGCGGTACTGAAGGAATCCATCTACCTGTATAAGGGCTTTGTGTCGTTCTGGCTGCTGGACCTGCCGCTTTTCCTGTTCCCCGGTGTTTTCTTCCGGCTGTTGTTCAAGGTCTGGAAAGCCTCTTCGCTCCCGGTCATTCTGAAGACCGGGAATAAAAATCATGAGTGAAATTTCCCGCGCCGCTCCCCTGGTCTGCATATGTGTACCGACCTTCAACGCGGAAAGAACGCTGGCTGAAACGCTGGAGTCCATACTCGGCCAGACTTACCGAGAGTTGACCGTGCTTGTTGTGGACAACGCTTCCACCGACAAAACCCTGGAGATAGCTGACAGCTACGCCGCCGCGGACAGGCGGGTGCGCGTGCACCGCAATTCCGCGAACGTGGGCGGCGAGGGCAACTTTACGCGGTGTCTGGCCCTGGCCTGCGGCGACTACACGGGGATCTTTCATTCCGACGACATCTATACCGCGGAAATGGTGGCGCGGCAGGTAGCTTTACTGGAAAGCCGCCCGGAGGCGGGCGCGGTGTTCTCCATGGCGCAGCTCATAGACGAGCGCGGCGTACCCGGGCGCATCTACAAACTGCCGCCGGAATTGCGCAGGGACAAAGAGAGCGTTTACGATTTCAAGGAGATCTTCCGCGCGCTGCTGAAATACGGCAATTTCTTTTTCTGCCCCGGCGTGCTGGCCCGTACCGCTGTTTACAGGGATTATATCCGCAAATGGGACGGGGGGGGCTTTCTCAGTTCGGCCGACCTGGATGTCTGGCTGCGGATACTGCTGCGGCACAAAATAGGAATAATAGATGAGCCGCTATTGCGCTACCGCGGGGGCGCAGCCAGCAGTTTTAGCTACACTGCCGCCAGGAAGAAGACCGCTCCCCACGATATGCTGCCCGTCTTTGATGCGTATATACAAGGGGCCGCCGCGGGCCTGATGGGGCGTCGGGAGCGCGCCGATTATTCCCTGCTGGTCCTTAAAGACAAAACAAACAGGGCTTTTAATTATTTCACCGTCGGGGACGGTCGGACCGGTCGCGGATTGTTGGGCGGGCTGTTCAGTCCCGGGAGCCTGCTGCATTCATTGCGAAGTGCCTTCCACTTGAAGGTCATGCTCTACGGCTACGCCGTATACTTCCTTTCCTGGCTGCCGCTAAGCGGGAAAGCGAGGGCTTTTATCGCCAGCTCCAGATTTAAGGGTTGAGCGTTAGCCGGGGCAGGGAGGGGGGGCGGTGGTACGCCTATAAAGCGCAGCAGAATAGCGCGATAAGCCCGAACAGGTGCGCCAGGGTGGAGGTCAGCAGGGCTAATTTTAGCGGCAGATCGTGGAATCTGAATTTAATTTCGTGTTTCCCTTTCTGGACGACAATGCCCTTGAATTGGCCGTTAGTCCTATAGATCCTGGTCGGCTTCCCGTCGATAGTTGCCTCCCAGCGCGCATGGAATCTGTCCATATACACTAAAAGACCTTTACTGTCCCTTGTTACGGTGAAATCGGCGAAATTGTACCCGAATCCCGCCACGCTTATTCCAAGGCCGCCCAGCCGGTCTTTCCACCTCAGCGTAAGTCCTGTGGCGGGCGGCCGGCCGGAGACGATAAGTTCGTTTTGCTCTCTGAAGTTCGCCTGGAACAGCTTCTCGCTGTCGAAAACATCAAAATAGGCGGCCGCGTATGCCAGCCCGTTTTCACCGGTCAGTTCAATGTCCTTATAGTCCTTGTTAAGGAAATTGGAAGTAAGATAAGGCGGGAAGCCGGCTGGAAGTTCCGCCCTGAATAGTTTAACGGAAGGATGCTTCCCGTCGCTGCCGCACCGCGTGAAACTGCTCCCGGGAATGAAGGCCGACCTGCGCGCCGGTTCCGGGCTTAGCGGACCGGCAGAGGTCCGCGGACCGGCGGGGACTTTTGAGAGATCGAGTACCTGGAGGCCGGCATCCTCTTGTGAAGTCTCGACGACGGCGGCTGAGCGGTGGAGACCTTTTCTGTACGCCGAGGCGGTCAGCTCCAGATTTTTAGCCTGGCTTTTTGCGGGGATTATCCTGTCCACGAAAAAGAGTCGTTCGTTATTCCCGCGCAGATAGGGCGCGTCTTCAAGAAACGATCCCGGCAGGTTGAATAATTCCGGCCTTGAGCCGGAGACAAATTTAAAGGCGGCGTTGTTCTGAGCCGGGTAATTGTTCGCCGTGGTGATAAGCCCGCTATCGTCGAACCAGTATGGAAAAGAATGCCTGAAAGGGGAAGGAAAACCGCGCAGTTTTGGTCCGGGCAGATTGGGCCCGAACCGGTCCTCTTGCACGAGTTCCGCGCCGAACGGCTCGAAAAAGGTTTTAGTGTAATTTCTGAACGGGATAAAGAGTTCAGCGGCAATAAGCAGCAAAGCGAGCGCGCCGGGAACCAGTCTGAGTTTCGGGAAACGCCTGGCGGGAAAATAAATGACCAGTAAAGAAATGGGAAGAATGAATGCGCAGTAGCGTGGAAAACGGCTGCCGGCAGCAAGGCGGGCGGCGGCCAGGACCATCAAGAGCCCTGCCGCTATAAGGTGAAAGCGCGGGGGGAGCTTTCCCTCGTTCTCTTCGGGTCCCGGCTTGAGCAGAGCGTCGAGCGCAAGGCCGAAGGCCAGGATAAGGAAAGGCGCGGCGAAGATGACCGGGAAGTTAAGATGCCGCGTGCTTATTGAAAGCAGCGGGTTGATGAAGACCATCAGCGGCAGAACGAAGTTGTACCCGTCCCGCGGGTTGGTGGAGGCGAGGAAAAGCGCAAGGGTGAGCGCTATTAACAGCGGCAGGACAGGGCTCTTGATTCTGCGCCAGAAGAAAAAGAACACGACCAGCGGGAATAACCCGTAATACAGGCGGGGAAGCGCGCTGTATTCCTGCAGCGCGGCGGTGCTCCCCTGGTTGTTCGCCAGGTTCTCGAACAGGGCGAAGATATTGTTCGTAAAAAATTTAACCGAGACGCTGCTGAGATAGGAAAGGTTGTTCTGTATATAGGAGGCGTTAGCGGCGATTTCCCTATGGGCGCTCGTGAATTCGGGCAAGCGGAAGATCAAAATCCCCTTTAACGCGAGCATTCCCGCGGCCAGCGCCGCAGAAGCCGCTATCATGGAAATCGGGCCGCATGAGGCCCGCGGTGTCTTCGGGAAGGTCTCAACTCCGGTCCGCTGTCCGGGCCGGAGCAGGGCCGCGGCCCCGAAAAGGAGGATGAGCATGGTTAAGGCTTGCCCGAAATATGAAGTGTTCGAGGACAGGAAAAGGCCGAGGGCGAGGATAAGGCCCGAGAAATTAAGCGCCGGCTTTTCACCGGACGTCAGCCTGAAAAGAAAAAGGAGTATGAACGGCAGATAGAAAACGCCGGTGCCAAGCGAGTATACCGTGAAAAAGATATGGGTCCCGAACAGGGCCATCGCGAAAACGCACAGGCGCGCGAACCTGTCCGCGAGAAGGTCTTTGGCGAGCAGGTAGCAGCCGAAAGCGAAAGTGGCGCAGTAGCCGAGCAGGAAAGCGAAAAAAGTTATGCAAAAAAAAGAATAGCCGCTTCCCGGCAAAGCGGACGCGGCGGCCTGCGCCATGGCGGCAATCGTAGTTATAAGCGGGTGGTAGGCAAGGTACGCTACGATGTCAACGCCGCCCAATCCCAGGTAAGGCTGCCACAGGGGGATGTCGAAGTCCTGGAAAACACCGTTCAGTATATAGCTTGTGGCAAAATGTATCCCGGTGAAATCGCCATGAGGACGATAATAGGAATTGAAGAAAACATTATAGTGGAGCAAGAAAAATAGCGCGGTCAGAAGAAATATCAGTACCGGTGAGAGCCATTCTTTCTTGCCGGAAAACGCGCTTAAGAATCTTTTCACCGGATAATAATACAAAATATTAAAAGCATGCGCGGGTATTAAGCGGATGTGTTTATCTTCCGGAATCCTTAATGATATAATTAATATAGAAAGGACACGCATTCCAGGGGCGGCTTCTGACAGTGGGCGAGACCGGTATAATGGCAAAAAATCTTTCTTCCGCGCCGCCTTGCTTTAACGGCCTTACCACGGTCAACCTGGAACTGACCAACCGCTGCAATAAGAAGTGCTGGATGTGCGGCCGGCGCAAAATGGAGGCCGAGAACCCCGGCATGACTATGTTCGACAGCGATATGGATATTTCGCTCGTCGGGCGCATCGCAAAGCAACTTCCACCCGACATCGTTGTGCAGTTCCATAATAACGGCGACCCTCTCCTTTACCCTGAGCTGCCCCGCGCGCTTGATCTCTTCAGGCGCCAGGTGCGCTGTTTTGATACTAACGGCAAACTGTTTGTTAAAAGGGCCGCGGACGTGATCGGCCGGGTTGATACGGTTACCGTTTCCACTTTCGAGCGGGATGAGGAGTGGGAAGAACAATTTGAAATTATTAGGGAATTCCTGAAACTGAAGGGTGCCGCTTCACCGCGCGTCATTATCCGCTGCCTGGGAGAGCTGGGTGAAAAACGCCGGGAGCTTTACACGGCCACCGGCTGCCTGCTGGTGCCGCGCGTTCTGCACTCTCCCGACGGCAGTTTTAAATACGAAAAGCGGCCCACCGTCCCAGAAGTCGGATTCTGCATAGAAATAATGAACCACATGGCTATAAACACGGAGGGCGAGGTGTCCTTCTGCGTCAGGTTCGACCCGGAACGGCACGGCGTTATCGGCGACGCTTCAAAGGACGAGCTGTTGTCCATCTGGAACTCTCCCAAGAGGCGCGATTACGTCCGGGCCCACATAGAGGGCAGACGGGGAGCATTGAATTTGTGCGGCAAGTGTCACTACTGGGGCGTGCCGCGGGGTTAAGCAGGCAAATAAATCCGAGGAAACGGAACATGTCCATATTCATCATAGCGGAAGTCGGCATAAACCACAACGGTGATATAAACATCGCCAAAGAGCTGATCAAGGTGGCGAAGCTGGCCGGCTGCGATGCGGTCAAATTCCAGAAGCGCAGCATAGATAAGGTCTATGCCAAAGAGCTGCTGGATACGCCGCGCGAATCTCCCTGGGGGGAAACCCAGAGAGCGCAGAAGGAAGGGCTAGAATTCGGATTGGAAGCGTACAGGGAGCTGGACAGTTACTGCAAAGATCTGGGGATAGAGTGGTTCGCTTCGGCGTGGGACGTAGACAGCCAGAAATTCCTGCGCCAGTTTAATTGCAAACACAATAAGGTCGCTTCCGCGATGATAATCGATGTCGCCCTGCTCAGGGAGATAGCTTCAGAGAAGAAGCATACCTTCATCTCCACCGGGATGAGCACCCTGGCGCAGATAGACGCCGCCGTTGAGATCTTTAAAAAGGTCAGCTGCCCGTTCGAGCTCATGCATACCAAATCCACCTACCCGATGGAGGACGAGGATGCCAACCTGAACTGCATAAAGACGCTTCGCGACCGCTACAAGTGCGATGTCGGCTATAGCGGGCACGAAACCGGCCTGGCCGTTTCGTACGCGGCAGCCGCCCTCGGGATAACCTCGCTCGAGCGGCACATAACTCTTGATCGCGCCATGTACGGCTCCGATCAGTCGGCCTCGCTGGAACCGGGCGGCCTGAACGCCCTGGTGGGCGCGGTGCGCAAGATAGAAAAAGCGCTAGGGGACGGGGATGTGAACATTCACCCCAAGGAAGTCCCCATCAGTAAGAAACTTCGCGGACACATTTTTCAGAACGATTGACCGAGAGCGCTGTTTCTTCCTGAAGAGCCAGAAAAAATGAGCATATACGCTATTATCCCAGCACGCGGAGGTTCGAAGGGTGTCCCGGGCAAGAACCTGCGCGCGCTGGCCGGGTATCCTCTTCTTGCTTATTCCATAGCGGCGGCAAAGCTTTCCGGCCGCATAAGCCGGGTAGTTGTCTCTACCGACTCCGCGGAGATAGCCGAGACAGGCAGGCGCTTCTCCGCAGAAACCCCTTTCCTGCGGCCGGCTGCCCTGGCGGGAGACAATTCTGGCGACGCTGAGTTTATGTCTCATGCGCTTGGCTGGTTCAAAGAGAACGAGGCCGCAGTCCCGGAATACCTGGTGCATCTCCGTCCTACTACCCCGCTGCGCGACCCTAAACTCATCGACGCCGCTATAGAGTTGATAGGTTCAAAGCCGGAGGCCACTTCTCTACGTTCGGCGCATCCTGCCCCGGAGTCGCCCTTTAAGTGGTTCCTGCGCTCGCCGGATGGCTTCTTCTCCGGCATAGCGCCGCAGTACTCCAACGACGAGTTGAACAAACAGCGCCAGTCGTTTCCGGAGGTTTATGTTCCCGACGGCTATGTAGATATAATAGACGCCGGAGCCTTTCTTTCCAGCGGGCTGCTGCACGGTCCGAAGATGCTGGCCTTTGTTTCTCCACAATGCCACGAAGTAGACGTTCCTGAAGATTTCGACTACCTGGAGTTCCAAATTAAACAGGAGGGCAGCGTCCTGCTTGATTATCTGAAGGCCGGATTTCCGAGATGAAAACCATCTTATCCGCACGGCACACAGGCCTGGTAGTTAAGGACCTTGAAAGGTCCATAGCTTTCTACCGCGATCTGCTTGGGCTGGAACTGGCCGGCCGCGCTAAAGAGGAGGGGGACTATATAGAGAAGTTGGTAGGCATCCCCGTAGCGGCGGTGGAGTGGGCCAAACTTAAGGTTCCGGGCGGCCATATCGTGGAACTCCTTCAGTATCATTCCCCACCGCTTGACTCCTCCGCTGAGGAAATCGGCCGGTCCAACCGTCCCGGCTGCTCCCATCTGGCTTTTACAGTAACCGATCTGGACGGCTTGTTCGAGGCTTTACTGGGCGCGGGCTATAAATGCAACAGCGCCCCTCTGCTTTCTCCCGACGGGAAGGTTAAGGTGCTGTACGCGCATGATCCCGACGGCATTATCTTAGAACTTGTTCAGGAACTGAAATAACGCTATGGCGATAAAAACAAAGAATCGTTTAATGACGAAAAGGCCCGATATCTCGGGCAACCGCCTTTTCTCCGCTACCGCGGCCATGGAGCCGCGCGCCACGCTGCAGACCATACAACTGCCATGGAAGAAAGCCTCCGGGTTCTCCGTTTACGACTTCAGCGGGAACAAGTATATAGACATGACGTCAGGAATTTTCGTGGCTAATGCCGGCCACGCCAATAAGGCTATAAAAACGGCTATAAAGAAAACGCTGGATTCGGACCTGCTCTTTTCCTACAACTACCCCACCGAAGTGAAAAGGGATTTCCTGAAGAAGCTGTTGGCCGTTTCTCCCCGGCACTTCAACTGCGCCATGCTGCTGATGTCGGGCTCTGAAACCGTTGACGCGGCCTACAAGCTGATGAAGAACTGGGGCAACAAGCACGGCCGTAAATACATAATAACTTTCAAGGGCAGCTACCATGGGCGGGGCTTGAGCAACGACCTGATCAGCGGAAGCAGCGCCAAGGCGGGCTGGTCCGGAGTTAAGGATAAGAACGTGGTTTTTCTGGATTTTCCTTACTCCCCGGACGCGCGATTTGATCCTGAAAAACTTCCTCCGCCCGAACAGATAGCCGGTTTCATGCTGGAAACTTTTCAGGGCTGGGGCGCGTGGTTCTACCCGAAAAAGTACCTTGGTGACCTTTGTGCCTTCGCCAGGAAAGCCGGCGCCTTGGTCTGCTTCGATGAAATGCAGTCCGGGTTCTACCGCCTTGGCGCTATTTACGGTTACCTGACTTATTCCCCTTCGATAAAACCCGATATTCTCTGCCTCGGTAAAGGAATTTCTTCCTCTCTGCCGCTGGCCGCCGTGCTTACGAGGAAAGTAATAGCTGATGTCGACCCTAAAGCCGACCTGCACGGGACGCAATCCGGCAATCCGCTGTGCTGTGCCGCCTCGCTGGCCAACCTTAAGTTCCTGAGCAGCCCCCGAATACAGGCACACCTTCGGAAGGTGATCCCTGTTTGGGAAAAAGAAACAGCGGCGCTGGCCGGGCTTCCGGGGGTTAAACTGGTTAACACCAGGGGCCTGATAGCCGGTATAATCTTCGAAGACGCCAAGACCGCCACAGCGGCAGTGAAACGCTGCATTTACGACGGCGTCCTGCCCGTCTGCACGAACCGCAATTCTATCAAGCTCGCGCCGCCGCTTTGCATAACCGCTGATGCGATCAAAGAAGCGATAGAGGTGCTGCGCGCCGCGATATGCGGTGCGGCCGGTAATTCAAGTAAATGAAAATACTTTTGATCTCCTACGATAATGACATGTATGTCAATGTGTTCCCGGTCGGCTTGGGATACATAGCCGCCGTACTCCGCAAAGCCGGATTTGAGGTCGTGATCTATAACCAGGATATGCATCATTACCCCGAGGAACACCTGACCCGCTACCTTGACGAGAACCGTTTCGATATGGTCGGGATGGGTATCATAGGCGGGTATTACCAATACGGTAAGCTCCTGAAGATTTCCGCTGCGATCAATAAAAGTAAGCGCAGGCCTTTTTATGTGCTGGGCGGGCACGGACCTTCCCCCGAGCCAGGTTATTTCCTGCGAAAAACAGGGGCGGACGCGATAGTTATAGGCGAGGGAGAGGAAACCATTCTGGAGTTGGCGCGGGCAGTGGCCGCTAAAAAGCCTGTTAGTACGATCCGCGGGCTGGCGTATATGGACGGCCACAAGGCTGTTGTTAACGAACGCAGACCGCTTATCAAGGACCTTGATTCTATCCCTTTTCCCTCATACGACCTTTTTCCGATGGAGTTTTACAGGATGTACCGATCTCCCCACTGCGTGCCGCGCGACTTCGTCGCCACCATGATCTCGGGCCGCGGCTGCCCGTTCCGCTGCGCCTTCTGTTACCGGATGGACGATGGTTTCAGGCCGCGCAGCACCGAGGGGATAGTCGAGGAGATTAAGCTGCTTAAATCTAAATACGGCATAACGTATATTTCTTTCACCGATGAGCTCCTTATTTCCTCGGTAAAGCGCACGACCGAGCTATGCGAGGCTTTTATCCGGGAGGGCCTCAATATAAAATGGGAATGCAACGGCAGGCTCAACTATGTAAACCCTAAAATGTTGCAGTTGATGAAGCGCGGGGGCTGCGTCTTTATAAATTACGGCATCGAGGCTCTGGATAACGATGTGCTCAGGAAGATGAACAAATGCCTGACCGTGGACCAGATCGTTAAGGGCATAGAGGCGACGCTTAAAGAGGGGATAAGTCCGGGCTTTAATATTATTTTCGGCAACGTAGGAGATACAAAGCAGACCTTGGGGAAAGCCGTGAACTTCCTGTTGAAATACGACGACGGTTCACAATTGCGCACCATAAGGCCGGTTACCCCGTACCCCGGATCGCCGCTGTATTATCATTCCCTTAAGACGGGGCTGATAAAGGATTGCGCGGATTTTTATGAAAACAAGCACGTTAATTCAGACTTGCTGTCGGTCAACTTCACAAAGCTGTCCGACAAGGAATTCCACCAGGCGCTGTGCGACGCGAACAGCAGGCTTATCCGGAATTATTTCAAGAATAAAACAAAGATATCTCTCGAAGAAGCGAAGCGTCTTTATCAGGATCTCAATGTGAATTTCAGGGGATTCCGCCAAAGTTAGGCACAGTGATCAATGCAAATTACTTCATACGAATGGTTCGTAGGCCGCGAAAATAATAAACCGTGCCTGGTTACCGGGACCGCTCCGAGCGCCGAGAATTTTCCCTATGCCAGGTTTAAAGGCATTTATGTAACCTGCGGGGATGGACCGGTAAGGCTTAAAAGCCTTTTTACCCCGCATTACTGGGTCAACGCGAACAGCTATTTCCCGATACCGGAACAGCACCTGGGGATAATCAACGGTTTTGCCGATACGGTTTTTGTTTTCGCGGATTCAGTTGCTTACTCCACCCGGCCGATCAGCCTTGATTTCCTTCGCGATAAGCTTAAGGTGAATTGGTTTGCTTATGACCAGAGGCACTTCGGAGGGAAGCCCTGCACGCCCAAGCCGCGCCAATGCTGCGATCTGCTGGATATTTACCCCGGAAGGCTGACTATCCAGGAATTCATCCAGCAAAAGTATGGTCGGAACCGTCATTACTCCTCCGGGTCTTCCGGGGCGATACATGCTTTCGCCTTAGCCGTTCTATTGGGCTGCTCGCCTATCTATATCCAGGGGATAGAATTCCCGCGTTATGCGGGCGATTACGCGTACAGGTCCTGTCCGGAAGCGGACCTTTTGAACCGGCCGGATTATGCCGCTAAAGCGGCGCGTATACTATCCCATCCCGGCACCTGGCTGAATACAGGCAAGAGGGTTATATCAAAGCTGCGCGCTACATTCTCGCCCGGCGGGCAGGCGGTTAAGAAGTCCCTTTTCTTTGATGATATCCCGCAGATCCTGGCGGATTTCGAGTACCTGGCCGGGCTTGCGGCGGAGAACGGCATCGAGGTTTATAATCTCAGCAGGACTTCCACACTGAACGAAGTAAGAAGTCTTAAATATAAGGATCCCGCTCTTTTGAGTATTTAGGTTGCCTGCGGCGGCGGAAGAACAGGCCGCGGAGGAGTTGTCCGGATGAGAGATACGATGGACTATGTGATCAATTTTGATTTCGAGGAAGTTAATTCAGCGGTTTTCCGCAATGCGCAGCTATACCTCAGGAAGAAGGTAAAGAGCGACAAGGTGTGCGTGATTGTTCCTGCACAGTTCGCTTTTTTGTTTAAGAACGCGGACGCAGTGGCGGTGCTCGGGCGTAAGTTATTAAAGGAATTCGGGATAGGCGAATACCGCGAGGTCTTGAATTACGGCTGTTCCTCGGATACTGCCCCGGCGGGCAGGGTCAGACGAAAGATCCAATATACCCTGCGCCGTATCCAAAATGCCATAATTGACAAGTCAAAGCTGTTCGGCGACAAGGTTTCCATTTTCGTTTACGGCAAGCTCTACTATAGCGGGCGCCAGAGAAAGTTCTTTATAGATAACGGTCTGGAGAAATACTGCCTCAAGTCGCTTGCCCGCCGCTATGGGCAGTTCAAGTATGTCCGCGTGGCGGATTATTTCGATTTCACCAGGATGAAGATAGCGGACCTGGACTTGTATAAGCATTTCTCCCTTAATTTCTCCTACTTGGAAACAATGATAAAAGAGGGAGATCTGTACAGCAACCGAATGAATAAACAAAAACTGTCCGACGCTGCCGTGGCCCAGCTCCCTTTACTTAGCGAGGCACAGAAACGCTTTCTTTCCGATTTTGTCTCCGCCGGAACCGAAAAGGTTATTCTCCGCACCAGGAATTTCCCGAATAAGGCGACGGCCCATAATTCCAGCCCGGAAGTATTTTGCGGCCTGGCGAAAGCCCTGGTTTTCCGGAAGGTAAGGGTGCTGAACCTGGGGTGTCCGCTCCTGGAGCTGGATATCCAGAGCGAGTTGTACTGCGAGATAGACCACAATCTTCCGTTCGAACTGGAATTGGCCCTCTGCCAGTGCGCCGACGCTGCGGCGATGACCGGGGGGGCCGGTCTGTTCACCGCGTTCGCGGCGAGCCGGATAAGAATAATACAGGTGGACGACGAATGGTCCGAACTGCTGTCCCCGCCCATAAGACTGCTGACGGCCAGGGCGGCGGCGGGTCAAAAAGATATGGATATCCGCAAATACGCGGCCGCGGAGGATTTTGAAGGGGCGGCGGACCAGGTGCTGGGCTGTATAAAGACTTTTTCCTCAGCGTCAGGCTTCGCCCCGGAGAGGGCTGGCGCGCCGGTGCAGGCGGCTATAGAACTTTAATGCTTATGAATTCGCCGGCTAAACTCCTGAACTACTGCTCCACTATTTTTACCAAGCGCGAGAACCTGCGGCTCGTATTCCTTTCACTGCTGTCTTTTTTTTCGGCGCTGATGGAAATACTTACTATAGGCGGGCTCGTGCCGTTCATAAACATATTCGTGCAGGGAGAAGCGGGGCTGAACGGCAGGTTCCTGAAAGTCCTTTATTCCCTCAGCGCTTTTTTCGGTTCGATGAATATAGTGATGTTTATAGGCTTTTTCCTGATCGTGATTTCGCTGCTGAAGATCGCCCTTAACCTATTCCTGGTCTATTCCCAGGCGCATCTGGCCACCAGCATACAATCCAGGCTTTCCGCCGTGCTTCTCCGTAACTACGCTCTCAATAATTATCTGTTCCATGTGAACACGAATTCCTCCGTCCTCGTTAAGAACATTACCGTAGAAACTACCAATATCTATTTTTTTGTCGGTTCGCTCATTAAGCTCATTATGAACGTGGTAATGGCCTTTGCCATGCTGGTTTTCCTCCTGTATATAAATTACAAGATCACGCTTGGTATCGCAGTTTTCTTTACGGTGGTCATGATCTTCAGCGTGAAAGTAGTGAGCGGGCGCGCTAAGCGGCTAGGCTATGAAAGGGAGGAGATCGTAAAGTCGACCCATAAACTCGCCTACCAGGTGCTGCGCGGCATAAAAGAGATAAAGATCTCCAAGGTGGAGGATTATTTTATCGAGCGTTTTTCAGTAGTGGTTAACCGGTTAGTTCCGGTAGGAGCTTCGTTCGTCACCCTTTCTTCATCACCGAAGTTCCTTTTGGAAATAGTGGTCTATGCTGGCGGCATCGGTATGCTTATGCTGGTCTCTCATTTCTGGGGGGCGGACAAGGCCTTCCTGGGGCTTTTTGTGGCTTTCCTGGCCGCTATATATAAGCTCGCTCCGGCGTTCTCCGCCATTTCCACGGCCGCCATAGAAATACGCTACGCTATCCCTTCTCTCGAGATCATGTCTTCGGCGATAAGGGAAGCTTTGAAAAGGCCTGAAGCCTCGACGTTGAAAAAGATCGCAGGCGCGGAATCTGTCAGGCTGGTCGGGACCGGCCTGAGCTACGGCGGCAGCGAGATATTGAAAGATGTAAATCTTGATATACTCAAGGGCGAAAAAATAGCGGTGATAGGAAAGACCGGCAGCGGCAAGTCTACGCTTAACAACCTCCTTACGGGCCTGCTAACCCCTACCGCTGGTAAAGTCCTGCTGAACGGGATAGATCTTGCGGAAGCGGACCCGTATTCCCTGGCCAGGATCATTGGTTATCTCCCCCAGGACGTTACAATACTGGATGACACCATCATCGCGAATATCACTTTCGGCCTGCCCGTTGCGCCGGAGGACCGGGCCAGGATCCCGGAGATACTTAAGATAGTGCATCTTGAACGCTTCGTCGACACGCTGGACCATAGGACGGGGGAGGACGGTGCGATGCTTTCAGGCGGGGAGCGCCAGCGTTTGGCGATAGCCAGACTGCTTTATAAAAACCCCGAAATAGTCGTTCTTGATGAGATAACCAGCGCCCTGGATTTTAAAACGGAAAAGGCGATAGTCGACGATATTCTGAGGATCTTCGCCGATAAGACCGTGGTAATGGTGACCCACAGTATGCGCCTTATTGAGAAGTTTGACAGGGTTTACTCCATAGAAAACAAAACGCTTCATCTAGTTGATAAGAAGGACCATGCAGGCTGAAACTGCCGCGCCTTCCTTTTTATCACCGGCGGCAGAAGCGCCGCGCGCTCCGATATTATTTCTCTTCTCCGTTTGGGCGCTGCTTTTTGCCGCGGGGACCTGGTTTTACCCCGGGGCTAAATACTCGTTCATTCTTTTTTCCTTTTCCTTCCTTGCTTTGCTGGTTTCCGGATTCTACCGGGCGAAGTCCTATGGCTATCTTTTTCTTGCGGTCTTTTTATGGCTGGGCTTCTGGCTTAAGGCCACCGTGCATTTTCTTTTTACCTACGCTTATCTCGAGCCGACCGGTTCGTTCACGTTCACTCCGGGAGGCTGGGACCTTGTAATGAATTTGTCCTCCGCCGGGGCGCTGGCCCTGCTCGCTTCAAGAGCCGTTTACGGCTTTTTAAACGGTCCCCGGATGATAAGTTGCTCCGGCAGCGGGGATGCTCCTCCCATTTGGTATGGCGCGGCAAGGTCCTGGCTCTGGTTCGGGCTTATCAGTTTATTGATAGGCGTTCCCGTTATAAACGCCGTTTATGACGTGCACCAGATAGGCCTTCCCCCTAAAACGATATTCCTTTGGCCCGGCAACGCGCTTATCGCGTGGATATTGAACATAGGCGGGGCGATGGGGTTGGCGGCGCTGGCTTACCGGGATATTGCCTCAAAGCGCGGGCTTTCTCCGGCCGTCGGCGCGACATATCTTGAATCTCTTTGCACCTCCGTTTCCATGGTTAGCCGCGGCGTTTTCGTTTATCATGCCGTGCCACTTGTGTTCGCCTTGTCCAAGAACAGTGCCCTGCACGGAACTGCTTCTAAAGTCTGGCGTTTCGCGGCGGTGTTGTTCTTCTTTGCCACATTCGCCGCCTCCATCTTTTTTGTAAACGTTTATCGCGGCCGGCTATACGCGGATCCCGAGCCGGCGCTGTCCACTGCCCAGGCGCGATCCACACCGCCAAGGACCGGACCCGTAGCGGCGGCGCCCGTGCCGCCTCGTTCATCTTCGATATTTGAAGTTTTGCGCATGAATACCCATCTCCGGCAGGCCAGCGGGCTTTTCCTGGACCGCTGGTTAGGTCTTGAGGGAGTTATGGCCGTTACCGCCTGCCCCGAAAAGAATATTTCCCTGCTTGCCGCCGGCCTTACTGTAAAGCGTACTCTTTCACAGGCTTCGATGTACGAGCGGATCTGCGGCTCGGATTATCAGGGTATGGATACGAATAAGCACCAGTTCGGGCGTATCCCCGGGCCGATCGCATTTTTTTATTTCTCGGGAAGGATCTGGACCGTGATCGCCGGAGTGTTCGCGCTTGGTTTGCTGGTCCTTTTTCTGGAAAGCGCCGTCTGGGGTCTTACGCGTAATCCGCTCATGTGTTCCCTGCTCGGCATGATGTTCGCCAATAACGCTGCCCAGTTCGGGCCCTCGCCGGTGCAGATGCTGCCGACTTACGCGATAACTTTTATAGCGCTCGTTCTCCTTTGGCTTCTTGAGAACAGGGCAGGCTGGATATTCTCCTCTTTTGGACGTGCCAAACAATGAGACTGGCGATCTTAAACCTGACCGGCGGCGGGGCGAGCGGGGGGCATAAGAAGTACCTCCTGAACATGCTGCCGCGCCTTGCCGCTTCCTCCGGGATAGAGGCCGTTATTTGCGCCGCGCCGGTGTCGATTACTGCTGGCGACTGGCTGCCGCAGATTCCCAAGGTCTCCTATGTCCCGTGCGGGCCATTCCGGCCTTTCCGGCATTCCCCCGACGCGGGGCTCTCGGTCACGCTCGAAAATTTCAAGCCTGACGTGATATTTATCCCTATCGAAAGGTACGTAAACTATAAAGACCTGCCTGTGGTGGTAATGCTGCAGAACATGGCGCCCCTTACGGGGACGAAAACGGGCTCCGGGCTGAAGGAGCGGTTTGTTTCCGTGGCGAGGAAGTACGAAACCGAAGTCGCTTTGAAGAATGCCGCCGCCATTATTGTCCCTACGCAATACGTGAAAAACTTTATTGCGGAAAGTTCCGCGGCCCCGGCGGACAGGATAGCCGTGATACATTATGGCCGCAACGCGGCCGCGGTTGAGCCCCGCCCTCCGGCGTATTTCCCTTTCGCAGGTCGCCGTTTTATCTTTACTGCGGGCTCCCTGGAGGCCTACCGGGGGATAGAGGACCTTCTGCGGGCCCTGCCTTTGCTGAAAGAAAGATTCCCGGGGATAAAACTGGCGGTGGCGGGTGGCGCCAGGCCGGCTACAAGGGGGTACTTTGAAGGGCTTAAGAAATTAGCTTCGGGGCTGGGAATCTCGGAGGATATCGCCTGGCTCGGTAATTTGCCCGAACGAGAACTTTCGTGGTGCTATGCGAATTGCTCGGCCTTCGCAATTACGAGCCGGGTTGAATCTTTTTGTTTCGTGGCGCTGGAGGCTCTTGCGCATGGCTGCAATCTAGTATCGACGGACAGCACCTGCCTTCCGGAGATATCCGGTGACGCAGCGCTTTACTACAAGGCGGGGGATGAAAAGACCCTTTCAGCCGCGCTTTCCGTCATCCTTTCCAGGACCGCGGCGGAACACCGGCTCTTCAGCACAGCGGCGGCTTCCAGGGCCGCATATTTTTCATGGGATAAAGCCGCGGCCGCCACTATAGAAGTCTTTAAAAAGGCCGTTTCTGAGGCCTGACCTGCTTCCGTAAATACCCCCCCTATATATAAATTTGTTATTATTTAGTATCGGGGCGGGATTCCCGCCGTAAGCTTCTATTAAAGGGCGAATAATGGCCGGGGCTGCAATACCAAAAATACTGATACTGGGCGGAGGCGGAACGCTGGGCCATAAGCTTTGGCAGCATCTGTCTTTGAAATTTACTGACACTTTCGTCTCTATACGTAAAAACCGGAGTTTCTATGCGAAATGCGGACTGTTTACCGGGCCGAATGTTATTGATGGGCTGGACCTGCGGGACTTCATGCGCCTTAACGAAGTCCTGAATGACATTAAGCCCTCCGTCATAGTGAACTGCGCCGGTGTTACGCTGCGCAGCAAAGAAGCGCTGGATAAGAACTCGACCATTTCCTTAAACGCCCTTCTGCCGCACCGGCTGGCTGAATGGTGCTCCCATAGCGGCGCGCGGCTTATCCATTTCAGCACCGTCTGCGTTTTTGACGGGAAGACAGGCGGTTACACCGAGGACAGCTTGCCCGACGCCCGGGATCTTTACGGGATGACGAAGGCTTTAGGTGACGTTTCCGCTCCTTTCGCCCTGACGCTCCGCTCCTCGTTCATAGGCCGCGAGATATTCGGCGGCAATGAACTGCTGGAATGGTTCCTGGCGCAGAAGGGGAAAAAGATAAAAGGCTTTACCAAGGCGCTGTTCACCGGCCTGACCACCAACCGCCTGGCGGAGCTCGTGGGGGATTTGATAGGAAAGCATCCCGCGCTTAACGGGCTTTATCATGTTTCAAGCGAAACCCTTTCTAAATATGAGCTGCTGAAACTGATGAAAGAGGCTTACAAGCTGGATGTTGCAATAGAGTCCGACGATAGTTTTGAGTGCCGGCGCGACCTAAAGGGCGCCAGGTTTGAAAAAGCGGCGGGGTTCATCTGCCCGCCGTGGAAGCAACTGATGGCCGAGATGGCCGCGGACAAAACTTCCTACAGCGACTGGCGCAAGTAAGGGAATTGATAATTATGCCGAATCTTAAAAATAAGACCATTCTGATAACCGGCGGGACCGGTTCTTTCGGGCACGAGCTGCTCGATACCATAAGGCTCAAGGATTTTAAAGAGGTCAGGATATTCAGCCGGGACGAGCTTAAGCAGGAGCACATGCGCATCCAGCTTAATAACCCCAAGGTAAAATTTTACATCGGCGATGTGCGGGACCGGGACAGCGTGGACCAGGCGATGAAAGGCGTGGATATGGTTTTCCACGCGGCCGCCCTGAAACAGGTCCCTTCCTGCGAATTCTTCCCCATCCAGGCAGTGCTGACTAATATCCTGGGCAGCCATAACGTGGTCGAGTCCGCCGTACAGCATAAGATCGAGAGCGTGGTCTGCCTGGGCACGGATAAGGCCGTTTACCCGGTGAACGCCATGGGCATGACCAAAGCGCTTATGGAGAAGGTCAGCCAGGCCGCCTGCCGCGGCCTGACAGAAAAAGACACCAAGATCTCCTGCGTCAGGTACGGCAACGTGATGTGCTCGCGCGGCTCCGTCATCCCTTTGTTCATAAAACAGATCAAAGAGAAGAAACCCATAACCGTCACCGACGCCGGGATGACCAGGTTCCTGCTGCCGCTGCCCGAGGCGATAAAGCTTGTGTTGTTCGCTTTTAAGAACGCGAAGCAGGGAGATATTTTTATTAAAAAAGCCCCGGCCTGTACGGTAGGCGACCTGGCCACGGCCTTGAAGGAACTCTTCAAGTCCGCCGTCCCGGTCAAAAGCATCGGCATCCGCCACGGCGAGAAGGTCTACGAAACGCTCCTGACTACGGAAGAATTGCGCCGGGCGGAGGATATGGGGGATTATTTCAGGGTAAGCATGGACGGCCGTGACCTGAATTACAATAAGTACTTTACCGAAGGTGACAAAAAAGAGGCGCGGCTGTCCGATTATACCTCCCATAGCACCGAGCGCATGAGCGTAAAAGAGATCAAGGAAATGCTTTTAAAACTGCCGGAAGTAGTTTCAGAGCTGAAATAGACGGGGGGGAGGGACAGGCCAGGGGTTGCCCGTTCCGCCGCGCAGGAACCGTTGCGCGGTTCCCCCCAGCCGGGATAATAAGGCTGGGGCCCCCTTCCCCAAAGCGGCTTCAGGGCAACCCCTGGCCTGTCCCGGAGAATATGGGGATGAGAAAAGAAGATAAAAAAGAGATTGGAGATCTTATGCCTTTAAAAGTAATGACTATCGTCGGGACCAGGCCGGAGATAATTAAACTCAGCCGCGTGATGGCGGAGCTGGAGGAGCACGTTACCCACGTTATAGTGCATACCGGCCAGAATTACGACTATGAGCTGAACGAGATCTTCTTCAAAGAACTGGGCATACGCAAGCCGGACTACTTTCTGGACTCGGTGGGTAAAACCCTGGCGGCCACTATCGGAAACATTATAGCCAAGGCCGACGAGGTTATGGAGAAAGAGAAGCCGGACTGTATTCTGCTTTACGGAGATACCAATAGCTGCCTCTCGGTAATGCCGGCCAAGCGCCGCAAGATACCGGTGTTCCATATGGAGGCCGGCAACCGCTCTTTCGACCAGCGCGTCCCCGAGGAGCTCAATCGCAAAGTCGTCGATCATTTGAGCGACATTAATATGACGCTGACCGAACACGCGCGCCGCTACCTGATCTCCGAAGGCATCAGGCCCGAGACCGTCATCAAGACCGGCTCCCCCATGAAGGAGGTCCTGGCGTATTATATGCCGAAGATCCTCAAGTCCGAAGTGCTGAAGAGGCTGAAGCTCAAAGAGAGCGCGTATTTTGTGGTCAGCACGCACCGTGAGGAGAACATCGACAGTCCTGAAAATTTCAAGAACCTGCTGGGCTCGCTGAACGCGCTGGCCAAGAAGTACGGCATGCCGATAATAGTTTCTACGCACCCCCGGACCCGCAAGAAACTGGAAGAGCTCGGTTTAAAAGGACTGGATAAGCGCATAAGCTTTCTGAAGCCGCTCGGTTTCTACGACTACGTTAAACTGCAGCTAAGCGCCTTCTGCGTAGTTTCCGACAGCGGCACTATTACCGAGGAATCCACTATTCTGAACGTCCCGGCCGTAACTATAAGACAGGCCCACGAAAGGCCGGAGGGGATGGATGAGGGGACGCTGATAATGTGCGGTCTCCAGGCCGAGCGCGTCCTTGAATCAGTGGCCGTGGTCGTAAAGCAGCATTCCGCCGCTAAGCGCCAGTTCCGCCTGGTGCAGGATTATGACACAGACAACGTTTCTAAAAAGGTCCTGCGCATAATACTCAGCTACACGGACTATATCAACCGCACCGTCTGGCGTAAGACCGTTTAGGACACTGTGTCATGCCGGGAAAACTGAAGGTTTTAATAATAACCGAGCGGTTTTATCCTGAGGAATTTATAATTAACGACCTGGCCGCCGGGTGGGCGGCCGGGGAGATGCGGGTGGACGTGCTTACGCAGGCGCCCAGCTATCCTTCCGGGAAGATCTTCCCGGGCTACGCCAACACTTTCCTTGCGCGGGAAACCTGGAAGAATATTAATATCATCCGGTTCTTTACCGTGACCGGTTATCGGGATTCTCTTTTCTTCAAACTTCTGAACTACCTCAGTTTCGCCGTGACCGGCTGTCTTGTCGCTTTGTTCAAGGCGCGGGGCTACGACAGGATCTTCGTCTACCAGACCGGTCCGCTTACGCTGGCCCTGCCCGCCGTGCTGGCTCGCAGGCTGTACGGCACTCCCGTCACTATCTGGACACAGGATCTCTGGCCGGATATGGTCTATGCTTACGGTTTTAAAAAGACGAGGCTGCTGGAGTGGTTCCTGGGCGGTATCATAAAATTTATCTACCGGGGCTGCGACAATATCCTGGTTTCCTGCGGAGGTTTTTCAAGCCGTATAGCCGAATATATGCCTGGCAGGGTAATAAAGCATTTTCCGAATTGGCCCACGGTGGTCCCCGACGGAGGGGAGGAGAAAATTAATTTGCCGGAGGGCCTCAATTTTACCTTCGCCGGGAATATCGGGAAACTGCAGAATTTGGAGAATGTGCTGCGCGGCTTCGGCCTCGCCTCGAAGATCCAGCCCCGGCTGCGGCTGAACATCGTGGGCGACGGCTCGCACCTGGAAGCGCTGAAGGAGCTGGCGCGGCGGGAGAATATCTCCGGGGTAGTTTTTTTTGGCCGCCGCAAAAGCGCGGAGATGCCCGCTTTCTTCAGGGCCAGCGACGTTATGGTGATCTCGCTGAACAACGAGCCCGGCCTGAACCTGACGGTGCCCGCCAAGTTCCAGGCCTACCTGGCTTTCCATAAACCTGTTTTCTGCGTGATGAACGGCGAGGTGCGCGCGCTGGTCGAGAAACACAGGACGGGCCTTTGCGCCGACCCGGACAGTCCTGAGGCGATACGGGACGGCTTTTTGCGGTTTTACCCAATGAGGGGGAACGGGCTGACCATCTTTGCGGGCAATTCCCGGCGCCTGCTTGAAACCGGGTATGACCGCGAAAAGATAATGGCGGGGCTGAGGACCATTGTCTCCGGCGGCGGTGGAAAATGATTTATAATAAGGTTATGGCGGGCAACTAATGCTTTTATTCAGATGGCGCAGGTTTTTCCTTTTTCTCGGCGACGCGGCGCTGTTCTATCTTGCGCTGGCGCTGGCGCTTATGGCGCGCCGGTTCAGCCTGGTGCCGCTGGATTTCTTTTTACAGCACGTTAAAGTGTTCTCCGTCTTTCTGCCGGTCTGGACCGGGATCTTTTATGTGGTAGGTTTTTACGACCTGCGGCGCATAAACAAGCTTGTAAATCTAATTAACGCCAGCCTTATTTCCTTCGTGCTGAACCTGGCCGCGGCCAGCGCGCTGTTCTACGCTTTTTATCTGCAGCTGGGGCTTACCCCTAAAACGCACCTGCTGCTGACGATAGTTTTCCTGCATATACTGGCTACGCTGTGGCGCCGCATCTGGACGCGGGCGGTGCTTTCAAAACTGCTTGTGCAGAAGGTCGCCTTCCTTGGAGGCAACCCGCTGGTGGAGGAGATAAAGAAGGACCTGCGCGGCAGCCCGCACCTGGGCTTTTCAGTAGTGGAACTGCCCGATCCCGGCAAAGGGGAGGCCCGCGTGGAGGGCTACTGGCGGCCCGACGGCAGGCGCGGCGGTGAGCTGGCGGCGAAGATAGACCTGCTGGTGGTGGACGCTGACGACGCCGAGAAGAACCCGGCGCTGGAAAGCCTGCTGCTGTCCACGGCCGTGATGGAAGAGATAGCGATAATCACCCACCTGGATTTTTACGAGGACCTTTACGGCAAGATCCCGCCGGAATACGCCGCGCGCTCGAGCTGGCTGCTCAGCAACGTGCTGCACAAGAGCAATCAGCTTTACGCGGGGCTTAAGCGCCTGCTGGATATTGCCGCGGCCGCCGCCGGTCTTGTCGTTACGCTGCCGGTTATACTGGCGGTTTATTCCGTGATCAAGCTGGCCGATGGTTTCAGCGCGCCGGCTTTTTTCTTTCAGAAGCGCGTCGGGCATCTCGGGCGCCGGTTCATTATCTGGAAATTCCGCACCATGGTGGCGGGCGCGGATAAGGCCGGGCCGCTCTTCAAGGCCGGGGCGGAGGATCCCCGCATTACGAAACTGGGCAGGTTCCTGCGCGGGGCGCGCCTGGACGAGATCCCGCAGTTGTGGAACGTGTTTACCGGCGATATGTCGCTGGTGGGGCCCAGGCCGGAGTGGACGCGCGAGGTGGAAATACTTGAGCGCAATGTGCCGCATTATCATCTGCGCCACCTGATAAAGCCCGGCGTTACCGGCTGGGCGCAGATAAATTTCCACGCCACTTCCAGCGAGGCGGAATCGGTAGAGAAGCTGCACTACGACCTGTACTACGTGAAGAATATGTCGCTGGCGCTCGATCTTGGTATTATTTTAAGGACTTTCCGCCGGGTGTTCCAGAAAGACGCCGCAATGGCGAAGAAAGCGTCCCCTTCCGTTTAGCCCTTCTCTTCTTCGGCCGCGGCCGCGAAAGCCAGCGCCAGGAAAATGGCGAAGGCCGTGTGCACGTGCTGGAAAGAGATCTCGGTAATATTCACTACATAAAAAGCGGGGAGAGCGCACAGCGCCCAGAGCGCGTAAGGGCTGTTTGAAGCCTTAAACCGCTTTAAGGCGAACAGGAACATTGAGACGAATAACAGAAGCAGGGCCGCCACGCCTAATATGCCGCGCTCGGCCGCCTGGTGTACATAGAGATTGTTCAAAGTGCCGTATACCTCTTCTTCCGGGAATGGCTCAGGGTGGTATTTCTTAAAAACCCTTTTGATATTGTCGGGGCCTACGCCCAGCACGGGGTGGGCCTTGAACATTTTATACCCCACCTTCCATAGTTCTATGCGGACATTGATGCCGATGTTTTGGGGGTTCTCTGAAAAGTCACCCTGCCTGATAGTCAGCATGGCGGAGAGGCGGTTCTTAAAGACAGGGGCGGCTGTCCCTAAAACGACGGCTGCGGCGAGCATGAGCGCCATATAAACTGTCAGCCTTCTCCTGGCCTGCGGCGCGAAAAAAAATATCGCGAGTATGCCGGCTATGGCGCCAAGGTATGCGCCTCTGGTCTGGCTGAATACTATAGCCGCGAAGACGGGCGCCGCGGCCAGGGCGTAGAGCAGTCGCTCCCGCTTGAAGCTTTCTTTGGAGGGGAGGAGCAGGCGGCTCAGGATGAGCAGAAAGGCGATAGTCATCGCCTCGCCGTAGCGCACCGCGTTCATGAAGACGCCGGCGCGCGCGAGGATGCCGTCTCCGGAGAGGACCGGGCGCACCGCCTCGAAGACGCCGAACAGCGCGGATACCGCCGCCGCCGCCGCGTAAACTGCGGAAAGCCCTGGCAGGTGTTCTTTCTTTACGGCGAGCAGAAGTGTGAAAAGGCAGACATACTTAAGGAAGTCCGAGTTGAGCTGGCCCAGGCCTTTTAGCGGGTAATACGCCGTGGCCGAGGTTAACAGGCAGACGGCCAGATATAGCATCCAGGGGGCAAAAAGGGGGTGGCCGGTCAGCGCCGGCCGGAGCCCGGAGAGGGAGCCTTCCCGGTATTTCCAGGCCAGCAGCAGGGCCAGCGTCAGCAGAAGCGCGGTCTCGACGGCGGTTACCGAGAAGATGACGGAGAAAGCGAAAAGGCCGAGCGTGGCAAGCAGCAGAGCGTTCAAGGAAGGTTTTTTCATATAAGGGAACAGGTTAAAGATATTATAACAAAAGCGGCCGGAGGGGATGGCCTGACGGGCTTGGGCCTCCGAATTTGTTATAATTTATACGCGGTGGCTGCATCGATTTGTTAGTTAATTGACATTCAAGGAGAACCCAAAATGGCTACTAAAATAGGTATTAACGGTTTCGGCAGGATAGGCAGGCTGGTGGCGCGCGCCATCCTCGCCCGTACGGACGGCCAGCTTGAACTGGTCGCTATCAACGATCTTACGGACGCCAAGACCAACGCGCACCTTTTGAAGTACGACTCGGTGCATGGCCGACTGGCAGGCGAAGTGAAAGCCACCGCCGACGACGAAATTTCAGTGGACGGCAAAAAGATAAAAGTTTTCAAAGAAAAGGATCCCTCGGCCATCCCGTGGAAGAGCCTGGGCATAGAGATCGTTGTTGAATCCACCGGCCTGTTCACCATAAAGAAAGACGGCGTGAACAAGAAGGGCAAGGAAGTTAAGGGCGCCGAGAACCATATCACTAAGGGCGGCGCCAAGAAAGTCATCATCTCGTCCCCGGCCGAGGGCGAAGACCTCACCGTAGTTATGGGCGTTAACGACGACAAATACGATCCGAAGACCCACCACGTGGTCTCGAACGCTTCCTGCACCACCAACTGCCTGGCCCCCTTCTGCAAAGTTATAAGCGACAAGTGGGGCATTGAGAAAGGCCTGATGACCACTATCCACGCCTACACCAACGACCAGAAGGTCCACGATATGGCTCATTCCGACCTGCGCCGGGCCCGCGCGGCCGCGCTGTCCATGATCCCCACCTCCACCGGAGCGGCCAAGGCCATCGCCCTGGTGATGCCCGAGCTGAAGGGGAAAATGGACGGCTTCGCCATCCGCGTGCCCACCCCTAACGTGTCGGCCGTCGACCTCACCGTGCTGCTGTCGAAGCCCGCTACCGCCGACGAGATCAACGCCGCGCTGAAGGCCGCCGCCGAGGGCCCGATGAAAGGCATTATGGAATATGTCGATGAGCCGCTCGTCTCCATAGACTTCAACCATTCCCCGCTCAGCTCCAGCGTGGACGGCAAGAGCACCAAGGTGATCGGCGGTAATTTCGCCAAGATACTCGCCTGGTACGACAACGAATGGGGCTATTCCAACCGGGTGGTAGACCTCGCCCTGCTGATGATAAAGAAAGGCCTGTGATTTAGCCTGGGGGTCGTGTCCGCGCCCAGTCGCTGACCCTAAGACGCCCGGCGTGTTTGTGTTCGTTAGAGGAGAGCTACAATGGCTAAGAAAAGAGTGCTGATAATGGGAGCCGCCGGCCGCGACTTCCATAACTTCAATGTTTACTACCGCGATAATAAAGATGTGGAAGTGGTGGCGTTCACCGCCTACCAGATCCCCAACATAGCGGGCCGCAAGTATCCTAAAGAGCTTTCCGGCAAGCTGTACCCGAACGGCATAAATATCTATGAAGAGAAAGAAATGCCCGCGCTTATCAAGAAGCTTAAAGTGGATGAAGTCGTGTTCGCCTACTCCGACGTGGCGTTCAATACCGTGATGGCCAAGGGCTCGCTCGCCCTCGCCTGCGGCGCGGACTTCAAGCTGCTCTCCGGCGACCATACCTACATTAAATCAAGCAAACCCGTGATCTCCGTCTGCGCCGTGCGCACCGGCTGCGGCAAGAGCCAGACTACGCGCTACATAGCGGACATCCTCAAAGCCATGGGCAAGAAAGTGGTGGCCATACGCCACCCGATGCCCTACGGCGACCTGGTCAAGCAGACCTGGCAGCGTTACGAGACCCTTGCGGACCTGAAGACGCATAAGTGCACCATCGAAGAGATGGAAGAGTACGAGCCGCACATAGCCGCCGGGCACATCATCTATTCCGGCGTGGACTACGGCGAGATCCTCAAGCGCGCCGAGAAAGAAGCCGACGTCATCCTGTGGGACGGCGGCAACAACGACCTGTCCTTCTACAAGCCTGACCTCCATATCGTAGTGACCGACCCCCTCAGGGCCGGCAATGAAGCCACCTTCCACCCCGGCGCGGTCAATCTGCGCATGGCGGACGTGGTGGTCATCAATAAAGTCAACAACGCCACCAAAGAGCAGATGGCCACGGTGAAGGCGAACATAAAGCTGATGAGCCCGAAGGCCATCATTATAGAGGCGGACAGCCTTGTGGGCATAGAGGGCGGCAATGTGGTGAAGGGGAAGAAAGTGCTGGTCGTAGAAGACGGCCCCACCCTTACCCACGGCGACATGTCCTACGGCGCGGCCTACGTGGCGGCCAAGAAGTACGGAGCCAAGTCCATTGTGGACCCCCGCCCCTACGCCATCGGCACCATAAAGAAAGTATTCGAGAACTTCAAGCAGCTGAAAGAGATACTGCCCGCGATGGGCTACGGCGACGCCCAGATGACGGAACTGAACAAGACCATAAACGCGATCCCCGCGGACCTGGTCCTGGTCGGAACCCCCATCGACCTCGCCAAGCACCTGAAGTTCAATAAGCCGTCCGTGCGCGTTAACTACTCCCTCAGGGAGCGCAAGCCCGCCCTGAAAGCTATAGTGCAGAAGCTGCTCAGGAAATAAGCCGGGAGTCTGAGGGCGAGAGTCAGGGGACAGAAAATGTTCCCGACTCTTGACCCTCGACTCCTGACTCTTAGACTAAAATTTCGGAGAAATATCATGACCACGGAAAATAAGACTGTTCTGAAACTGGCAAAAGTGCAGGATGCGCATCTTAAGGATAAGAGCGTGCTGGTCCGCGTGGATTATAATGTTCCCCTGAAGGACGGCGTAATCAAGGACGACACCCGCATTCGCGAGACGCTGAAGACCGTAAAACTGCTGCTGGAGGGCAACTGCAAAGTGGTGCTGATGGCCCACCTGGGCAGGCCCAAGGGAAAGCCCGATCCCAAATACACTCTGAAGCCGGTGGCTGAACACCTGCAAAAACTCGCGGGGGTAAAAGTTCACTTCGCCTCCGACTGTGTCGGCCCCGAGGCCGACAAGGTAGTGGCCGCCGCGAAAAAAGGCGAGATCGTACTGCTTGAAAATCTGAGATACCACGCCGAGGAAGAGAAGAACGACGAGTCTTTCGCGAAGCTGCTGGCGAAGCACGGCGAATTCTTCGTGCAGGAGGCCTTCGGGGCGCTGCACCGCGCCCACGCCTCCACCGCCGCCATAGCCAAATTCCTGCCCGGGGCCATCGGCTTCCTCGTGCAGAAGGAGCTGGAATATCTGGATAAGACCATGGTGAGCCCGGTGCGGCCTTTCCTCGCCATCATAGGCGGGGCCAAAGTTTCCGACAAGATCAGCGTGCTTTATAGCCTTATCGAAAAGGTGGACACGCTTATAATCGGCGGCGGCATGGCCTACACTTTCCTGGCCGCGCAGAACACCAATATCGGCAACTCTCTTCTTGAGGCTGACAAGGTGGAAGAGGCGAAGAACATTATTCTGAAGGCGCACCGCAATAACGTGGAGATGCTGCTGCCCGCTGACCACCGCGTCGTGACCGAGATAAAGCCGGACGCCAAAGTGGAGATCACCCAGGCTATGGCGGTGCCGGACGGCTGGACGGGCGTCGACATCGGCCCCCGCACGGAACTGCTGTTCACGGATAAGATAAAAGCGGCTAAGACCATCTTCTGGAACGGCCCCGTAGGCATTTTCGAGACCCCCGCTTTCGCGAGTGGCAGCATAACAGTGGCCAACGCGATGGCGCAGGCCACCAGAAGCGGCGCCACCACCATTCTGGGCGGCGGCGATACGCTTTCGGTGCTTAAGACGGCAAAAGTGAAGCCCGAGAATATTTCGCACTGCTCGACCGGCGGCGGCGCCAGTCTGGAGTTCATAGAAGGCAAGCAGTTGCCCGGCTTGGTGGCGCTTTCACAGAAATAAACGCTTGCGCTCGTTTCGCGGTGCGGCGGTCAGTTTTTAAATAAGTAGTTAAGGAGAATAATTAATGTATACCTTTATAGTTACAATGCACATTATCCTGGCGTTCGTGATAATAATTTCTATCGTGATCTTCCAGACCAGCAAGGGCTCCGCCCTGTCGATGTTCGGCGGCGGGGGGGACTCCCTTTTTAACGCCGCCAGCGGCACTTCTTTCATAAAGAAATTCACCGCGGGCTGCGCGGCGCTGTTCGCCGTCACCTCGCTGCTGCTTACCATCTTCGGCGCGAACAACCGCTTCCGCTCGGTGGTGCAGGAATATCCGCTGCAGCAGCAGGCGGCCCCGGCCCAGCCCGGCGCCCAGGCTCCCGCCGCCGCTCCCGCTAAAGCGGCCCCCGCCCCGGCAAAAGCCGCGCCGGTCCCCGCGCCCGCGCCGGTTAAGAAATAGTCTTAGAGTCTCAAAGTAGTTGAGTCAGAGCGTCACGAAATTGCCGGACGCAAAAAAAGAGCCCCGCGCTGTTGCGTGGGGTTTTTTTTGCCTGCAGGTTCAGCCTGGATACAGGCCGGGCATGGGGTTGCCCATTCCGCCGCGCAGGAACCGTTGGCCGTCTGATGGTAATATGAAAAGGGTGGCTTCCTTCCGAGAGGCTTAGTGGCGCTCTAAGCGCAAAGCCTTTTTGGATATCAGATATCCTACGATA
>CAIQNV010000056.1 GCA_903873295.1 uncultured Elusimicrobia bacterium
CCCGGCCCGTACCCAGTCTAAACCCGTAAGCTTCTTATTTTTAACCATAAGTTTTTCTCAGCGTCTCAGCGAAGAATTCTTATTTACCGACGCAGAAATTCTTGAAGATGTCCGCCAGGACATCCTCCGGGGTAGTCTCCCCCAGCAGGGAAGCCAGCGCCCCGAGCGCGCCGCGCAGATGCTCCGCGGCCAGCTCCAGCGGCGGCTGACTTTTCTTTATCACCGCCTCCAGGTTCGTCAGCTCTCCGGCGGCGGCGGACAGCGCCGCGAAATGCCTCGCCGAAGTAACCACCGCCTGCGCCCCGTCGCGAAAAACTTTTTTCTGCTCCGCCACCAGCGCGGCTTTAAGCCGGGCCAGGCCCTCGCCCGTTTTGGCCGAGACTTTCAGGCAGCCGGGGCCGGGCCGGCCGCGTTTTTCCGGCAGGTCGGATTTGTTAAGGACGCGTATCAGCCTGGAGCCTTTGGGGGCCCGGCGCTCGATCTCTTTTTCCGCCCGCCGGTCGCCGGGGGTCTCGCTTACGGAGGCGTCTTTCACCAGCAGCAGGGCGTCGGCCCGCGCGATGGCTTTCTCCGCGCGTTTTATGCCCTCCCGCTCCAGCGGCGAGGCCGCGCGCGCGTTGAGCCCTGCGGTGTCGGTGAAAAGCACGGAAAAGCCGTCTATCTCCAGCGCCGCCTCGAGGGTGTCGCGGGTGGTGCCGGCCCGGCGCGAGACCATGGCCCGGTCATAGCCGAGCAGGGCGTTCAGCAGGGAGGATTTTCCGGAGTTGGGCGCCCCGGCTATGACCACCTTTATTCCTTCGCGTATGCCCCGGCCGGCCTCGAAGCCCGAGGCCAGTAAGAGAGTTTCTTTTCGGGCGGCCGCCGCCCGCCGCGCGAAAGTTTTCAGCTCAAGCGCGGGCAGTTCCCCGTAGGAATCGTCCAGACGGGCCTCTATTTCCGCGAGGAGCTCTGTCAGCGCGGTCTTGATGCCGCGCACCTCCGCCGAAAGGCCGCCCTCGGCCTGAGTGATAGCCGCGCGGTGCGCCCCGGCCGAGCCGGCGGCTATTAGCTCCGCCACGGCCTCGGCCCGGGCCAGGTCCAGCTTGCCGTTGAGGAAGGCGCGCAGCGTGAATTCTCCGGGCTCTGCCGGCCTGACGCCGCTCTTTACGGCGAGGTTAAGGATGGTCCTGATTATGTACGGGGAGCCGTGGCAGGAGATCTCGACGGTGTCCTCCCCGGTGTAGCTGGCGGGGCCCCGGTAAAAAATAACCACAGCCCTGTCCACCAGAGCGCCGCCGTCCTTTACGGATAGGAGCCTGGCGGAGGCATGGCGGGGGTCGCGCGGGACGGGGGAAAGAAAGGAAGCGGCCGCGCTGAAAGCCGCCGGCCCGGAGATGCGTATCACGGCCAGCGCCCCGGCGCCGGGCGGGGTCGCCTGCGCGGCTATGGTGTCGCTTGTTTCCGGCAGTTTCATCTTACCTCAGAAAATGAACAGCGTGACAGCTCGCCGGCTGTCACGCTGCGCTGACCGAGTGTCTTACTTCTGCTCGGTGGTCTGCTCCGCCGGCTGGGCGGTTTCGGCGGTCTGCTGCGCCGGCTGCTCCGCAGGCAGCTGCGGCTGGGCGGCGGCTTCCGCGGACGGCTGGGCAACGGCTTCGACGGGCGGCTGAGCGGCGGCCTCGGCGGGCTGCTGGACCGGCTGCTCGACGGGCGCGGCCTGGGGCCGCTCTATTTTATGTATCGCGACCTTGCGCCAGCGGCCTTCGCCTTCCGACGCTGTTTCCATGTCGGGGTACTTGGCTTTTATGAGGTTGTGCACTATCTTGCGCATGGAGGCGGGCATCGGGTCAAGGCGGCTCGGCCTGTCCGAAGTTCTTACGCTGTTCACCGCTTCTTCCACGCGGGCGGCTATTTCTTTTTCCTTGCTGTCCCAGTAGCCGCCGGTGTCCAGGCGCAGGGCCAGATGCGGCTCGCGCTTACGGCTGACTATGGAGTTGAGGATGAACTGCAGGGACTGCAGGCCGCGTCCGTTCTCGTCGGTGAAAACGGCCGTATCGGCGCAGTCGAAGCGGATGAACAGCAGGTTCTCACCCTGCTCGAGGCGGGCCTCCGCGACCGTCGCCTGTATGCCCATCAGCGAGAGCATCTTGAGCAGCGCCGTCTTGGCGTGCTCCACCGGGTCCTGCGGCGGCTGTATGGCGATGTACTCGGCGCCGAGGGGCTCCTCTTTGTAGACGCGCTCCGTTCTGTGGCGGTCTTCGCGCGAGGGGCGGTCTTCGCGCATGGGCCGGTCTTCGCGCTGGGGCCGGGCTTCGCGGGTTTCTTCCTGCGGCGGCGGCGGCAGCCTGGCGTCTTCGTAGCCGTAGCGGCCGGGGCGCCTGGGGGCCGCCGGGGGAGCTGAAGGCCGGGTGTCGCGCCGGGGGCCCGCGCCTCTGCCGTCGCGCCGGGGGCCCGCGCCTCTGCCGTCGCGCCGGGGCCCGCGGCTCTCTCTGGGCTCGTCTCCGCGTCCGCCGGGCCAGTGCTTTTCTCTTAAAATAACGCAGGCTTTCTTCGCGCCGAAGCCGAGGAAACCCTTTGTTCCTTCGCTTTCCACCACCACTTCCACCTGGTCGCGCCGGAGGCCCATTTCCGCAAGGCCTTTCTCGACGGCGTCCTGTATCGTCTTCGCTTCTGTCTTTGTTTCTCTCATTTGTATGTCTCCTCCATCGTTCAGTTAGAAAATCTTACTTTTACGCCATCTTCTTCTGCAGATACATGGTCTGCGCGAAGCCCCAGGTGCTGTTGATAAGCCAGTAAAGCACCAGTCCCGACGGGAAGCTCAGGAACATGAAAGTGAAGATGACCGGCATCCACTTCATCATCGCCGCCTGCGAGGGGTCCGAGGTCTGCGGGTTCAAGCTCTGCTGCAGGAACATTATGCCGCCCATCACGAGGGGCATCACGTAGAAGGGGTCTTTCGCGGAAAGGTCTTTTATCCAGAAGACGAACGGCGCGCCGTGCAGAGGCCAGGAATTGCGCAGCGCGGTGAAGAGCGAGAAGAAGACCGGGATCTGCAGCAGCATGGGCAGGCAGCCGCCCAGCGGGTTCGTGCCATGGCGCTTATAGAGGTCCATGACCTCCTGGTTCATGCGCTTGGGGTCGTCCTTATACTTCTTCTGTATGGACTGCATCTCCGGCTGGATCTTCTTCATCACGGCCATGGCCTTGAAGCTCTTGAAGCTGAGCGGGGTAAGCAGCAGCTGGATTATGACGCTGAGGATTATTATGGCCACGCCGTAGTTGCCCGTCAGTTTGTGGAAATAGGCGAGGGCGGAGTTGGCGAGTTTCGCCAGGGGCGAAAAAAAGCCGAAGTCCACCGAGCGGTCAAGCCCCAGCCCGAGCGTTTTCAGCCGGGTGTAGTCCTTCGGGCCCAGGTAGAACTGCGCTTCCCAGGTCCGCTTTTCTCCGGGCTTCAATTCCACGGCGGGCATCGGCAGCACCAGCATCGGGGTTTTTCCGTTCTCCCTCACTTTTTCCAGGCGCCTGAGCGGGCGGATATTCTGAAAATTTCCGCCGGCCAGAGCGGCGAGGAAGTAGCGGTTGTTGAGGCCGGTCCAGACCCAGTCGGCCTGGGCGGGCTCGTCCTTCAGTTCTTTCAGGGTGGGGTGTTTGCGGCCGGGTTCGGTGAAAGTGTAGTCGGCTTTGCAGAGTTTGGCGTTTTCTTTTTCCTCGCTCTTAACGGTCCCGAGGCCGGGGCCGATCCGGAGTTCCCAGGCGGCGAGCGTTTGGGTCTTGCCGGAGGCGTTCAGGGCCGTGATCTGCAGCGTGTTCAGCCCGTTATCGGGAGAGAAGGTGAACTTTTTAGTTACCTGCAGCCCCCCGGCCTGGCCGGAGAATTCCGCCGAATCCTGGTTTTTTGCCTTAAGCCTGAAGACGGCGGGGATGGTGGCCGAGAAGAACCCGCGGGCGGCGTCCGGGACAAGTTCCACCGGCGCCACCGGGCCTTCGTATACCGCGCCGGCAAGCGAGGCCGCGCCGGAATTGAAGTAGTATTCCGCCTTGCCGGCTTTTATCGTTACGGCGTCTTTTTTCCAGTTTTCGGGAAGCGCGGCAGGCTCGGGCTGCGCGGCGGGGGCGGTTGCCGTACTGCTCGCGCCGGGCTGCGCCGCGGTCTGCGACTGCTGCTTCGCCTGGGCGATCTGCGGCTGGATCTTTTTCTCCACGAAGGAGTACCAGCCGATATAGACCGCCGAGGACAGGACTACCGCAAGGATAAGATTCTTCTGCATTAAAACCTCCACGCGATCAAAGGCGCAAGACTTCGCGGGGGTTCAGGGCACCGGGTCGTAACCGCCCGGAGAGAAAGGACGACAGCGGGAGAGGCGGCCTGCGGCCAGCCTGGTCCCGTTTAAAATCCCGTGTTTATCCAGCGCCTGGAACGCATAGTCGGAACAGGACGGCTGAAACCTGCAGGTCGCGGGCCCTAGGGCCGGCCTGAAAGTCCTGTATGCCGAGCGCAGCGTAAGAAGCGCCAGTGATTTAAGATTTTTTGATCCGGTCTTATTTACCGTCATCGTTAAGGCGCGCCTTCTGCCGGAGTGTATCCAGCTCTTGCCGGGCCTGTGCCAGGTTACTCATGGCGCAGCCCGCTTTGGGATAGATGATAAGGCGCGTGCCTTCCTTTAACTCTTTTTTAGTCAGCCTGAACGCTTCCCTTAGAAGCCTTTTTAACCTGTTCCGCTTCACCGCCCCGCCGGTCTTTTTAGAAACCATGAGGCCGATCTTCTTTTCCTTGTCTCCCGCCGGAGAATGCCAGGCCACCAGGTCCCTGGTGACGGTCTTCCTTCCGGCTGCGAAAACGGCCTCAAACTCTTTTTTGAGGCGGAGGCGTGAAGCTCTTGAAAAGGCGAACTCTTTCACTTTTTTAACCCTGCTGCCCGCCGCTGTTTTAAGCGGGCTTTATGGGTATGAGCTGCCAGCGGCCCTTGGCGCGCCTGCGGGCGAGGGTTTTCCTGCCGCCCGCTGTTTTCATCTTTGCACGGAAGCCGATGTGTTTTGCCCGTTTACGGACATTTGGTCTGTATGTAGGTAGCATAATGATTTAATTATATAAATTACGGCTGTAAAAAGCAAAAAATAGGGCTCCGCGGCGTGGGCTTGGGCCTTTTTACTACCGGCGGGAAGTGAAATATATGCTTTGCTTGCCGGTTTGGGCGCAGGCTCTTGCGCGCGCAAGGGCCTTTTGGGAAATCCGCAATAGGTCCAAAAACAGCGGCGCCGTAGGCCGAAAGCCGCGCGACAACGGAGGCGGAGCGTGCTAAACTCTGCATAGGGTGAATTTACGATAAAGTCATCTGAATTATACGGAGGTAACAACAGCATGATCAAAAAACTTATAACGATGTCGGTTTGCTTCGGTTTTGTATCGGCGGCAGGAGCCGCGGTGAATTTCGACCAGGGTATCGATGTGCGGAGCGCCCTGAAAGAAGCGTCCGTTTCCGACGTAAAGGTCCCGGAAGCCAGGTTCGGCCAGCTTATAGATCTTACCCGCGATTGCAAAAAAATAACTTTCGGCGCCGCCGATCCCCTTACCTCCCCTGCGGTCTCCCTCGTCAGCAGGGAAACTACCCAGGAATGCCAGAACATGGGTTATCCCGTGGGCCAGATCTGTATCCCGAGCACCCGGTATTACCGCGAGACCGTTAAGGTCGTAATAACCGAACCCAGGGTCCTTCAGCCGGAGCAGAAAGAAGTTTTTGAAGTCTGCCTGTGGGGCTCGTTCCTGAACCTGAAGCAGGTTTCCCCCGCCTACAAATACTCGGTCCGCGAGATCCTCGGAACTTTTGAGCTGACGCCCGTAAGCACGGGGCTGACAAAGGCCGCCGGCCAGGAAGTCTGCGCGCTGGCGATGGATACCGATTATTCCTGCATCTACCGCTGCAAGGACGGCTCGTATATTTCCAAACCCAATCCGTTCGGCCCGCCGTCCTTCCCCGGCATGAACATTCCGCTGCACGGCTGCCGTCCCTCGGTCCCCAACACGCCGCTGATAACCATCACCGGCAGGTAATCCCAGGTATTCATAATAAAGACAGCCGGCCCGAAAGCCGGCTGTCTTTTTTTCGCGGCGCGCGGTCGGATCGCCCGGCCCCGAACGGACCGCGCTACTCTTTGACGGCTTCCACGGCGAGCTCTATCTTCACGTCATTGCCTACCACCAGGCCGCCGGTGTCCATGAGCTTGCTCCACTTTACGCCGTAATCCTGCCGGTCGATCGTAAGTCCGGCGTCCACCCCTATGCGCTGTTTGCCCGACGGGTCGGTGGCTTTCTGGCCGGTAAAAGGAATGGTTATTTCCCTGGTCACCCCATGCATGGAGAACGCCCCGGTCGCCGCATAGCCGGTCTTTGTCTTCCTGACCCGCGTGCTTTTGAAGGTCAGCGCCGGAAACTTCTCTACGTCGAAAAAATCCGCGGTCTTTAAATGGGCGTCGCGCGCGTCGTTGTCGGTATCCACGCTGGCCGCCCGGATCTCGACCTCCACCGAGCACTGCGCAAGGTTCTTTTCATCCACCATTATAAAGCCGGAAAATTCCCTGAATTTCCCCTTTACATTGCTTATGCCGAGGTGCTTTACAGAAAAGCCCACGCTGGAGTGCGCGCCGTCAATTATGTATTTGTCGGCGCCGAGCGCGGAGCCGGCCGAGAACGCGCCGGCGACTAGCGCGAAAAAAACGCTTCTATAGACAGGTTTCATGTTTCCCCCCTGAGCCGAGTAATATTCCTGCGGGTCATGCCGAACCGCGGAGCATCTTAAGGAATGGTACTCTTTTCCCCGGCGGGGCGCAAGCGGATATTCTTTTATTTCCGCTGCTTAAAATGTCGTCCAGGAAATGGACTTTGAATCGGTGTGCGTACAAGCGATCCAGAGCGAGCCCCACTCCGCATCGGGCGGGTACTCCCCGTCATAGATCAGGCCGGAGCCGTCGTGTTCGTGGCCGGGGGAGATGGCCGTGTGGCAGAAGACGTTCTTGGTGGCGGCGTGATAGCCGGGAACAATGATATCCGGGAATTTATTCAGGTATTTAGGGACCAGGGTGTCGCTGAGCACGGGGGAGTTGTTTAGATGCGCCCCCGTCGGATACCAGCCCTCGTTGTCTGCTGTATATACCTTAAGTGCGGAACGGATGGAAGCCAGCGTGCCTTTCAGCGAGCCCTCCTGCGACTTACGGAGCAGACCGGCGAATCTGGGGAAGGCTACGGCGGCCAGGATGCCGATGATGGCGACGACGATCATGATCTCTATCAGGGTAAAGGCTCCTCGCCGCTTCCCGGCGGCAGCCGCGCCTCTCCGCGGCTTCGCTATGCGCGGAAAGAAAAATAAAGCCGCGGTCTCAGTAGCGGTCGGTCTCATAAGCATACATTCTACTACTATTCGCGGGGATTAGGCTCGCGGCCGGGGGTTTTGTAGAATAGAGGGATGATCTTCTGCGATTACGGTATCGTGCTGCAGCGGCGCCCGCTGCGCGAAAGCGACCGGATCGTCACGGTGTTCACGCTGGAGCACGGCAAGCTGGAGGTTAACTTTAAAAGCGTGCGCCTGGCCCGGGGCAAGCTGCGGGCGCTCAGCGAGGCCGTGACCTGGGGCGACTACCGCTTTTTCCTTAAGAAGGGCTCTAATTTCCCGGTCTGCACCGGCGGCCGGACCCTCGGCGCTTTTGGCGGTATCAGAAAAGATCTGGAGAGCCTTTACCTGGCCCAGCATTACTGCGAGGTGATCAATAAGATCACGCCCGCGCAAAGCCCTTCTCCCGAAAAATACGAACTGCTCCTCGGCGCGCTGCAGGACCTGGACGCCGGCGGCGTCGCTTTCTGGCTGCGCCGCGCTTTCACGCTGCGCGCGCTTGAGCTGGCCGGCTTCGGCTTCAGGGAGACGGCGGCGGGGCCCGAGGCGGAGCTGTGGGAGACGCTGCACGCCGGCGGCTGGCCCGCGGTCCGCGCCCTGGCGGAGGATCAGGGCACCGCCATTTTTATCGACGGGCTCTTCAGCCGGTTTTTTGGCGAGCATATGGGAATAGACCTGCGCACCCTCCCCTTCGTCAGGTAAAGTCCTGAAATCTAAAAAAGCGCTTGCCGGACATAGAACCGCCGAGGGCCGGCCATGGGGTTGCCCATTCAGCCGCGCAGGAACCGTTGCGCGGTTCCCCCCGAAGCGGGGCCCCCCTCCCCAAAGCGGCTTCAGAGCAACCCCATGGCCG
>CAIQNV010000057.1 GCA_903873295.1 uncultured Elusimicrobia bacterium
GTGACCAGCGTAAGCACGGTCACGAAGTAAAATCCGAAAGTGGGATTGGTTACGATAGAAGGGCCGCCGCCGGACTGCATCTGGGTCATCGCCAAGGTAAGACCCAGCGACTGGAAAGCCGCCAGGAACAGCGTGAAATAGCGCGTGAACTGCACGATCTTCTTGCGGCCGCTTTCGCCTTCTTTCTGCAGGCGGTCGAGCGCCGGGAAGATGTGAGCGCCCTGCACCAGGCTCATGATGATGGAGGCGTTGATGTAGGGCATCACGCCCATCGAGAAGATGGAGAACCTGCTCAGAGCGCCGCCGGAGAAGATGTCGAGGAAGCCCAACAGCGAGCCTTTCTGGGCCTCGAAGATGGCCTGCAGCGCCGCGGTGTTGATGCCGGGGATCGGGATCGTCGCGCCGAGGCGGTAGACGGCAAGCGCCCCGAGCACGAAGAATATCCGTTTTTTAAGATCCTCTATCTTAAAAATGTCGGTTATTTGTTGCATTATTTTTTGTCCGTTTTGGCTTTCTTCTTAGCGGCGTCCCGGGCTGCGACTTCCGCTGTTTTGGCGGCCTTGGCTCCGACGAGCAGCGTGATCTTGCCGCCGGCCTTCGTTATTTTTTCGGCCGCGCCTTTGGAGAACGAGTGGGCGGTGACGTTGAGCGCCTTGGTAACTTCGCCGTTGCCGAGGACCTTCACCAGCGTGTCGTGCTTGATCAGCCGGCGCCTGAGCATATCGGCCGGGGTAACGGCCGCGCCCGCCGGGAAATTCTTTTCAAGCGAGGAGATGTTTACCCACTCGTATTCCTGGCGGAACTGGACGTTGCTGAAACCGCTCTTCGGGATGCGGCGGAGCAGCGGCGTCTGGCCGCCCTCGAAGCCGTTGCGCTTGGTGCCGCCCGAAGTGGAGTTCTGGCCCTTTTGGCCGCGCGTGGAGGTCTGGCCGTGGCCCGAGCCTTGGCCTGTACCGAGGCGCTTGCGCTTGTGTACGGAGCCCGGTTTGGCTTTAAGACTGTGGAGTGAGATCATAGTGTTTTATTCCTTTGGAGATGCCGTATCAGGCGCTATGCGTATCAGACGGCCTCCTGTGTTTTCTAAAATCGCCAGTTCCGCGAGGCTAGATTATTCCTTGCCGCGGATCTTCATCACTTCCTCTTTGCTCTTGAGGCGCTTGAGGGCGTCCATGGTGGCGTAAACGGTGTTGAACGCGTTGCGCGTGCCGAGGTTCTTGGTGAGGACGTTCTTAACCCCTCCGGCTTCGAGCACGGCGCGCACGCCGCCGCCGGCTATCAGGCCGGTGCCGCTGACCGCGGGTTTCATCCAGACCTTGCCCGCGCCGAAATTGCCTTCGACTTCGTGCGGGATAGTGGAACCGGTCAGGGGGAACTGGAACATTTCCTTGCGGGCGCCGGCGGTGCCTTTCAGGATGGCGCCCTGCACCTCGTTGGATTTACCGAGGCCCACGCCCACCTTGCCGTTGCTGTCTCCGACCACCACCAGTGCGTTAAAGGAGAAGCGCTTGCCGCCTTTGACCACCTTGGTCACGCGGTTGACCACCACGGTCACGACCTTCTCTTCTTTGGCGTTGGTAAGGTCGAGCTCCATGGCCTCGCCGGGGGTTTTGCCCTGGGCGCTGAGTTCTTTGCTGGTCTTAAGCTGTTTTTGGTTTCTGAGCATTTTTTGGCTTCTCCCTTAGAATTTCAAACCGGCTTCGCGCGCCGCGTCCGCCAGGGCTTTGACGCGGCCGTGATAGATCCTGCCGCCGCGGTCGAAGCAGACTTCGGTGACGCCCTTGGCGATGGCGCGCTTGGCCAGAAGAGCCCCCACCAGCTTGGCGGAGTCTATGCTCTTGCCGGACTTGAACTTGCCCTTCATTTCCTTCTCCAGGCTGCTGGCGGCCGCGAGGGTCGCGCCCTTCATATCGTCCACGACCTGGGCGTAAATGTACTTGGTGCCCCGGTAGACGCTCAGCCGCGGCCTTTTTATGCCGTGGTCGAACAGCTTGTTCCTTGAGCGGATCTTGCGGAATTCATAGCGTTCTTGTTTGCTTATCATAATCGTTCTCCCTGGTTATTTCTTAGCAGCCGCGCCGCCGCCTGCGCCGGCGCTCGCTCCCGCCGCCGTCTTGCCGGCCTTGCGGATGATATGCTCGCCCTGATACTTGATGCCGGTGCCCTTATAGGGTTCCGGAGGTTTAATGCGCTTTATCTGGGCGGCCAGGTTGCCGACGACTTCCCTGTCTATGCCCTTTATGGTAAGGACCACCTGTTTGGGATCGAAGGACATCTTGATGCCCTGCGGTATGTCCACTATCACGGGGTGGGAGAAGCCGAGCTGCATGGTGACGCGGTTGCCTTCCACCGCGCCCTTAAAACCCACGCCGCTGATCTCAAGTATCTTCTCGAATTCTTTGGTGACGCCGGTGACCATGTTGTTGACGCGCGCCCGCGCCGTGCCGAACAGCGCGCCTTTATCGGCCGCTCCCGGCGCTATGCTGATATTGATGTTGGAGGCCTTGACCTCGGCGTTGATGCCCTCGGGCAGGGAATAGAACAGCTTGCCCAGCGGGCCCTCTACCAGGACCTTCCTGTTTTCCACCCTTGCTTTGACCTTCTCCGAAAGCGCGATAGGCTTTTTTCCGATTCTGCTCATATGTTTACCTCTTTCCTAAATCAGTTCTTAATTCCAGATTCCCGATCCTCGATTTTCGATTCTTCTTACCAGACCTGGCAGAGCACTTCGCCGCCGAGCTTCTGCTTCTTGGCGTCGGCGTCCGTCAACAGCCCTTTGGAAGTTGAAACGATGGTCACGCCGAAGGCGGCGCGCACGTGGGGCATTTCGTCGTGGCCCCGGTAAATGCGCAGGCCGGGCTTAGACACGCGGCGGATGCCGTTTATCACCGGCTGCTTGTCCATGGTGTATTTCAGCGTGATGCGTATCACGCCGCGCCGGTCTATGGTCTTGTCCAGCTTGGGGTCAAGCACCTTGAAATTAGAAACAAAGCCCTCGTCCTTGAGGAGTTTCACCAGCCCGACCTTGATGCCTGAGAAGGGCACGTCCACCCGCTCTTTTTTCTTGGTCGTGGCGTTCTTTATCGCGCACAGCATGTTTGCTATAGGATCCATTTTTTCACCTCGTAAGCTAAAAACTATTCTGTAAACCGCAGGCTTCCGCCCGTGACTTGCGACTTCCCTTTACCAGCTCGACTTCCTCAGGCCGGGGATCAGGCCCTCGTGCGCCATCTTCCGCAGGCATATCCTGCAGAGGCCGAAATCGCGGTAGTAGCCGCGCGGCCTGCCGCAGATCTGGCAGCGGTTGCGGAAGCGCGTGGAAAACTTCTGAGGTTTGCGCATCTTCGCCATCCAAGCATATGTAGCCATTTCTTTCTCCTAAATGTGATCAGTAAAACGTTCGACTTTTAGTGTTTCGCCTCTTGCTTAACGGGCTTCTTGAACGGCATGCCCATATATTCCAGCAGGGCCTGGCCCTTCTTATCGTCGCCGGCGGTGGTCACGAAAGTTATGTTCATGCCGCGCGCCTTGGGCGATTTTTCCATATTGACTTCGGGGAAGATATGGTGCTCGCGCAGGCCCATGTTCAGGTTGCCGCGCCCGTCGAAGAACCTGGGGTCCACGCCCTGAAAATCGCGCATGCGCGGCACGGAGATGGACACGAAGCGGTCAAAGAACTCGTACATCCGGGTTCCGCGCAGCGTCACGCGCACCGCGATGGGCATGCCCTCGCGGAGCTTGAAGTTGGAGATGGATTTCTTCGCGCGGCGCACCTGGGGCGCCTGCCCGGAGATGACCGTCAGGTCCTCTTTGGCCAGGTCCAGCGCCTGGATATTTTCCTTGGCCTCGCTGACGCCGATGTTTATCACGATCTTGGTGATCCTGGGGGCGGCCATCGGGGAGGTAAGAGCGAAATCCTTCATAAGCGCCGGCCTGACCGTATTGAGATACAGTTCGGTCATGCGCACCTTGTAGCCCTTGGGCATGGGGAGGACGGCGCCCTTGTGGGCCTCCGTCACCTGCACCTTCTGGTGCTGCTCCTTGCTTTTGGCCTTCTGCTGCTCTTTTGTGGCATGGTCCTTGGGAGCATGCTCTTTTTTCGGTTCTTTGGGGGTGTCCTTCGCCATGTAAATTACCTCTTTTAGACTATCGCTTCGCCGCATTTTTTGCAGGCGCGCATCTTTTCTCCGCTCACTATGGAAATCTTAACGCGGGCGGGCTTGCCGCACTTGGGACAGACCAGCTGCACGTTGGAGATGCTCATGGGCGCCTCCATTTTGTGGATGCCGCCGGGTTTTTCCTTGGTGGTCTTCTTGTGTTTGGAGACAATATTTATCCCCATCACCACGACCTTGCTCACGGCGGGCATTAATTCCTTAACCTCGCCTTTTTTGCCCTTGTCGCGGCCGGCTATCACGATGACCGTATCTTTTTTCTTGAGTTTAAGCATATTTTCCACCTTATTAGGCCTATGGCCCTGCCGCAACAAGCGCTATGCGCTTCAGACGGTTAAATTACTTCCGGGGCGAGCGAAACTATTTTGAGGTAGTTCTTCGCGCGCAGTTCGCGGGCCACGGGGCCGAAAACGCGTGTGCCTTTGGGCTCACCGTTCTCGTCTATCACGCAGACGGCGTTATCGTCAAAACGTATGTAGGAGCCGTCCGCGCGGCGCACTTCTTTCCTCACGCGCACCACCACGGCCTTCACCACCTCGCCTTTCTTTATGGCGCCGTGCGGGATGGCGTCCTTCACCGAGCAGACTACGGTGTCGCCCAGGAAAGCGTAGCGGCGGTAACTGCCGCCCATCACGTGGAAGCACATAAGCTTGCGGGCGCCGGAATTATCGGCAACATTAAGCATTGTTCTCAACTGTATCATAGATCGTTTTCTCCGTGGGCTCAGCCCTTACTTTTTGCTCTTTTCCACTATGCGGCTGATCCGCCAGCGCTTCAGCGCGGACAGGGGGCGGGTGCTGGTGATCTCCACCAGGTCGCCGCTCTTTGATTCATTCGCCTCGTCGTGGGCGTAAAATTTGCGGTGGCGCCGGAGGGTCTTGGCGTACACGGCGTGGCTGATGACATGGTCCACGCTGACCACGCGGGTCTTGGTCATCTTGTCGGAGACGACCAGGCCGCGCAGGACTTTCCTCTTGGCTCTGCTCTCGGTGTTCTCGGTTTTTTCGTTCATTTTTTAACCTCTGCGGCGGTTTTGGACTTCGCCAGCTCGCGCTGCCGGAGATAAGTGTTTATCAGGGCTATCTCGCGGCGGGCGGTGCGCAGCACCAGCGGGTTTTCAACCGGCGCGGTCGTGCGCTTGAATTTAAGCTGGAAGATCTGCTTCTTGAGATCAGCGGCGTGCGCCTTCATTTCGGCGTCGCCCATGTTCTTCAAGGTTTCCTTTTCTTTTCTTTTCATAAGGGGCTGCTCCTTCTTAATTCTCTTCGCGGCTCACGAACTTGGTCTTTATCGGCAGCTTATGGCCGGCGCGGATGAAAGCTTCTTTGGCGGTGGCGTTGTCCAGTCCTTCGACTTCGAACAGGATCCTGCCGGGCCTCACGACGGCTACCCAATGGTCCGGCGCGCCCTTACCTTTACCCATGCGGGTTTCGGCGGGGTGCTTGGTCACGGCCTTATCCGGGAAGATGCGTATCCAGATCTTGCCTTTCTTGCGCAGGTAGCGCACGATGCACACGCGGCAGGCTTCTATCTGGCGCGCGGTTATCCAGCGCGGCTCGAGCGCCTTCAGGCCGAACTCGCCGAAAGCGAGCGTGAAGCCGCTCTTCGCCATGCCCTTTATGCGCGGGGCCGAATGCGTCTTGCGGTATTTTACTCTCTTAGGCATTAACATAGTTATTGCTCCTTAAAAAGGCTTATGCGCCGGGGTTTGCGTCCCTGCGGGCCTGTCCGGACTCGTCCATCACGGGGATTTCCGTCGGGTTCTCGGCTTCCATCTTTATGAGCTGTTCGCGCAGTTCGCGGGGGGTCTTCGCGAAGAACAGCTTCTTGAAGATCCACACCTTTATGCCGATCTTGCCCATGCTGGTATTGGCCTCGGTTAAACCGTAATCGATATCGGCGGAGATGGTCTGCAGCGGCACGCGGCCTTTGCGGAACCACTCGCGGCGGGCTATCTCGGCGCCGCCGAGGCGGCCGGAGGCCATGACCTTTATGCCCAGGGCGCCGGAGCCCATCGTGCGCTCCATCGCGCGCTTGATGGCGCGTTTGAAGGAGATGCGCTTCTCGAGCTGCTGCGCCACCGACTGGCCGACCAGGCGGGGGTCGAGCTCGGGGATCTTGATCTCGGAAACGTTGATGTAAACTTTGCGTTTGGTGAGGCGCTCGATATCCTTTTTGAGGTTCTCGATATCCGCGCCCTTGCGGCCTATCACCACGCCGGGGCGGGCCGTGTGAATGGTCACTTTAAGGTAGGCGCCGGCGCGTTCGATGTCGACCCAGCTGACGGAGGCCAGCTGGAACCTTTCGGTAACCATGCGCCGTATTTCAAAATCTTCGCCGATCAGTTCCGGCATCTTCTTGGGGGAGAACCAGCGGGACTGCCAGTCCTGGATGTAACCGAGCCTTAAACCGCGGGGGTGAATTTTTTGACCCATATTATTTCCGCTCCTTAGTATCGGACACGACCACGTTGATGTGGCACATCTTGCGCTTGAACGGCATCGCGCGGCCCTGCGGCCCGGGCTGGACGCGCCTGAGCATTTTCATCGGGCCCTGGTCCGCGCTGGCTTCCGTGACCCAGATGGCCTTCAGGTCGACCTTGCGGCCGAGCTTCACCGACAGGTTGGCGCCGGCGGACCGGATGGCTTTATCAACGATGTCGGTGGCGATCCTGGGAAGACTCTCCAGGATGTAATGCGCCTCGTAAAGGGATTTCCCCCTCACCGCGTCTAGCAGCTGGGCTACCTTGCGGCGGCCGTAGCGCTGGTATCTGAGATGGCATTTAGCTTCCATAAATTTCTCCGTTTGGTTCTGTCTCTGAGGCCGCGGTTTCTTTAATTGAAACTCCCGGCTCGCCGCTTTCAGCTCTCTTAAGTGAGATCCGTCGCGTCCTTGGTATGGGACTGGCCATGGCCCTTGAACAGGCGGGGAAAAGAGAACTCGCCCAGCTTATGTCCGACCATGCGCTCGTTCACATACACCGGCAGGAACTTGCGGCCGTTGTGCACCATCAGCGTCTGCCCGACGAATTCGGGGGTTATAGTGCAGGCGCGCGCCCAGGTCTTTATCTGCACTTTGTTGCCGCTCTGCACGGCGGCCTGTACTTTGGCCAGAAGTTTCGGGTCTACGTAAGGGCCTTTTTTAGATGATCTGCTCATTTATATTCCTCCGGTTACGCGTTCGTCGACTTGCGCCTGTCCTGCACTATCATCCAGCCCCAGATCTTTGATTTGGTCCTGGTCTTGAAGCCCTTAGAAGGCTGGTTCCACGGAGAGCGGGGCACGTTATTGCCCTTCGAACGGCCGCGGCCGCCGCCAAGCGGATGGTCGCACGCGTTCATGGCTCCGCCGCGCACGGTGGGCTTCACGCCGATGTGGCGCTGCCGGCCCGCCTTGCCGAGGGTGATAGTGTTATGCTCGATATTGCCGACCTGCCCGATGGTGGCCAGGCAGGCTTTAAGCACCTTGCGGATCTCGCCGGAAGGCATCTTGACGAGGGCATAATCGCCCTCCTTGGCCATCAGCTGCGCCTGGGTGCCGGCGGCGCGCACGAACTGCGCTCCCTTGCCGGGGATCATCTCGATAGCGTGGATAAAAGTACCGTCGGGGATGTTGGCGATCGGCAGGGCGTTGCCCAGGCGGATCTCAGCCTTGGGGCCGCTCATCACGTTGGCGCCCACGCCGAGGCCGAGCGGCGCCGGTATATAGCGCTTGTCGCCGTCCGCGTAGAACAGCAGCGCTATGCGGGCGTTCCTGTTGGGATCGTATTCGATGGCGGCGACGCGCGCGGGCACGCCGTACTTCTCGCGCTTGAAATCGATGTCGCGGTAGCGCCGGCGGTGGCCGCCGCCGTGGTGGCGCACCATTATCATGCCGGTGTTATTGCGGCCGCCGTGCTTGCGCATGCCGGTAGCCAGCTTCTTTTCGGGATCGGTCTTGGTGATCTCCGAGAAGTCGGCTATCTGCATCGTGCGCCGAGAGGGGGTATAGGGTCTGTATGATTTAATTGGCATAGCTTTGCTCTTCCTCTTTTCGCCTTATTTCGGGAGATCGGTCACGTCTATTTTCTGCCCGGCCTTCACTGTCACTATCGCTTTTTTCCAGTCCGAGCGGTAGCCCTCGTGGCGGCCCACTTTATGGAGCTTGCCTCTGAAGTTGGCGGTGCGGACCGCGGTTACCTTGACTTTGAAAAGGGTCTCGACGGCCTTCTTGATCTCGCTCTTGTTCGACTTGGGATTGACCCGGAAGGTGTAGCGGTTCTGAGTGTCTTTCAGAATCATGCTTTTCTCGCTGAGTATGGGGGAAACGAGCACTTCGATATAGTTCATTTTGCCTCCTTAACGCTGTCCGCGAGGACTTTAAGGCCGCCTGTGGTGAACACGAGCCTTTCGTTGCGCATGGCTTCGTAGGCGTTCAGGTTGTTGGCCAGGCACCAGCCGAAGTCGGTCATGTTGCGCGAGGCGGTCTTGAAATTGCTGTCCATTTTATCGGTGATGAACAGCACGCTCTTGGCGTTAAGATATTTGCTCAGCCCCTTAAGGGAGCTGGTCTTGGCGGCCTCGAGAGCGAGATTCTCCATCACCAGCACGGCGCCGTCGGCGGCGCGGGCGGAGAGCGCCTCTAGCAGGGCCTGGCGCAGTTTCTGTATGGGCAGGTACTGGCGGAAAGAGCGGGGCTTGGGGCCGAACACCACGCCGCCCTTGCGCCAGATCGGGGAGCGGGTAGAGCCGGCGCGGGCGCGGCCGGTGCCCTTCTGCTTCCAGGGCTTTTTGCCGCCGCCGGAGATCTCCGAGCGGGTCTTGGTGCAGGCGGTGCCGCGGTGCTTATTGGCGAGGTAATGCTTCATCACTTCGTGTATGAAGTAGGGGTCGGGCTTGACGGAGAAAATAACTTCCGGCAGGTCGTACTTGCCGACTTCTTTGCCTTTCAGGTCTAAAAGTTTAGTTTCCATATTTTTTCCTTGCGTTGCCCCGCTATTTCTTCGCGGCGGGCGCGGGTTTCTTGGCCGCGCCTTTTATGGCGTCCTTCTTGGATTTCGCCTTGAGGTTCACGGAGGCGGCCACATTGACCTTCTTGTTGGTGAGGGTTACATAAACCATGCTGCCGTTGGCGCCGGGGATGCCGCTGTTCACCAGTATCATGTTCTCTTCGGGGATGATCTTGATTATCTTCACTTTCTGCACGGAAACCGTGACGACGCCCATGTGGCCCGCCATGCGCTGGCCGGGAAGCACGCGCCCGAGGGAGCGGCGGGAACCCAGCGAACCGGGCGCCCTTTCCCTGTCCGAGGCGCCGTGGGAGGCGGGGCCGCCGTGGAAGCCGTGGCGCTTCATACCGCCGGCAAAACCTTTACCCTTGCTTATGCCCTGCACATCCACGTACTCGCCCTCGGCGAAGCGCTCCACGCTGGCGGTCTGCCCGGGCGCGGCGCCGGCCAGGTCGGCCACGCGGAATTCTTTCAGGTGCTTTATGGGTTTGAGATCGAGTTTCTTGGCCAGGCCTTTTTCGGCGCTGTTGGCGCGGTGCTCGACCTTGTGCCCGAAGCCAAGGCAGACGGCCTGGTAGCCGTCTTTCTCTTTGGTGCGGGTGTAGGCCACGCGGCACGGGCCGGCCTTCACGACGGTGACGGCGTGAAGGTTGCCCGCGGCGTCGAAGATCTGGGTCATGCCCATCTTCTGGCCGACGAGAAATTTATGGGACACGGGCAGCGTCTGCGCTTCGGGCTTCGCCGCGGGCGCCGCGTTTTCTTTGTTTTCTTCTGTCATATCAATCCGCTCCTTGGTATCCTTTACGACGGGAAACGCCCGGTTTTTACGCCGGGCCTTCCGCGGTCCGAGAAACAAACGAACAGGCCGCGCCGGAACTTTTGGCTCCGGTTTTTGAAAAACTAAATTTTAAGTTTCTATGATTAAGCCCGCAGGTGGAGGGAATCAAGGCCGCTCCATCTATAGGGCCGCTGCCCGTATTCCGTAGAACGCGACAGCGTAATAAAAACTGCTTTTTTCAAAGAAACCGCGGCGTTGCCGCAGTTAACTACAGATTTATTATAACAAAAGGTTCTACCAGTGTCAAAGGATTTGTTTTCGGAGGGGCCGGCCGGGGTTTTGTTTCGCGCACCCCTTGCGGAAAGGGGGCCCCGGCCTAATTATCCCGGCTGGGGGGAAACCGACGCAAGGGTTTCCTCTTCCGGGGTGCGCGGGGCAAAATCCCGGCCAGCCCCGACTTCGCTATCCTGCGGTCTTAAATCCGCTCCGCAAAAGCGATCACATGCCCGTCCGGGTCCAGACTGTAGGCAGCCCTGTCCCCCCAGTCCCTGGGCCCCAAGGGGCTCAGCTCCCGAGCTCCGGCCGCCAGCGCCCTGGCATGGCAAACGGCCGGGTCAGGCACGGTCAGATATACCTCGGCCCGCGGGATACCGCCGCCTTTTTCCGGGTCGGGCATGTCCGGCAGCAGCCGCTTAATGCCTTTTTCGGGCATAAGCCCCAGCACGCAGCCCGGCCCCATGTTAAACTCGGTCATCCCCGGCACATCCAGCTGCGGCGCCATCCCAAGGGCTATCGCATAAAACTCCCGGCTCCTAGCCTGGTCCCTTACATACAGGATGAAATTTATGTTCATATTATATCAATTGATATCTATATTATATCTTTAAAGACACTCTGTCCATGCAGGCGCGGCGGGTGAAGGCTATTCTGGTTGGGCGGAAGCCCGATTTAAGGAACCAGTTCTGAGATTTTACATTTGCGGCGTGAACGCTAGCGCCGATATATTTGAGGCTGTTCCCGCGCAGCCAGCCGCGCAGCAGCGCGTGAGCGGCGCGCCGCTCCGCCTTCGCCAGGCCGGGGTCGGCCCAGAGCCAGGTAACCCAGTGTAAAGGCTTATGACTGCTGTCCTTTGTAACCTTATACAGGGTCATCATGGAAACTATCTTCCCGTTTTTACGGACGCTGATCCCTTCGGCTTTTGGCAGGCCGCCCCTGTAATATTCTTTCATTTCGGCCTTAATGGCCGGGGTCAGGTAATTTTTAAAGGGCTTCAGGAAATACTTCCGGCAGGCGGCCATTTCTGCCCTTCGATGCTCCGCCTGATCTTTAAAGGGTTCCAGCGTAAGCCCGGATGAGTTCCCGCCCGCCTTCCCCTTCGGGATCATCTTTTTGTCGGCCATATAGGTCAGGCAGCAGACATATTTCTTCCGGGAAACCATATCCTTAACCGGCTTGCCGCTCCCCGCTTCTTTCTCCGGGAACGCGAAGACAAGGGTCGCTTTATCGGCCGGCCACTCCACTCCGTCGATAAACTTATCGCCCAGCGGCGCCGCCGAAGGCAGCGAATAAAGCATCAGGTTCTTCAAAGCTTTTATTAATCGGGGTTTAGTTCGCGCGGCCTTCATGATCTTTTAAACCGGGCGCCGTCACCGGGGGTCGGCCAGGCGGCCCATAAAGAGGATAAGACCCGTGCGTGAATCCTCTATTATGAAGATGAACGGCCTGTCGGCCCTGAACACAACGGGCTGGCGTTTTCCCGCCGCGCTCCCCGGCATCATCGCTACGCCGGTGGCCGCCGCGGCTTCGGCGCCCTCCTCGTTAACTTCAATAAAAGCTTTCTGCACCGCCTTCTGCACGAACAGGTCTTTTTTTCCGTCCATGCCGCTGAAATCGGCGCCGGGGAAAGTAAAAGCCAGCGGCATTCCCAGGGCGGACAGCTCCGGCCCCAGGTCCCAGTCGTCGGAGAACCTGAACCGGGGCAGAAAGACCTTTACCTCTTCCCCGCGCAGCCCAGAACGGATCGCCGCGATCTTTTGCTCCGTTAGGGTCTTTTCAATTTCAGAAAGTATTTCGCCCGGCCCGGGCAGGATTACCAGCATTTCCAGGTCCCCCCCGGCGTACGGCAGGGCGGCGGCCTGGAAGGAATCAGTTTTGGAATACCTCACCTTGATATAGCCGGGCGATTCCATAAGCGGCGTCTTTATCCTGGAGCCGGACGGCAGGGTGAACTCCTGCTCCCAGGTGTCTTGCTTCCTGAATTGCTCTTTCCATTTACCCTTGAAATAAACGGCGTTGACCAGCACCAGCCGCATACCCTGGCGGAAAGACCCTTTGGCGAACAGGTCTTTTATCTTCCCCTTGGTCTGCTTATCGGTCCAGGAATTTACGGCCAACCTCACCGCTTCCGGGTCTTTTTTAAAATCGGAAGCTTCAGCGGAAGCGGCATAGCGGGATCCAAGCGCCTCCTGGTACTCCGGCAGGAATTTATAATCCTTCTGGTACCAGAACGCGTTGGCCTGGCTGAACTCCGAACTGCCGGCTGACTTTGCCAGCTCGTCCCGCAGCAGGCTGAAGTCGAGACGCAGATCCCCGCGTTCTGCCGGGAAACCGAACACGCGCGACATTTCGGAGGCCGTCTGCCCGCGGGCCCCCTCGTAGACCATGGCAAAAGCGGAGTACATGCTGTACGGCGAAAAAAAAGATGTTCCCGTGCCGCGAAGCCGCCTTTCGGTGAAATTTAGCCGCTACCGTCCCGGCGCGCCCGGCGGCCTTCCCTGCTGAGGCCGGCGCGGACGCGGCCCGCGCCCCCCCGCACAGCAGAAGCGCGGCCAAAACTACAAAATATTTTTTCATAAAATTCTCCCGGCGGCTCTTAACCGGCTATTCATTGCCCCCGGCCCGGAGAGTACGGCGTTAAATTTCCAGCTTCAGCCCGTCGTAGGCCAGCTCTATGGCCAGGGGACTGGATTCGTCGTAGAGCTTGAGGTAGTTCCTGGTGTCCTCCAGGAATTGGGCGAGGGCTTCGTCGGCGAACGTATGCTCGCTGTGATAAAGGCACAGGCGCTTCACGCCGGCCCGCGCGGCCAGCTCGACGGCCACGAGGTTGCTGGAATGGCCCCAGTTCTCCTTGGTATCCACGGCGTCGGCCAGGGAATACTGCGCGTCGAAGACCAGGAGATCCGCGTCCTTAAAAAAAGCGATGAAGGGGTAGTCTTCTTTTTCGGCGTCTTTTTTATGTTCGGCGTCGGTAGAGTAAACCACCTTCCGGCCGTCTTTGGCGAAACTGTACCCGTAGGAATCTCCCGGGTGGTTCTGTTTAATACACCTGACCGCCAGCCCCGCTATGTCATAATCCTTCTCCGGCTCAAGGAGGTGGAAGGAGATGTCGGCGGCCATGGCCTTCAGGGGGATGGGGAAATTCAGGGAATTTTGCTGGCCGCTGAAAGCCTCCTCAAGCCTGGCGTGGCAGCCGAAGATCCGGACCTGGTGGCCGGGGATATAGGCGGGGACGAAAAAGGGAAAGCCCTGGATATGGTCCCAGTGCGGGTGAGAGATAAAAATATTGAAGATCTTCGGCAGATCCTTGCGGCCGGCCTTCAGCTCTTTCAGGTACTGCTGGCCGAAGTCGCGCAGCCCCGTTCCGGCGTCGCACAGGACATAGGACTCCTGGCCTCCGAGCTCGACGCAGGAGGTGTTGCCGCCGAAAGTCCCGCCGACCGCGAAGGGCAGGTCGTTCTGAATAAAGGCCGTTATGGCCTCATCGCTGTCCAGCGCGCGGCCGCGGGAAGCTTTAACGGCTTTAAACAGCTTTGTCTCTATCGCCCGCTTTGTGACGGAAGCGGGAAGAGAGCCGCGGGTCCCCCAGAAATAAACCTGCATAGAGCCTCCTGTCTGCGGTAAATGCGGCCCGGCCGGCGCGGGGCGCAGCGCTTTTTAATTAGTTTAACCTGAAAGTTGCAGTTGCAACTTTCCGCCCGCATAGCGGGCGCCCTTCGGGAGGTATACACCTCGTCTGGCCCGGCGCGCATAGCGCTTGGCCCTCCGCCCGCTTCGCGGGGAATCCTGCAGCATAATTCTGTCCCTGATTTTCACAGTGAGAATGACAATGAACTGCAGGATTCAGGTTAATTCTAGCAAATGAGTACCGCCCCGCGCCCCGCCATTCCCAAAAAAATACCCGCCGGTTCAGGGGCGGGTATTTTTTCATTCGAGCTAAGACTTAGTTTGCTTCTACTCCGGGAGTCTCGCCTTTTTTTACGAAGTTGTCCTTCGAGATGACGCCCAGGCGCTTGAAGCCCCACTTTACGTAGAATTTCTTGGCGCCGCGCGTGTCGGGGTCGAAAGCCGCTTTGGAGGTGTCCAGGTCGGCGGCCGCGAAGGACATGGTGTAGCCCTCGGCCGCGTCGAAAGTGAACTCCTTGGTCCCCTTGAAGCCGTCGAACCAGTTGGGATTGTCCTTGTAAAGATCTACCTTTATGGAGGTCTTCTCGCCGGCGTATTCCTTCGCCCATTTATCGCTCACGGTCAAAGTGTACTTGCCGTCGGCATAAGAGAAAGCGCCGAGGCTGAGGCCGTTCTCATCCGCGTCCATAGGAATTTTATTCTGCGCGGTGAGCGTGTACAGCGTGTCATAGTTGCCTTCGCTCTTGGCTGAATACTTATAGCCCGCCTCGTTGACGTAGAGGCGCATCCAGGGACCCTCAAGACAGATCTCGAAGGTTTCTTTCTCCCAGGCAAGCAGTTTGCGGGGCTCTATTTTTATCTGGCCGGTCTGGTTCCAGCTCATGCCGGGGCGCTCGTAGCAGTTCTGCACCGGAACCATGGTGCCATTCGGGCCGGGCTGCATGACGGTGGTACATTCGGTCACGTACTCGGTGCTGCGCAGCCAGACTTTCTGGCTGAGCATCTCGGCGTCGCTGGGCCCGAAAGAGAAGCGGGCGCAGTCGCGGGAGTAAGACCCGCGGCTGGCGGCGGGGGCGGGCAGCGCCAGGTCGGAGTTATGCGCCTGGGAAATCATTTCTTTTACGTTTACGCCCTGGTCGAAGTTCACCTGGGCATGTGCCGCGGCAAGCAGGCCTGCGGAGACGAATACCGCTAAGATCAGTTTCTTCATTATTCTTTATTCCTCCATGAGCTCCCCTAACCGGGGATACCTGGAAATATTTTACCTTGTTTTCCCGGCAGGCGTGTTGACCGCCGTCAACCCACCTTCACATTCTTCCCTATCCAGGTAAAGCCCGCCGGCAGCACTATGCACTGGCACTTGTCGCTGAGAATGGAATCGTTCTCAGGCAGGATACTCACTATGCCGTTGGTCCAGGAGACATAGCGGATGTGTTTGGCCTCGATCCACTCGTACACCCGGGGCCCGAGGCGCGGCATAATAGTCCAGACTACCGCGCCCTCCCACGGCACCTCGTTGGCGTCCGAAGAATATTTAATTTCCGGTATCTTCTGGCCGAATGAATCCATATTTTCTCCTTCTATAATTAACGGAGGCACCGCGTACGACAGGCCGGCCGGGTTAGCAAAACCCCGTCGGAGGCTGACGCTTGCGGAAGCGCGGAAGCCGAGACAGGGAAGCGCGCGCACGGTGTGCGCGACGCTGTTTTTGCGTTCCGGCCGGCCTGGCGCACGCCGACGCGATTTTGCGTTCCGGTCCCCGCGGCGGGCCCCAAAACATTTCAGACCGCGGACTGTACCCCGAATTCTGTCCGGCCCCTTGCGGGGCTTGGAGGACCATTTATCTGTTGCGGCCCACTCTGCGCCTCCCCCCGGAGGGGGACGGACGGGCTATCCAAGCGCAATTTTGGCCTTGCTTCAGGAGGGGCTTGCCCTGCCCCGCCGGTCGCCCGGCGGGCGGTGCGCTCTTACCGCACCTTTTCACCCTTACCCCTTGCGGGGCGGTATTTTCTCTGTGGCGCTGTCCGTCGACGGGGGATATAGCCCCCGCCTCCCGGCCTATGGCCGCTGAACGGCTTTGAACCGGCACCCTGCCCTGTGAAGTTCGGAAGTTCCTCCCCCCCGCTTGCGCGTGAGAGCGGCCCTCCATCCGCGGTCTGAAAATCTAAAACAGCTCCGGCTGGCGGGGGATGGCGTTTTCTTTTGCCAGGGTTTTATCCACCGCCGGGGCGACATGCTTCGCGTTATCGAGGATCTGGTTGACCAGCCTGTCGGCTTCTTTGTTCTGAGCGCGCCTGACGTGTGAAAGCGAGATCTTCTTAAAACCGGCGGCGGCTTTTCGTATTTCGGCCATTATGCCGGCCAGCGCTGCGTCTTTTATCCGGTACTCGCCGCTGAACTGCTTCACGAGCAGCTCGGAGTCGGAAAAGATCTCCAGCTCTTCAGCGCCCAGCCTGCCCGCCGCGCCCAGCGCCAGCCGCAGCCCGCTGTATTCGGCGAAATTATTGGTGCAGCGCCCCAGGTATTTGCCCTCTTCGCGCAGTATCGCTCCCGCGGAGTCAAAAAAAACCGCGGCGCAGGCTCCATGGCCCGGATTCCCGCGCGAGCCCCCGTCTATGAAAATTTTAAGCTTCTTTTCCTTCTTCATTCATTTCTCAGCGGGCGGAGCGCTCGGTGAAAGTTCGGGGTAGACGGTACGCTCAAGGTACATCAGGCGCCGGCAGTCCGGGCAGACCGCGAAGGCGCCGTTTTTTTTCACGTCCAGCGTTTTCTGCGGGGTAAGGCTCATGTGGCAGCCGCCGCAGGAGAGTTTGCCGCTGGCGGGATCCTCATGGACCGCGGCCACGGCCAGCCCGTTCTTATTCGCGCGGATATTCTCGTATTTCTCCAGCAGCTCGGGATTCAGGGCGGCGGCGGCGGCCGCTCTGTCCGCTTTCGCGGCTTCCAGGCCGTCCGCTATCTCTTTGGCGGCGGCCGCCAGCGCCGCAACCTCCGCGCGCAGGGTTTCCTCTATTTTTTTCACTTCCTCCCGTATGGCCTTATCCTGGACCGAAGCCTTGTCTATTTCCTCGAGGAGGAAAAGCACGCTTGTCTCCAGCTCATCCTTGTTCTTTTTATCGTTCTCGATCTCGCTCAGCAGCGCCTTGAAAGCGTTATTATCCTTTACCAAATTAAGCTCGCGCTGATGCTTGCGTATACCCTCGTCGGCTTCGGCTATTTTGAGCTCGCAGTCCTTTTTTTTGACCTGCAAAGCCAGGAGCGCCTCCCTGGCGGCGCTCATGGACCTCTTTTTTTCTTCAAAGGCGGCGTTGAGAGCGGAGATCTTAACAGGCACGCCGGCTGCGATGGCCGCCCTGGCGTCCATGACGGCGTCCTTTTTCTGCAGCTCTACCAGCTCCCTGACTTCAATAGTATGAATAATTTCCATTTAGCCTCGATTCTGTCGCCTAAAAAATCTGTTCCCGCCGTATCTGATTATATCAAACGGCAATCCTGCCTTTCACGTTCTTTAAGATCGCTATCGCGGCGCGGCTGCGGTTGAGCGTGTAAAGGTGCAGGCCCGGCGCCCCCCCCTTCAGCAGTTCGGCAGCCTGCGCGGAGGCATAGTCCACGCTGAACTTGAACATCCCGTCCTTATCTCCGTCCCAGCGCTCGATGCCGCGCCGCAGCGCTTCCGGGACGGCGACCTTCATAAGCTGCGTAAAATTCTGCATCTGTTTATAGCCGGTCAGCGGCATGATCCCCGGCAGAACGGGCACGTTTATCCCGGCGGCGGCGGCCTTTTCGAGGAACCTGAAATAAAAAGCGTTGTCGAAGAACAGCTGGGTGATAAGGTATTCGGCCCCGGCGGCCACCTTCTCTTTAAGCCGGGCGATATCCTCTTCAAGCGTGGGAGCCTCGGGATGCTTTTCCGGATAGCAGGCGCCGCCGACGGAGAAGTCCCCGGTCTTTACCAGGTCGGCCGTCAGCTGCGAGGCGTAGCTGTAATCCCGGCGGGGCTGCAGCCCGTCCAGGTTATGGAGATCGCCGCGCAGCGCCAGGATGTTCCTGATCCCCATGGTTTTCAGCCTGGCGCAGATCTCTTTTATCTCGGCGCGCGTGTGCGCCACGCAGGTCAGATGCGCCACCACCTCGAACCCGAGCTCTGCCTTAAGCACGCCGGAAAGCGCCGCCGTGCGGTAGGGAAGCGCGCCGCTGGAGGAATTCGTGACCGAGACGAAATCGGGGTTGAGTTTTTTCAGCTCGCGCGCCGCCTCGAAAAATTTCACGGAATCCCGCTCCGTCTTGGGCGGATAGAATTCGAAGGAGAAGACCTTTCCGCCGGCCTTCAGGCGCTCGGTTACTTTCATGTGTTAAACGCTTTTTTTATAGTTAGTGCGGGAAGCCCATCCTGGAGGGCGGCCAGTAGGTGAACCAGGCTTTTCCCTTTATCAGGTTTTCCGGCACGGCTCCCCAGTAGCGGGAATCGCAGGAGCGGTCGCGGTTGTCGCCCATCACCATGTACTGCCCGGCCGGCACCACCACCGGACCGAAATTATCGCGAATATACTCCGAGAACATCTTGCCCAGCAGACGGTTTTCCCAATAGACCTGATAGTCGCCGGGCGCGGTTTTTCCGGAGGCCTTCGGGTAGCGGAACTGGTCAGCGTACTGCGCGTAAGGCTCGTCCGCTATCTTGGCCCCGTTCACGTAAAGCTGGCCTTCCCTTACCTCAACCGTATCCCCCGGCATGCCCACCACGCGCTTGATAAAATCCTTCCCGTACTGGCTGCCGCCGCACTGGAATTCGCGCGGGTCCAGAGAAGGGAATTGGAACACCACGATATCGCCTTTCTTCACCGGGCGGAATTTTACGATCTTCTTCTGGGTATAGGGGATGCGGAAGCCGTAGATAAACTTGTTCACGAACAGATGGTCGCCTATCAGGAAAGTTTTTTCCATGGAGCCCGACGGTATCTTGAAGGCCTGGATGAACAGGTACATCACCACGGACGCCAGCAGCACGGCTGAGAATACGGTCTCGGACCACTCCATATCCTCCTTCATGGCGGCGTTAAGGCCGTCTTTTACCGGGGGCGTCGACGAAAAGCTCCGCCAGTACGCGTAGGAGGCGCCGGCCAGCGCGGCCAGCGCGCCGTAAACCAGCTGCCGGCCGCTGAACAGCATCGAAGTCACCACGTCGCCGCGGCGGTTGTCGAGGCTGACCGTAAGCAGCACCATGCCGATGAACGACACCAGGGCGGCGAAAATCGCGTGCCAGACCCGGGTGAACCGCGAATTATCCTTAAACTTCCCTTTCTCCCTGAAATGATGCGACAGAAAAAGATGCCCGCCCATCAGCACGCCGATCCAAAAAAGTTTTTCTTCCATGTTAAGTTATCTCCATTTGATGTTAAATCACAATTAAATCGTTAGCCGATTTTCCATTCTTACTTATCCTGACTTATCTTCAAAAGCGACATGAAGGCTTCCTGCGGGATCTCCACCGAGCCCATCAATTTCATCTTGCGCTTGCCTTCCTTCTGGGCTTCCAGCAGCTTGCGCTTGCGGGTTATGTCGCCGCCGTAGCACTTGGCCAGCACGTCCTTGCGCATGGCCCCTATCGTTTCCCTGGCTATGATCTTGCCGCCCACCTGCGCCTGCACGGCTATCTCGAACATGTGCCTGGGGATGAGGGCCTTAAGCTTTTCGCAGATCTGGCGCGAGTTGTGCAGCGCTCTTGAGCGGTGCGTTATGAACGAAAGCGCGTCCACCGATTCGGCGTGCAGCAGGATCTCTATCTTGACCATGTCCGAGGACCTGTACTCGTACGGCTCATAGTCGAACGAGGCATAGCCGCGGGAGACGGACTTGAGCTTGTCGTAGAAATCCAGGATGATCTCGCTCAGGGGGAGATAGTATTCCACTATAACGCGCGTGGTGGAGATATACTCTATTTTTATGTGCTCCCCGCGCTTCTCCTTGAGCAGGTTCATGATCCCTTCCATATACGCAAGAGGGGCTATGATGTTCGCCAGCACGTACGGCTCCATGATGTCCATCACGTCGCCGTAATGCGGGAAGTCGGCCGGATTGGTGACCTCGATGTACTTCCCTTTCGCGCCGTGGCTGTCTTTGGCGAGCACCTTATAGATGACGTTGGGGTTGGTGGCGATGAGCGGGATGTCGAATTCGCGCTCTATCCGCTCGCGGATGATATCGAGATGCAGCAGGCCCATGAAGCCCAGGCGGAAGCCGAAGCCGAGGGCCTTGGAGGTCTCGCCCTGGAAGTTAAAAGAAGAGTCGGTCAGGTTCAGCTTCTCGATGGCGGTCTTAAGGGCGGTATAATCCGTGGTGTTCACCGGGTAAAAGCCCGCGAACACCACCGGGTTGACTTCCTTGTAGCCTGAAAGCGGCGCGTCGATAACGGCGCCCTTTTCAAAGATGGTATCGCCCATCTTTATCTCGTGGATGTCGCGGATCCCGGCTATGATGTAGCCCACTTCGCCGGTCTTTATGGAGTCGGACTTAAGCAGCTTTGGATTGAGGTAACCGACTTCCTCCACTTTGTAGCTGGTCCCCTTGGAATAGAAAGTGATGTATTTGCCGGCGGAGATGGCGCCGTCCACGACGCGGGTATAGATGACCACGCCCTTATACACGTCGTAAAAAGAGTCGAAGACCAGCGCCTTGAGCGGTTTGTCCGGAGAGCCCGCCGGAGAAGGGATCTCTTTGATGACGCGCTCAAGCACTTCGCGGGCGCCGCGGCCGTCCTTGGCGCTTATGCGCGAGGAGTCCACCGGGTTCTTCAGCACCTCCCAGATCTGCTCCTCGGTGGCGTCGGGGTCGGCGTGCTCCAGGTCGATCTTGTTTATGACGGGGATGATCTTCAGGCCCAGCGACTGCGCCAGATGCGCGTGCGCCAGCGTCTGCGCCTCCACGCCCTGCGAAGCGTCCACCAGCAGAATGGCCCCCTCGCAGGCGGCCATGGCGCGGGAAACCTCGTAGGAAAAATCCACGTGGCCGGGCGTGTCGATAAGGTTCAGGATGTAATCTTCCCCGGCATCGGATTTATAAAGCATGCGCACGGCCTTGGCCTTTATGGTTATGCCGCGCTCCCGCTCCAGCTCCATGCCGTCGAGGAACTGCTCCTTCATCTGCCGGTCCGGGACCGTATTGGTTATGTTGATGAAGCGATCCGCCAGCGTGGATTTGCCGTGGTCGATGTGCGCGATGATGCTGAAATTACGTATGTTCATGTTGTTTGGGGGGACGCTGATTACTAAATGACTAATTCCCGATATTCTCAGTGTTTTCCCGGTATCCTTGGGCTAAATAGTCATTTAGTAATCAGCGTCCCCTATTCTCTTCTCACTTCACCTCTTCTTCCACCAGCCGCCGGATCTCTTCGGCCGTGGGCAGGCTCAACGCCCGCTGCGCCAGACCCGAGAACTTCTCGAAGTTCATGGCCCGGACGGCGTATTTAGCCCGCAGGTAGATCTTGGCGGGCACGGAGAGTATGTCCACGCCCATTCCTACCAGCAGCGGTATGGCGAACGGGTCCGAGGCCATTTCGCCGCAGACGCTCACCGGCTTGCCTTTTTTGTGGGAGGTCTGCACCACCAGGTTTATCAGGCGCAGCACCGCCGGATGGAAAGGCTCGTACAGCTCGGAGACGTACTGGTTTATGCGGTCCACCGCGAGGGTATACTGCACCAGGTCATTGGTGCCTATGGAGACAAAATCTATCTCGCCCAGCAGCGAATCCAGTATGATGGCCGCGGCGGGGATCTCCACCATCACGCCTATCTCGGGGTCCTTCTTGACCGGGAAGCCCTCCTCCGCCAGCTCGGTCTTCACGTCCTGCGCCACGCGCTTTACCGTCAGCAGCTCGTCCAGGGACGAAAGCATCGGGATCATTATTTTTATATTGCCCTCGGTATTAGCCTTGTAGATCGCCCGCAGCTGGGTCTTAAGCAATTCGGGATACTTGATAAAAAGACGTATGCCGCGAAAGCCCATGAACGGGTTGCGCTCGTCCTTAAGCCCCTTTATGCCGAGCTGCGTGGCGCGGTCCCCCCCTATATCGGCGGTGCGTATGGTAAGCGGCATATGCGGCGCGGCTTTTACCACGGAGGAATAGGCTTTGAACTGCTCCGCTTCCGTGGGAATGGAATCGCGGTTCATATAGAGGAACTCGGTGCGGTAAAGGCCCACGCCTTCGGCCTTGACCGCGGCCAGCTCGGGCGCGTCCTCGGCCGAATCCAGGTTGACCATCAGGCTTATCTTGTGGCCGTCGCGCGTGGTGGCCGGCAGGCCCTTCAGGCGGTGGAAGAAATGCTCCTGCTTCTGCAGCTCCTCTTTGCGCGCCTTATATTTCTCTATTATCTCCGGCGTCGGCGAGATTATCACCATGCCCTGCTCGCCGTCCACCACCAGGCTGTCGCCGTTCTGTATCTGGCGGCTGATGTCGGAGAGGCCGACCACGGCGGGGATGCCCATGCTCTGGGCGAAAATGGCGGTATGGCTGGACTTGGAGCCCAGGTCCATGCAGAAGCCCAGCACTTTGTTGGACTCGCGGATATGCAGCGTGTCCGACGGGTACAGGTTATGGGCGACGATGATCACCGGCTCTTTAATGTCCTTCAGCGAAGTTTTCTCGCTGTTCACCAGGTTCGAGATTATTTTTTTGCCCACGTCGAAGACGTCGTGCTTGCGCTCGTGAAAGAACTCGTCGTCTATCTTCTCGAACTGCTCCTCCGCCTTGTCCAGGATCTCGGAGAGGGCGAACTCCGCGTTCAGCCCCCTGGTCATTATCAGCTTGGGCACTTCCTTGGTTATCAGCGGGTCCTGCAGGATCAGGTGGTGCGCGTCTATCAGTTTGGCGTGCTGCTTGCCCAGCACGTCCAGGATCTTGGTGCGGATGGCGTCCAGGTCCAGCTTCGTCTTCTCCAGCGCCTCTTTGAAGCGCTTCACCTCGGCCTTAAGCTTTTCAGGCGCGATCTCCTTCTGCTCGATAAGGATGTTGTCCTCCTTAACGATATGCGCCTTGCCTATGGCTATCCCCAGGCTGGCCGGCACTCCCTTTTTTATCAGCATAAATGGCTCCAGAGAAACTTGACCGCCGTTTTTCAATCCTCGTCGAACTTGCGGGCGAAAAGATCGGCTATGGCCGCGACCGCCTCCGCTTCGTCTTTGCCCTTCGCCGTCACTTCTATAATGCAGCCCTTGCCCGCCGCCAGCGTCATAATGCCCATTATGCTTTTGGCGTTAACTTCCATCCCGTCCTTCACCAGTTTTATATCGCAGGCGAATCTGGACGCGGTATTTGCGACCATGCCGGCGGGCCTGGCGTGTATCCCAAGCTCGTTGATTATCGTTATGTCTCGTTTTATCATAAATAGAAAGGCCGCAGCTTGAATACGCTGAACAGAAGCACGGAAGCGGCCAGCACCAGCCCGGCCGCGAAGAACACGGATCTCCCGAAAGCCCTGGTCGCGCGATGCAGCGCCAGCACGGCCGGCGGCAGCGCCAGTTTCAAAAGCAGGCCGCCGGCAGAAGCCCGGGTAGGGCAGTTTAAAGCCGCCAGCATGCCGAAAGCCAGCAAAACGATGGCCACCGACATTGAAAAGCCCGCCGTGCTGAGAAGCCGTATAAGCCGGGGCCAGTTTACGCAGTCGAGGCCGCAGGACGCTTCCCCGCCGCAGGCGTAGCCGGCTTTAAGCCCGCGCCAGCGCCAGTAAACGGCAAAGGCGGAATAAAAAACTATACCGGCCAGCGGTCCGGCCAGCAGCAGCGCCATGGAAACCGGCACGTTCAGCCCGGTAAAAAGCCAGCCGTAAAAACCTCCGGCGGCCCAGACCAGCAGGCAGATCTGCACCGTCATCGGCTTAAGCCTGCCCCAGAAGATCCTGTCCCCGATGGAGGCGAAGCTTGACGCCAGCGCCTGCTTAACTCCCGGCATGCTTTTAAGCCGCGCTTCGGGATCGGGGCTTGCGGCGGCCTTCTCCTCCATGCTGACCACGTTGCCCAGCACGAAAGAAGCCAGATAGGGCTGGGTATTAAAGAGCTGCAGGTGCCGCAGTACGGCCGCCTTCAGCTTTTCCCTGTCCGGATAGATCTTCTCCAGCGCCGGTTGCAGGCAAAAGGAGAAACCCAGGTTCTGGAACCTCTCGTAGTTCCACCCGGCCTGAATAAAAAACGATCTCAAAAACATCTTAAAAAACATAAAAATCTTGTTCTCGTCTTCTTCCCGACTCCCGACTACCCCTTCTTATACAACTGCGTCCTGAACCTGAAATAGAGACCGCTCAGTCCCAGCCAGGGCATGAGCGAATAAGCGAAATCCGTGCCCGGGTAAAGCGCGCCTATGCCGGGCAGATACCCCAGACAGGCCGCCAGGGCCGTCCAGGCCAGAACATAAACCGCCATGGCGGCGTTCTCAAAAAGCAGCGACCGGGCCAGCCAGCGCCGCAGGGAAATATCGCCCGCGTTCACCTGCGCCTCTATGACCCCGTTCCAGGGCGAGCGCGAGGCCCTGAGCCGGTACTCGATAGGGGAGAAGGCCGCCCCCGCCGCCAGCCCCAGAAAAAAAGAAAGCGAAGGCGCCAGCCCTCCCGCGGAGTGGGCAAGCACGCCCGCTGCGGCCGCCGCCGTGCCGTTGGGCGGAACCACTCCGCCTACCGGGATAAAATCAATATAAAGCAGCTCCAGCAGTATGCCTATGCGCGCGCCTTCCAGCGGGCAGCCGTTCAGCCAGCCCAGCACCGGGCCGACAAAAGCCGGGCGCGACAGGAGGAATTGCCCCGCCTGCACGGCGTCCAGCCCCAGCAGGCCGGTCAGCGCGGCGGAAATAACCGCTTTAAGGACCGTTATCACAGCGGGCGCACCTCCAGTTTAAAGCTGAAAGAGGCGCCTGCCTCGAGCCGGCGGCGCGAATGCGCCAGCAGCACCGCGCCCTGGTAGGTTTTCTCCACCCCTTCCTCGGAGCGGGAAATAGTTTCCAGCGGGAAGGTCCAAAGATCGAGCGGCTCGGAAAACTCCAGCTCCACCCCGCCGTAAACCTGGTCGGGGAAGGCGCGCGCCGTCACGCCCTTGAACTCCCCGCGCGGACAGGCGGCGTTCCCGGAAAAAGCCAGAGCCAGCTCGGGGCCGAACCAGAACTCCGCGCGCACCCCGCCCAAATTGGTCACTTTATAGGCGGCCTGCCAGGAGCCGTCGTGCCTCAGCAGCACGTCTTTCTCCACGCGGACCGGCAGGTGGCTGCGGCCGGACCAGACGCTGCCCTCGCGGCTGAACTTTATCAGCAGACCCCCGGTCTCCTCGGAATGCTTGAAAGAATATTCGCCGAGCACAAAATCGCCCTGCTCGCCGTAGGAGGCTTTTTCAAAAGCCTCCGGGACGGTGTCGGGATGAAGGAAATGATCCAGCAGGCACATGCGGGGATGCCAGTCGTAAACCAGGTTTTTCTTAAGTTCCTCGTCGGCGGCGCGGCGTTTTTCTCCGGCCGCTATATTTTTTGCCCCGCCCTCGTGATAAGCCTCCGGGTGGCGCCACACTACGGAGCCGAAATTAACGCGGCGCGGCTTGTAATCCCACTCCCACATGCCGCCGCCCTTCGCGGGCGCGAAATAAAAATTGGCTTTGTCGCCTTCGGCCAGCAGCTCGGGCCTGCCGTCGGCGTCCCAGTCCTCGCGGGCCAGCTCGAACCGGGGAGCGCCGCGGCCGCCCGGCAGGGAGCTTTCCGCCTCCAGGATATTCCGGTAGACCGCCATGCGGATATGCGGCAGGTAGATCCCGCCGAACACGCCGTGCCAGTAGCCGCAGTTGCACTGCGCCTTGTAGAGGTTGATCAGGCCCAGGTCCGTGCCGGAAGCCCGCACTTTGCGGCTGGCCCTCAGCATGCGGCGGTAGAGGCGGTTGGCTTCCGGATACTTTGAAAAGAAATTGCGGAAGTAGCCCCCGCGCAGGAACTGGCGGAAGTCCTCCGCAGAGTCCTCCCAGAGGCCCGCCAGGCGGCGCGATCTCTCCGGGGGCAGCGCCCATTGGGAAAGCTCGTGGTAGGAGGTGGTGGGCAGATAGGCCAGGCCCTTCGAAGGGGAAGCCAGGCAGTCGGAAAAGCGGGCCGTGGACAGCCAGGAGGAATTTTTCTCCAGCAGGCCGAACAGCTTCTCCAGCCAGCCCTTGGTATAGACCAGCTCGTGGGTGCCCGGCCAGAGGCCGAACTTCTCCCCGTCGTCCGCCATCACCAGCACGGCGTCTTTGCCCTCGAAGCCGCGCAGGTAGTCGATGGTTTTCTGCGGCTCGGCGAAGGGCATCAGGTAGCGCAGGCGGTGGTTTATGGGAAAGACGTCCAGGTGGCGGCCGCCGTATTCGGTGGTGAAGCGGCCCGTGAGGTCTTTTTCCTCGAAGCCGGCGGAGAAGAAATGGATATCGTCGAGCGCGGTGTAGCCGACGTTCATGGCGGCGAGGGAGCCCGCCAGCTCCGGCTCCCAGACGCGCTCGGCCAGCCACAGCCCGGCGGGATCGCAGGCGAAGCGGCGGCGGACATAATCCCGCATCATGTCCACCTGCCCGCGGCGGTCCTCTTCGGGGAGCAGGGCGAGGATGGGCTCGTAGTAGCCGCCGGAAAGTATTTCCAGGCGGCCCGCGCTCACCAGGGCGGCGAGCCGGTCGAGGTAGTCGGGATGCCGCTCCTCCAGCCAGTCGTAAAGTATGCCGGAGAAATGCGCGGACACGCGCACGCCGGGGTGGCGCTCGAGCACGTCGAAGAACGGCTTATAGCTGAGCTTATAAGCCTCCTCCAGGACGCTGTCGAAATTCCCCACCGGCTGGTGGTTATGCAAAGCCAAGACAAGTTTAACCATTAAATTAACTAACTACAGCGGATTTTCGGAATTCCCCTACGCTATCGCCGCCATCAGGTTCAGGGGCGGGTCCGAGGGGACGCCTCTGCCTTCTATCGCTATGCCGGCCGCGGAAAGGGTCTTGAGCGCCGCGCAGTCCTGGTCGTTGAGGAAGATGGCCTTGCCTATGGAAAGGTTCTTGCCCGCGGAGTAATGCATGCCGCCGATATTGAGCGACGGGATCTTAAGGCCCCGCTCCGTCAGCGCCAAAGCCTCGGCCAGGCCCGGCAGCAGCAGCAGCACCTTGCGCGCGGAGTTTTCTGCGGCCGGAAGATAAACGGCCGCCTCGGCCACCGTCATTATTTTCAGGTCCACGTCCTCGGGCGTGGCGAAGCGCATAATGGCGCGGCGCAGCTCGTCGCCGGCTATTTCGTCGGAGACCACGGCCAGCTCCTCGGCCCGGAGATGCGGCACCCAGCCTTCGGCAACCTGCCCGTGCACCAGCCTGTCGTCGATCCTGTAGAGAATAATCACGCGAACCTCATTTCTTCATCAGGAGGCTCTTGACCTCGCAGATGGCCTTGCGGCCGTCCTCGATAATTTTTGTCGTAAGGCCGTCGAAGTCGCGCGACTGCCTGTAGGCGAAAGCGGAGGTCATCATGTTTATGTTCACGCCGCAGATGACCGCGCATTTCTCAATGTCCTTGGCCAGCGGCAGCACCACGTTCATCGGCGTGCCCCCCGGCATGTCTATAAGAAAGATCAGCCCGTCTTCGGAGCGCATTTCCTCTATGGCCTTCGCGGCCGTCTCTTTCACTTTTTCGAGCGTCATGCGCGGGGAGATAGAGACGTTCTTCAAGCCCGCGGTCTGCACGCCCACTATGCCTTCCGCGGCCTCGATAAGATAGGCGCCGAATTCGCCGTGCGTAATTACGATAATATTGATCATGTGGTTGTTACCAGACTGCCGGTTTCCAAGCCACCAGTAAGCGGGTTTCCGGGTCTCTGACTGGTGACCTGGGCCGCTGGTCGCCGGCAACCTCTCTTCTCACTTCCTGATATCCCTGTGATACTCCGAGACCGAAAAGCCGCCGGCGGCGAGCCTCTTCGCCAGCTCGCCGGCGATATAGACGCTGCGGTGGCGGCCGCCGGTGCAGCCGATAGCGATGGTCAGGTAGGATTTGCCTTCCTTGATGTAAAGCGGCAGCAGATTTTTTATCTGCTCCGTATATCCGCTGAGGAAATTTTTAAAGCCCGGCTTGCCCTTGAGATAGCGGCCCACCGCGGCGTCCAGGCCGGTCTTGGCCTTGAGGGACGGCACGTAGTAGGGGTTCGGGAGGAAGCGCACGTCCATCACGATGTCGGCGTCAAGCGGCATGCCGTACTTGTAGCCGAAAGAGATGACCGAGAGCTTCATCTCGGCGGTATGGCGCAGCTCAAGCGTCCCCGAAAGCGTTTCCTTCAGCTCCCCAAGCGTCAGCTTGGTGGTGTCTATCACCTTGTTGGCGCGCGCCTTGAGGTCGCAAAGTATGCGGCGCTCCTCCTTCACCGCGGCGGCGATGTTCTTGCCGAGCGGGTGGCGGTGGCGGGTCTCGGAGAAGCGCTGCATCAGCACGGCGTCGGAGGCGTCCAGGAAGATGATCTTGTAGTCGAGGCCGAGCTTGCCCATGTTGTCCAGCGTGCGGATGAAATCCTTGAAGAAGCGGCCCTCGCGGATGTCTATGCCGAGGGCGACATTCCTAAGATAGCGCCTGTCCTTTATCAGCCCGACGAACTGCGGGATGAGCGTTACGGGCAGGTTGTCGATGCAGAAAAAGCCCAGGTCCTCGAAAGATTTCAGGGCCTGGCTCTTGCCGGCGCCGGACATGCCGGTGATAATAAAGATCCTGCCTTTTATTTTTCTGGATTTCACTTCTTTCCCATCCCCCGGATAAGGCTTTCGTTGAACTTTTTGGCCACGAAATAGCCCTGGTTCTTCAGGCGCTGATTAAGCGCGGCCACCTCGATAAGCACGGCCAGGTTGCGGCCCGGGGTGACCGGCAACCGCAGGGAGGACACCGGCACGTCGAGGATCTGCACCTCGGCGGTGGCCAGGCCCGTGCGGTCGTAGTTCCCGAGCGTGCCGGTGGCCACGCTCTCCAGCTTGACGTGCATCTCTATCAGCGACTGGTCCATGGTGGAGCCTATACCGAAGAGCAGCTCTACGTCGATGATGCCGAGCCCGCGCACTTCCATATAATGCTTGATATTCTTGGGAGAGTTGCCCACCAGCATGTAGCCGATGCGCCGCTTGACCTCCACCACGTCGTCGGCTATCAGGATATGGCCGCGCTTCAGCAGCTCGAGCGCGCACTCCGATTTCCCCACGCCCGAGTCGCCCTGGATGAGCACGCCGAGGCCGTAGACGTTCACCAGCACGCCGTGCACATAGGTAATGGCGGCCAGCCGGTCGTCCAGGAACATCGTCAGCTCGCGGATGAAGGCGGAAGTATCGGAGGTGGTGACCAGCAGGGCGATGCCGGCCTTGGAGCAGGCCTGCTTTATCGAGGGCAGGGGCTTCATGCCGCCGGTCACTATCACGCAGGGGATGTCCTGCGCCGAGAACATCTTCTGCAGGTTGGCCAGAACCTTGCGCTGGTCCTCTTTCTGGCAGTAGGCGAATTCGCCCTGCCCTATTATCTGTATGCGCTCGGCGCGGAACTGATCCATATGGCCGGCTATGGCGAGACCCGGGCGGTTTATTTCGCTGACGGTGATATGCCGGTTCAGGTTTTTCGCGCCTGAAACGGCCTTCAGCCCCAATATCTTGCCGCGGAGCTTGAGCAGCTCCCGCACCGTCAGGAACTTGCCAGGTTTTTTTGCCGGCTCGGTCATAAGACTCCAGTCACAGGACAGGTGGCCAGTTGCCGGTTACCAGTCGCTAAACACTGGTTACCGGCGGGCTGGCGACCGGTCTTACTTCTTTACGGGCTGCAGCAGGCCGTAGGTGCTGTCAAGCCGCTTGAAGACGACCTGCAGCTGCTTTGAGCCCTTCTCCTGGAAGAGCCAGAAATTAAAGCCCAGCTTTTCCATCTCTACCACAGCCTCTTCCCTGTTCATCGGCTTAAGGGGCACGTCTTTCACGACGGAGAAGCGGATCTCGGGGCCCGCCAGCGTGGTGAACTCGCTCAAGTCCACGACTTCGCTCGCGTGGTGGTCGGTAAAGCGCTCTTTGTACTTCTTTATCTGCACTTCCATCTTATCCATGGCCTTGTCTATGGCGGAGTAGATCTCGTCGGTCTCGGCGGCGGCCTTCATGGTCTGGTGGCCGGCGTGCACTATCACCTCGGCGGCGTGGATCTTCTTCTCCACGGAAACTATAACCTGGGCCCAGACTATATTATCCAGGTATTCGTGAAGCTTGGAAAGCTTGGCTTCGATGAAATCCTTTACGGGTTTGGTCATCTTTATTTTGCGGGCAACTATATGTACTTTCATTGGTATCCTCCATGGGGACTAAAACACGGACTTTCCCGCTTCTGGCCGTTCGAAAGCCATAGGCCCTGATACAGCACAAGACGCCATCCGTGGTGACACTGTAAGTGTAATCCACGGACGCAGCCCTGAGGCGGAAAGACTTCTTCCCTATATTTTATTACATTAAAAGCGCAATGTAAAAAGGAGGCAGGCACCTTTTTAGCGTTTTAAGGCAAAAAAGCCGGGAAATACCCCAAAAAGGTGCCTGCCTCCTTTTTAAGGCTTGAGGCGCTTGCTGACGATCTCAAGGTTGTGGGCGGCCTGCGCGTAGCCGGGGTTCAGTTTGAGGGCCTGGCGGTAGTTCCGGACGGCCTCTTCCAGCCTGCCCTGACGGGCCAGCGCGTTCGCCAGATTATTATAGGCCAAAGCCAGGTCGGGCCGCGCTTTAAGCGTCAGCTCATAATGCAGCACGGCCTCTTCCAGTTTCCCCTGCGCGGCAAGGGCGTTCGCCAGATTGTAATGCGCCTCGGCCAGGCCGGGCCGCGCCTGGAGCGCCAATTTATAATGCAGGACGGCCTCTTCCAGTTTCCCCTGTGCGGCCAGCGCGTTCGCCAGATTATTATGGGCCAAAGCATAATCCGGCTGCGCTTTAATGGCCGCTTTATAATGCAGGATAGCCTCTTCCATCCTGCCCTGCTTGGCAAAAGCCAGCGCCAGATTATAATGCGCGTCGGCATAATCCGGCTTAGCCTCGACCGCCAGGTTATACTCCTTAACGGCTTCCGCTGTCTTGCCTTGCGCGGCAAGGTCGTTTGCCAGGCTGTTATGGTCCAAAGCGGCAGAAGGGATAATGGAGAGCTTGCGCTTCCACAAGCTTTCCGAATCATGCCGGACCTTCATATACCGCCAGGCAAGACAACCCAGCGCCGCCAGCAGAACGACCGCAATAAGCGCGGCCTCCCTCAAGATCTGCCCCCTTTTTTCCGGCGGCATGCCTGCCGTCGGGCCCTCCGGATCCAAGGCGGCGCGGCCATTTTGAACACTCTCCCCCGCAGGCGACAGCTGGTCGGCGCGCTTTAGCCTCAGCATAACAGCCACGACGAACAGCAGGAAACCAAGCGCCAGCAGCAGTTCAGCCGGCTCCTGATCGTACCAGGCCGCGAACTCGTTTATTTGAATGGCGGGCAGAAGAAAATACGCGTAAATTACAACCACCGGCAAAAAGAACGTCATCAAATACCAGCCGGGGCTGAACAGCCTGATCGCGGCTTTGAGTTCGCGATTCAGCCTTTTACCTGCCGCAATATGTTTTGCCGGTATCCACCAGAAAGAAAATAGCGACCCCGTTAAAACGTACAGGAGATGAAGCAGACTTTGCACCGGCTTCAGATTATGAACAGTCGTTTCTTTTTGCACATTGTTCTGCAGAAACCACTCAGGAGTCCCTGCAGAAAAAAGTCTTTGTCCCCAGGCAATTTCTTCCATGCTCACGAACAGAAGAAGCGCCGCAAAGACAAAAAGAAGAACGCCGTTCAGTAAATGGCCTTTTTTCAGGCAGCCTGAGCCGGCAAGAGCCGCAAGTATCGAGGCTGCAAAATACGCGATAAACTGCGCATTTTCAACAAAGTGATCTTCCTGAGTAATATTTATATAAACATTATTCCACTCAATTTTTACAAGAAGGAAGCCTAAAACCGCCGCTATCGGAAAATAAAACAACAGGAGTTTAACTCTTGCGCTATTTTTATTGATCCAGAATATAGCTCTTTTAAATATTTCGCTCATAAAATATCTCCCGCCGGTCAGCCCGGACCGGGCAGATCAAGATGCCTCACCGGCTTCGGCCCTGCCCCATCTTCCCGAGGATGATCTCAAGATTACGTCGGGCCTGCGCGTAGCCGGGGTTCAGCTTGAGGGCCTGGCGGTAGCTGCGGACGGCCTCTTCCAGCCTGCCCTGCCGGGCCAGCGCGTTCGCCAGATTATTATAGGCCGGAGCCAGATCGGGCCGCGCCTTAAGCGTCAAATTATAATGCAGCACGGCCTCGTCCAGTTTCCCCTGCGCTGCAAGGGCGTTCGCCATATTATAATGCGCCTCGGCCAGGCCGGGCCGCGCCTGGAGCGCCAATTTATAATGCAGGACGGCCTCGTCCAGTTTTCCCTGCGCGGCCAGCGCGTTCGCCAGATTATTATGGGCCAAAGCATAATCCGGCTGCGCCTTAATGGTCGCTCTATAATGCAGGACAGCCTCTTCCATCCTGCCCTGCTTGGCGAAGGCCAGCGCCAGATTATAATGCGCGTCGGCATAATCCGGCTGCGCCTTCACCGCCAGCTCATAATACCGGAGCGCCTCTTCCGTCCTGCCTTGCCCGGCCAAAGCGTTCGCAAGATTATTATTAGCCAAAGAATAATTTGGCTTCGTCAGGAGAGCAAGTTTATAATGCCGCACAGCCTCTTCCGTTTTCCCCTGCGCGGCCAGGGCCATGCCGAGGTTGTTATGCGCCAGGGAAAGCTCGGGATAGCCGGCAAGCGTCCGCCGCCAGACACTTTCAGAATCGTGCCAGACTTTCACCTGCCGCCAGGTAAGGAAACTGAGCGCCGCCAGCGGCACGCACAGCACAAAGGCCGCCTGCCTCCGGGAGAGCCGCCATTTAACTTTAAAAAGCCAAACCGCCGCCCAGGAAGCCAGCAGCGTCAGCCCGAAAGAGGAGAGGTACGTGTAGCGGTCGGCGGCGATCTGCCGGCCGCTCTGAGCGAACCCCAGGATCGGCAGAAGGATGATAATATAGCAGGACCAAACTACGGGGACCACCGGCCATTTTCGGCGCACGGCGAACGCGATACCGGTTATCACTGCCACGAGCAAACCGCTCAAGAGAAAAGGCCAGGCAAAGATATCCAGCTTGTCCGGCAGGGGATAATACGGGGACAGCCCAAAAGGGACAAGCGTCTTCCCGAGATAAAAAGCCAGGCCGAACAGCGCTGTGGAGAGCCGCTCCGCCGCGCCAAACCCCGCAAGCGGCAGCAGCGCCCCGGTTTTAGCCTGACCTATGAGCCCCAGGATGCCGGCCGGGATCACCAGGAGCAGAAAAGGGATCTTCTCCAGCCAGACGCGCCTGAAGCCCGCGGAAAACCACCACCTCGGGTTGCCGGGCAAGCGCCCCAGCGGGTAGATGTCGAGCACCAGGAGGGCCAGCGGCAGAAAAAGACCGCTGGCCTTCGCCAGGAGCGAAAAGCCGAACAAAGCCAGCGAGATATAGAACCAGCGCGCTCTTTGGGTTTTATGGGCGGGGGCGGCGGCCTTCAGGTAAAACAGAACCGTCAGCAGATAGAACACCCCGACGAGGACATCCCGCCTCTCCGTGACCCAGGCTACGGATTCCACTCGCAGGGGATGGAGGGCGAACAGGAGCGCCGAGAAAGCCGCCGCCAGACTCAGCCATCTCCGATTTGATTCTTCGCCTCCGGGCATGGCCAGCGCCAGCAGCCGCCGGCCGACAAAATAAAAGACCATGCCGTTGGCGCAATGCAAAAGGAGATTGGTCAAATGATAGCCGAAGGGATTCAGCCCCCACAGCACATAATCGAGGCCGAGGGTCAGCCAGGTCAGAGGTATATAGGGGCCCAGATGGAAGGTCGTAAACATCCAGCTGACCTGCGCCCAGCCCAGGCCGCGGTAATGGTAATTGTTCAGGAAGTTGGTGTCATCGTCCCAGTTAAGGAATTCACTCCGCAAAACGCCCGAGAACACCAGGAAGGTCACCAGCCCGATAGCCAGCGGCACAAGCGTCTCCGCTCGCAGAAACCAGTTAACA
>CAIQNV010000058.1 GCA_903873295.1 uncultured Elusimicrobia bacterium
CGGGCATCTCTCCTCCTGGTTAAGTTGTCTAAGCAACAAACTTATACCAGAAAGGCGGGATGCCCCTCTTTTCTTTACTTCATCACGAGGTCAATAGTGACATAGTCATGGGTATGCACTGTAATTCCAGAAGAACCAATTGTTTATCGGCGGTTTGCTCTGCTCACATCAAAGAAGCGTAGTCGGGGGCCTGTCCGGGGTTTTGCTAACCCGGTCCCCGCGTCCGGCCCGAGGTTATGGAAATGGCGTCGGGGTAGTGTGGCGCGTCTTGCTTTAATGGTATGAAAGAAGAAAAAAAACTTAAGATCGTTCTCTTTACGGGGTATGCGTGCAATAATAACTGCGCCTTCTGCGTGGACGCCGACAAGCGCGCCTTCCCGCAGAAGACCACCGCCGGGCTGCTGCGCGAGGTCCTGCGCGCGAAAACCAAGGGGGCTTACATCCTTGAGATAATAGGCGGCGAAGCCACCATTCGCCCCGATTTCAACCGCGTCGTGGCCGCCGCCAAGAAGCTGGGCATCCCCCAGGTCACCTGCGCCACCAACGGCCGCGTCTTCGCCGACCCCGCCGCCGCGCGCCGGATAGTCCGCTCGGGCATAGACGCTCTCATTTTCTCGGTGCACGGCCCCGACGCCCGCACGCACGACGCGCTTACCCGCGCGCCCGGCAGTTTCTCCCAGCTGAAAAAGGGCCTGAAGAATCTGCGCGCCCTGGGCTTTGAGCGCGTCAGCGGCAATACCACGGTGGTGAAACAGAATATGGCCGCGCTGCCCGCGCTGGCCGAGTTCTATATAAGGAACCGCGTACGGAATGTCGAGTATATCTTCGTAGACCCCACTTATGGCGGCGCTAAAAATGATTTTAAGGCCCTGGTGCCGCGCATCTCCAAAGCAGCGCCGTATATGCGCCGCGCTCTGGCTCTGGGCCGGGCCGCCGGCCTGGACCAGTGGAAGGTCCGTTATGTGCCGCTCTGTTATTTTAAGGACTGCACGGGACAGATAAGCGAGATAAATGAGCGCGGGCTTTTCCTGACCGAGCACTGGGCGCCGGATTTCGTGAATAAAGACGCTATAGGCTCGCGCGCGGCCGTAAGCCGCAAAAAGACGGCCCGCTGCCGCGGCTGCCGCCTTTACTCCGCCTGCGAAGGGGTCTGGGTAGAATATTTAAAGAATTACGGGGATGCCGAGCTGAAGCCGGTTATATAGTATGGAAAAGAACGTCAGCGGGAAATGTTACGAGCTTATACTTAACTATAACTGCAATGCGCGCTGCCGCTTCTGCTCGCAGGGCGATTTCGACAAGTCGCTCAACGCCCCGTTCTCCGCCATCGCCCGCAATATCTATTCCGCCTATAAAGACGGCTACCGCCGCCTGGGCCTTACCGGGGGCGAGCCGCTGATACGCCCGGACATCCTTAAAACGATAGCGCTGGGAAAGTCGGTGGGCTTCCGCTTCATACGCGTGCAGACCAACGGCATCAAGCTGGCCGACCAGTCTTTCTGCCGCGCGCTGGTAAAGGCGGGGCTGACTTTCTGCAAATTCTCTTTCACCACCGACAGCCCGGCGGACCACGACGCGCTGGTGGGCGTGCCGGGGGCTTTAAAAAAGGCCCTGGCCGGGCTGGAAAATATGCGGCGCCTCAAGATCCGCCTCGGCACCAATATTCTGGTTAACCGGCTTAATTATAAACGCCTGCCGGAAATAATTAAATTCTATCTCGGGCGGGGCATAACCAACTTCGTGATGATCTATCCGGTTTATAACGGGGCCATGGCGGCCAACTCGGAAAAGCTCGGAGTAAGCCTTCCGTCCTGCGAGCCTTATTTCGAGAAGGCCGTGAAAACCATGGAAGCCGCCGGTCTGCCCGGGGAAATACTTTTCCTGAACACCCCGCCCTGCTTCCTTAAAGGCCGGGAAAAACTGGCCATTGGCCTTGACCTTTTTAACACTCTGGTAACTGATCCGCTGGGGGGGCGGACCGATCTGGACGCTAACGCCGACGCCGCCAAGGTCAAAGGCGCACCTTGCCGCTCCTGCGCCCTGAAGAAAAAATGCCGCGGCGCGGACGAAAATTATATAGCTAATTTCGGCTGGGCCGGCTTTGTGCCGGCAAAGAGAACGGAAGTCGCTAAAAAAACGCCGGCCTCCGGGCGGTTGTACCTTTCCGACAATGAGAAGTGCCTGGTGGAGATACTGCGGCTGAAAGACGGGGCTTCGACAAAAGAGGTCCTGGCCCTTTCAAGGAATATTGTGCTCTGCCGGGACTGTTCCGACGGCAATGCGGTTATGACTTCCGCCGCCAGCCTCATTTCCAAAGGCCTTGTTAAAAGCAGTTTCGAGCGCGGGATCTACCGCTGGTCCCTGGTCAAACCCTGCGGCGCAGCAAAAAAGCAGCTTTGATCCCGCCGGTCGAACAGCTTCCTGCCGCCGCCGGCCGCCCAGCGGGGTTTTCCGGCGGACTACCGGGCAGTTACCCGCGGGGAACCGGGAAGCGCCTTAAACTGTAGCCCGGTGCATGGCGGGCGGGCCGGTTTTTCGGCCGGCACGGAGTATGCTATGCTTACAGGCAAGAAGATAAGCGGCGGATTCCGGCGGCATACAGAGCATAGCGCGGAAGAAAAAATTGGCCCGAATGGCTTTAATACACCTTTTCAGGCGCTGCAACCAGCGCTGCGTGTTCTGCTCCTACCCGGCTGAGGGAGGGGGCGAAGAGAGCTCCGCGCTTAAAGACTGGCTGAAGGAGATAGCGGCCATGCCTCCGGGGCTGGTGCAGCTCTCGGGCGGCGAACCGCTGCTGGCGGGCGCCGATAAGCTTTGCCTCCTGCTTGCGGCTGTCAAAAAACTCGGCAGGCGCGCCGAGCTGCAGACCAACGCGCTGGCGGCGGCGGAGCTTCCCGAAGAAGAAATAAAAAGAATAGCGCGCGCGCTTAAAGCGGCGGGCGGCTATTTCAACGTAAATTTCCCCGCGGCGGCTCCGGCGCTGGACTTTAAAACAACCCGGGCCCGCGGCGGTTTTAAAAAAAGGCTGGCGGGCGTAAAAAAACTTCTTAAAGCCGGAGCGGCGGTGCGGCTGACGCATGTTATCAGCAGTCTCAATTACAGGAAGCTGCCGGCCTTCGCTTCTTACGCGGCGAAAAACCTTAAGGGTATAGCCTGGCTGCAGTTCAGCTATATAAAAGGCATCGGCCGGGCCGGCGGCTCGAAATACCTGCCGGAATATGGCGCGGTGCAGCCGTATCTTGAGAAGGCCCTGACTATCTGCCGGGAAAATAGAATACATTGCGAGGTGGACCATATCCCGCCCTGCTTCCTCGGGGAGTTTTACCGGCTGAACGTGGATATGGTGAAAATGAAGGAAGGTCTCAGGGGCCCGCACCTGGAAGAAAAAAAACAGGTCGCGGCCTGCCGGGGCTGCCGTTTCCTGAAACTCTGTCCCGGACCCAGGAAGGATTATATCGCCGTGCATAAGGCTTTATGAAAGAAAAACTAGCCGCGCTGAAGAAAGAATATCCGGCGCTGAACTCCCGCTTCGAAGGCCGCCGTCTTGTTTACCTGGACAGCGCCTGTACCGCGCTCAAGATGAAATGCGCCGCCGAAGAGCAGCGCCGCCACCTGCTGGGGTTGGGCGGCTGCGGGGGGAAACGTTCTTTTCACGCGCTGGCCTCCGCTATGGAGGAGAACTTCAGCGCGGCCCGCTCCCGGACGGCCTCTTTTATGGGCGCGGAATCTCCCGAAGAAGTGATTTTCACCTCCGGCGTGACCGACGCGGTAAATCTGCTGGCCAATTCCTTCCCTTTCACCCCGGAAAGGGACGAAGTGCTCCTTTCCCCGCTCGAGCATAACGCCGTTTTCCTGCCTTTCGAGCGGCTGGCCGCCGCCGGTAAAATAAAGCTGCGGGTGGCGCCGCTTAAAGACCTGCGGACGGACATGGCGGCGCTGGAGAAAATGACCGGCCCGAAAACTGCCCTGATCTGCCTGACGCACGCCTCCAATATTTTCGGCGGCCGGGAAGACGTCGCCGCCGCGGCGGAGATCGCGCACGCCGCCGGCGCCTGTCTTTTTACCGACGACGCGCAGTACGCCCCCACCCACGGCGGCGGCGGCGCTCTTTACGGGGCCGACGCCAGCGCTTTCTCGGGCCACAAAATGGGCGCGCCCTATTGCACCGGTGCGCTTTATGTAAAGCGCGGCCTGCTGGCCCGGCTGCGGCCCTGGCGGGTAGGCGGCGGCACGATAGAAGACGTCTCCTTCGCGGGCGGCCGCTATAAGGTCAAATACCTGGGCAACAACCAGGGCTTCGAAGCCGGCGTGCAGAATTATTCAGGGGTTTCGGCGCTGGCGGTCACTCTGAAGCGGCTGGAAAAATGCGGTTTTGAAAATATAAGGGCGCATGTTTCCGGCCTTCTGGCCGGCGCTCTTAAAAGCCTGGCCGGGGTCAGGGGGGTGCGCGTGCTTGGCCGGCGCGAAGACCTGCTCGAGGGCTCGCTGCTCTCCCTGGTGCCGGAGAAGAAAGGCTTCTCCGTACCCGACTTCAATCTGTACCTTA
>CAIQNV010000059.1 GCA_903873295.1 uncultured Elusimicrobia bacterium
GCCCTTCTCACCCGGGCCGAGGAAACCCTTGCGTCGGTTTCCCCCCGCCTGACTTTGATGGCGGGGCCCCCATTCCGCAACGGGTGTTCAGGGCGATCCCCTGCCCGCCCGGCAGTTGAGCAGTTGAATTTTAAGTAATTTTCCAAGGAGAAGCGCTGATATGATCGAAGTTTCAAATAAATGTATAGGCTGCAATAAGTGCGTGCCGGTCTGCCCTTTTGCCGCCGTAACCATGATAGACAAGAAAGCCGTGATGAACGAGGCCTGCACTCTTTGCGGCGTCTGCGTCCAGGTCTGCCCGGTGCAGGCCATTGTCATAACCCGCGAGGAAGCCTCCGCAAGAGACTTGTCAGGCTTCAAGGGCGTATGGGTTTACGTCGAGCTCACCGAATCAGGCGAGAAGGCGCAGACAAAAAAGATAAAGCAGGTCACTTTCGAACTGCTCTCCGCCGGCAGACGGCTTGCCGACGAGCTGGGGGAAGACCTCTGTGCGGTGCTCCTGGCCGACAAAAACCATAATTTCGAGAAAGAGCTGGGCGCCTACGGGGCCGATAAGGTCTACATGGTGGAGCATGAAGAGCTATTTGAATACAACACGGATATCTTCTCGACGGTGATCGTGTCGCTGGTAACCCGCCATAAGCCGTCCATCATGCTCTACGGCGCCACCATCCAGGGCCGCGATCTCGCCCCGCGCGTGGCGTCCACCCTTTACGTCGGACTGACGGCGGACTGCACCGCGCTGGCCATAAAGGACGGCCTCCTGCTGCAGTCCCGCCCCGCCTTCGGCGGCAATATCATGGCCGACATCCTGGCTCCGAAATCCAGGCCGCAGATGTCCACCGTGCGGCCCAACGTGATGAAGCTGAACGAACCGGTGCTCGGCCGCTCGGCGCTGGTGGTGCGCGAGTCCGCCAGGCTCGACAAGAGCCTGCGCCGCGTTAAAGTGCTGGAGCGGAAGATAGCTCACGACGCCGGCTCCACAAAGATAGAGAACGCCGCTATAATAGTTTCAGGCGGGCGCGGCATGAAGACCAAGGAAAAATTCAAACAGCTCGATGAGCTTTCCCGGCAGCTTGGCGGCGTAGTGGGGGCTTCCCGCGCGGCCGTCGATCTGGGCTTCAAGGAAAAGACGCATCAGGTAGGGCAGAGCGGCACTACCGTTTCGCCCAAGCTGTACCTTTCCTTCGGCATCTCGGGCGCGGTGCAGCATATCGTGGGCATGAAGGCCTCCGACGTGATAGTGGCCGTCAACAAGGACCCCAACGCGCCTATCTTCAACGTGGCCAAGTACGGCATAGTGGGCGATGTCCACGAGATAGTGCCCAAGCTGATAGAAGCGTTGAAGAAGAAGCCGTAGGCGGCGGGCTGAGGCGGCAAGCGATGTCCGGCGGAACATGTTTTTTGATCCTTAATCCTTACGGCTTGTTATTTAGTTCGCTTTACAGATGACACTCTTGAACAGACTGCTGCTTATAGTTTTCGGGGCCGGGCTCATCCCGCTGGTCCCGGCCGGTATCTTTTTATTTTACTTTCAGGCCAGGACCAGGCGGGACATCTCGAGCCTGCAGCAGAACGTGGCGCAGATGGGCTCGCTGATGATGGAGCGGGAGGCGCAGGACCTGTCGCGCCGCTTTGAGCGGATGTGGGATACCGATGCTGCCTATGTAAGCCAGGCCGGCCTTGAGCGCGCCCTGAAGCGCAATCCTGAATTTTTGTTCCTGGCTTTCACCCGCGCCGACGGGCGCGAGGTGCTCAGCGGCGGCGCCCCCGAGCTTAAAAGGTACTTCGGCTACCTGGACCTGGCCGGGGACGCGCAGTTCGTGAAAGCCGCCCGCGAAGGCCGCGCCGCGCTCGGCCAGTTCGAGATGATCTATGACATGCCGGTCTGCCGCCTGGTCTATCCCATAGGCGGGGGCTATTACGCTTTTGCCGCGGTCAACCTCAGGGACCTTTTTGTCAAGCTGCGCTCCCAGCGCCTCGGCGCCACCGGCGGGCTGCTCCTCTCCGACACCGCGGGCAACGCCCTGGTCCTGTCCGGCGCTTTCGAGCGCTTTAAGAACAGCGAGGTCCGCGATATTCTCAGGCGGGGGGCCGTTTTTGAAATAGACGGCAGGAACGGGCCTTATATAGGCGCCGCCTCCCCGGTGCGCGGCTTTGATCTTTTCGTCGTGGCTCTTGAGAACCGCGCCGAGGCTTTTTCCTGGGTGAACCGCATCTCCTGGCTGATGGCTTTTTTCCTCCTGGCCGTGGTGACCGCTTTCTATTATTCCGCGCTTCTGTTCACTCGCAGGCTGGCGGGGCCGGTGACGGCTTTGATGTACGGGGCGGGGCGGGTGTCGGCGGGGGAGTTCAGGATCCCGGTGAGCGAGGAGACGGAGTTCTCGGAACTTTCCGCGCTGCTGCGCGCCTTCAACTCCATGATGCGCGAAGTGGACCGCTACCACGGCATCCAGGTGGAGAAGATCTTCGAGGAGAAGCAGAAACTGGAGCTGCTGGTAAGCCTGATCCACGACGCCATCATTCTCTGCGATCTGCGCGGCGAGCTGCTTTACGCCAACGCCGCGGGGAAGGCCCTGCTGGGAGGGGGGGGCGCCTTACAAGGGGAGATCGAGCCGCTCCGGCGGCGGATAACGGAGCTTATCAATAAAAAATCTTTATCTAAGAGCGGCGTGGTGGAGCTGGAACAGGGCGGGGAGAAGAAATTCTACCGCGCCAGCATACAGACGCTTTCCGCCAAGACCCAGGACCCGGCCATGTTCATGGTGCTGCGCGATATAACACTGGAGAGAAAGATACAGCGGATGAAAGAGGATTTTTTTCATTCCGTGGCGCACGACCTGCGCGCACCGCTGCTTACCATGCAGGGCTATATAAAACTGCTGGAGAAGGAATTCGCCCCCGAGGCCAGACAGTCGGGCTATGTCAGGAACGTGAAGGAGTCCAGCGACAGGCTTTTTAAGCTGCTGGAGAACATCCTGGACATCTCCCGCATGGAGGCCGGCCAGCTGAAGCCCGACCTTAAGCCGGTTAACGCGGCGGAGTTCCTCTCTTCCGCGGCGGAAAGTTTCAGGGCGCTTTTTGAAGAGAAAGGCGTGGCGCTCGCGGTTGAAACCTCAGGAGCGGAAAGAACGGGATTTGCCGCCGATTCTTCGCTGCTGCGCAGGGTTATCGAGAATCTTCTTTCCAACGCCTGGAAATTCACGCCCAAAGGCGGGAAGGTCACGGCTTCGGCCGGGACGCAGAGCGGCGCTTTGGTTTTTACTGTCGCCGATACCGGCCCCGGCATACCGCCCGACCAGCTTGAGACGGTCTTTGAAAAGTACAAACAGCTTAAGGCGGGCGGGGAAGAGTCCGGCTTCGGCCTGGGCCTGGCCATCTCAAGAAAAATAGTGGAGCTGCACGGCGGGAAGATCTGGGCGGAAGCCGCGCCCGGCGGGCTGTTCAAGTTCACGGTAAGATGAAACTATCAGGATTTATCCGGATATTCATAAATGAAAAGAAGCAGGAGATCGAAAATGGAAACTAAAACTAAAGCTCCCGGCAATAAGAAGCTCTATATCGGCACCGCCGTTTTTTCGCTGCTATTGCTTTTTTCCTCCGTGATCTTTTCGTTCACGAACAGGATAGACTACAGCTGGGACAATTTTATCGTGAACTTGCCGGAGACGCTGTCCTGGCTTGATTGGAACGCCGATGCGCTTTCTAAAACCTTTCTTTTCGGCAAGTACATCAATAAGCCGACCAACCCTAAAATCACCATAACCGCCATTGACACGCTCACGCTGGAGCGTTACAGCTTTCCTATGAAGAGGCGGTATTACGGGGAACTGGTGGATAAACTTACCAAGCTCGGCATTAAAAGCATTATCTTCGATGTCATATTGGCCGAACCTGATCGTGACAACCCGGAGAACGACCGGCTCTATGTCGAGGCCGTGGCCAGGTCGGGAAAGGTGGGGAATCTGGTCTATATCGACGGCGAGACAATGAAGGTCAAGCCGCCGTTGAAGGGTCTGTTAAAAGCCAGCGCTATTATCGCCCAGCCGCACGTCGAACTAACGCAGGACAAAGACGGGCAGATACGGCGCTATATGCCTTTTTACAAGTCAGACGCGGACTTTGACGGCACTCCGGACACATGGAAGACCTACTCAGAGGCCGGTTTGAAGAATTTAAAGTGCGGAGCGGAATGTGCGGACATTCCCATCCCTTCCATCGGGCTTGCCGCCTACGCGCTTTACTCGGGGAAGTCCCTTTCCCAGCTCTTTCTGGAGTATGACAGCGAGAAAACTCTTAACTACCGGTATCCTTCCTGGCGCAGAATGAACCCCGGCTGGGACAAAAACGATAAGAATCTGGTCTGCTCCGCCTTCAAATATATTTCTTTCGCTGACATACTTTCCGGTAAGCTCAGTAAAGAGGAAAAGGAGGCTTTGAATGGCGGGATAACTTTAGTCGGGTCCACTGCTATGGGCGCGTATGACCATGTGCCAAGCCCGTTTATGTCTCAGTTCCCGGGCGTGGAGGTTCACGCCACTTTTGTGGACAATCTCCTGGCCGGGGATTTCCGCCGGCCGCTTCCGATCACGTACACCACCCTTCTCGTGCTGTTCCTGCCCTGGCTTCCTATTCTCCTGCGCAGATATTCATTGGCAACGCTGATCTCCGTCTGCCTGGCGGTAATAGGCGCCATGGTGATATCGGACATCGTGCTGCTCTCGAACTGCGTCCTTATGCCTTTCGGTTCCCTGGTCCTGGCGCTCTTTCTCCCCTTCGCCTATGTAACGGTATCTAAAGGTCTGGCCGAGGGCCGCGAGAAGAAATGGATCAAGAACACCTTCGGACAGTACCTCTCGCCCAAGGTTGTGGAGATCATAACAAAAGACCCGTCCAAACTTATGCTGGGCGGCGAGAAGCGCGATATGACGGCCATGTTCTGCGATATCGCCGGCTTCACCACTATATCGGAAAAGCTTACTCCCGAGCAGCTTACTGCGATGCTGAACACCTACCTATCCGGCCTCACCGACGTGATACTGAAGCAAGACGGCGTGGTTGACAAGTTCATCGGCGACTGTATAATGGCCTTCTGGAACGCGCCGGTGGACCTTAAGAACCACCGCACCAACGCCTTGCTTGCCGCCGTGGACTGTCTGGCGGTGAATAACAGACTTAACGCCGAGGCCAAGGATAAGGGCATACAGCCCAACTTCCGCATAGGACTGAACGCCGGGCCCATGACCGTGGGGAACATGGGATCCAAGAACCGCTTTTCGTATACCGCGATCGGCGACGCGGTGAACCTCGCCTCGCGGTTGGAGGGGGCGAATAAGTTCTTCCATTCGCGCATCATGGCCAGCGAGGCCGTGTTCGAAGAGGCGAAAGAGCTGCTGGATGCCCGCTATCTGGGCCAGATCCGGGTGGTAGGCAAAGCCATTCCGGTGAAGGTCTACGAGCCTTTCGCCCGCAAGGGCGAGGCCCCGCCCGAGATAGCAAAAATGCTCCAGCTTTACGGGGCCGGTATCGCCAACTTCTACGCGGGAAAATATTCGGAGTCGGCCAAGGACTTCAAGGCCGCGCTCGGGGCGAGGCCTGAGGACGGGCCCTCTCAGTTCTACCTTGAGCTGGCCGAGGAATACGCTAAACAGCCGCCCAAAGACTGGGACGGCGCTTTTAACCTTACTTCAAAATAGAGAACTTAATGATAATATTCTGGCGCCTCTTACTCTCGCATCTGCTCGCCGACTTCACGTTTCAGTTCGACATCGTCAACCGCCTGAAACGCAAGAACGTGTGGGGGATGCTTATACACTGCATGACCCACTTCGTTGTGTCGGTGGCTTTGACCTGGAATTATCTTCCGGAGATCTGGCTCAATATCGGGCCGCTTGCGGTGAACGGCTGGTGGGCGCTGGGAATAATGATGGTGGTGCATTTCGTGGTGGATGAAGTGCGCATCTACAGCATGAAAACCTTGCGTTACAGGGACAACACGGTCAGCTTCCTGGTAGACCAGGTGCTGCATTTCTATGTGCTGCTTATGATCTCGCCGGTGAATATCGCCGGGCCCGGCCTGCTGATGGGCGAGAAATGGGTCGCTATCTCCGCCATGCTGGTGCTGGTCGCGCATTTCACCACCGTGCTGATCTACTTCGTGGAAAAGGACCTGGGCGGAAAGGATTTCCCGCATTTCGACGAGAAATACTTCCTTATCTTCGAGCGCTTGGTACTCTGGGCTTTTTTCTTCGCGGCCGGCCACTGGTGGATACCGTTCGCCCTGGCCTGGGTTTTGCAGCTTTTCTATATAAAGCGGAAGCGCATCATGGATATGACCCGGGTCAACGTCTGGATGAGCGTGATTATAACGCTGGTGCTGGGAATTTGGACCAGGTACGCTTATTACGGCTGTCTGTGAACAGGGGCGGCCAGTAACCGGTGACCGGACGCGGATCCCGCGGTTGATCAAGGCAGGAATGGAAGTAATAGAGAAACTGAAGATAGACGAGGCGGTTTTCACTTTTATCGACGTGGAAACCACCGGACTTTCGCCGAGGAGCGCGCGCGTCTGCGAGGTGGCGGCTATTAATTTCCGCGGCGCGGAGCGCGTCGGCACGCTGGCGGAACTTGTAAATCCCGGCCTGCCCATCCCGCCGGAGGTTTCTCGTATACACGGCATCACCGATTCCATGGTGAAGGACAGTCCTTCCTTCGGCGGAGTGGCGCCGCGCCTGCTGGCCATGCTGGAAAGTTCCGTTCTGGTGGCCCATAACGCGGAGTTCGACCTGAAGTTCCTGCACGCGGAATTCGAGCGCGTCGGGCTGAAGTTCCCGAGGCTTCACACTATCGACACGCTACTGGTCGCCAGGAAAAATTGGAAGTTCAAGAGCAACCGCCTCGGGAACATAGCCGCCGAGCTTAACTTTTCTAACGAGGGCTGGCACCGCGCCCTGAGCGACGTGGAGATGACCAGGCAGATCTTTGAGCATTTTATCGGCGCTTTCAAATCCGCCGGCGCAGTAACGGTGGCGGAACTTATAGAAAAGTGCGGAGGAAAAACATCATGAGCGCAATTAACAAACCTTTCAGCCTCGGCTCGTTCCCGGACATAGTGGATTTCGCCGAGGTGGCCTTCGGCTACCGGCGGACTATTATCCCTCCCAAGGCGCTTAAGCTTATAGCCGCCCGGCGCGCGAGCCTGGAGGCCCTGCTGGCGGAGGACCGCGTGATGTACGGGATAAACACCGGCTTCGGCGAGCTGGCCAGCCAGCGCGTCTCGCGCGAAAGCCTTAAGAGCCTGCAGGTGAACCTGATACGCAGCCACGCCTGCGGCGTCGGCGAGCCTCTGGATGACGCCGAGGCCTGCGGGCTTATGTTCGCCCGCGCCAATGAGCTGGCCATGGGCAATTCCGGCGTGCGGCCCGTTTTGGTCAAGCTGCTTTCCTCCCTTATAAATAAGGGCGTTATTCCTTTCATCCCGTCCAAAGGCTCGGTCGGGGCCAGCGGCGACCTCGCGCCTTCGGCCCATATGGCGCTGACGCTGATCGGCGAGGGGATGGCTAAATTCGCCGGTGAGGACAAGTGGCAGCCGTCGGCGGTAATCCTGAAGAAAGCCGGGATCAAGCCCATAGAGCTGGCCGAGAAAGAGGGGCTGGCCCTTATTAACGGCACGCAGGCCATGAAATCCGTAGGCGGGCTGGCGCTGTTCGAGGCCATGAACCTTTTCTATTCCGCCGTGCTTACCGGGGCGATGAGCTTGGAGGCGCTTAAAGGCACGCCGGCGCCTTTCGATATGCGCATACACAATCTTAAACCCCATCCCGGGCAGCTTGAAGTGGCGGAGATGCTCGAGGCGATGCTGAAAGGCAGCAAAATACGCGCCTCGCACGCCGACAATGACAAGCGCGTCCAGGACCCGTATTCCCTGCGCTGCATGCCGCAGGCCATGGGCGCCGCCCGCGACGCCATCGAATACGCGCTGAACGTCTTTGAGACGGAGCTCGGCAGCGTCACCGACAACCCGCTGGTGGTGGAGGGGAAAAAGCGCGGCTCCATAGAGGTGCTCTCCGGCGGGAATTTCCACGGTCAGGCCGTGGCTTTCGCCGCGGACTTCGCCGCCATCGCGCTTACGGCTCTGGGGAATATCTCTGAGCGCCGGATCGCCCAGCTGGTCAGCGACTTTAAAATACTGCCGCCCTTCCTGGCCCGCAACCCCGGCCTTGAATCCGGCTTCATGATAGCGCATGTCACCGCCGCCGCGCTCTGCAATGAAAACAAGATCCTCTGCCATCCGGCCAGCGCCGACTCCATCCCTACCTCCGCGAACAAGGAGGACTTCGTGAGCATGGGCATGAACGCCGCGCTGAAGCTCAGCACGGTGGTGCTCAATGTGGCGCGCATCTGCGCTATTGAGATGATGGCCGCCGCCGAGGGCGTGGAGTTCCACCGCCCGCTGAGATCCAGCGCGCGCATGGAGACGGCCCTGGCGAAGCTGCGCAAGATCTCGCCCGCTTTCAAGGGCGACGAGGTTTTCTCAGGGCGCATAGAGGCCGTGGCGGAAGCTATTTTAAGCGGTTATTTTGTAAGTTGAGATTAGAGAGGCAAGGTTTAATGAATAATACGATAATACGGGCGGCGCGCGGCAGCAGGATCTCTTGCAAGGGCTGGCAGCAGGAGGCGGCCCTGCGCATGCTGATGAATAATCTGGACCCCGAGGTGGCCGAGCGTCCGGAAGACCTGATAGTTTACGGCGGGCGCGGCAAGGCGGCCCGCAACTGGGACTGCTATCACGCCATAGTTTCCTCGCTCCGCGGCCTTGGGAACGACGAGACCCTCCTGGTGCAGTCCGGCAAGCCCGTCGGAATACTGCGCACGCACGAGCATGCCCCGCGCGTGATAATCGCCAACTCCAACCTGGTCGGGAACTGGGCCAACTGGGAAGTTTTCGACGAGCTGGAGAGGAAAGGCCTGATGATGTACGGCCAGATGACGGCCGGCTCCTGGATCTATATAGGCACGCAGGGCATACTGCAGGGCACTTATGAAACTTTCGCCGCCTGCGCCCGCAAACATTTTAAGAGCGACCTAGCCGGGAAGCTGACCGTTACCGGCGGGCTCGGCGGGATGGGCGGCGCCCAGCCCCTGGCCGTGACCATGAACGGCGGCGTGGCCATCGTTATAGAGGCGGACGAGACACGGATACAAAAGCGTCTGGACACGGCCTACGTGGATATAATGTGCCGCAGCCTCGACGAGGCGCTCGGACTGGCCGAAAAAGCCATGAAGGCCAGGCAGCCGCTTTCCATCGGCCTGCTGGGCAACTGCGCCGAGGTGCTGCCGGAGCTGGCCCGGCGCGGGGTTAAGATCGACGTGCTGACGGACCAGACTTCGGCCCATGACCCGCTGAAAGGCTATATTCCTAAAGGCTACAGCGTGAAAGAGGCCGACGCCCTGCGCCGTAAGGACCCGAAGAAGTACCTGAAGCTCTCCATGGAGTCCATCGCCATCCATGTCGAGGCCATGCTTAAACTGCAGAAGGCCGGGGCCGTCACTTTCGATTACGGCAACAATATCCGCACCATGGCTTTTAAGCAGGGCGTAAAAAAGGCCTACGACTTCCCCGGCTTCGTCCCGGCGTATATCCGCGACCTGTTCTGCGAAGGCAAAGGCCCGTTCCGCTGGGCGGCGCTTTCAGGCGACCCCAAAGATATCGCGGTCACGGATAAGCTGGTCCTCGACCTGTTCCCCAAGGACGAGCATCTGCGCCGCTGGATGGATATGGCCACGAAGAAAGTCAAATTCCAGGGCCTGCCGTCGCGCATCTGCTGGCTGGGCTACGGCGAGCGCCATCTCATGGGCCTGCGCATTAACGATCTGGTCAAAAAGGGAAGAATTTCCGCGCCGGTAGTTATAGGCCGTGACCATCTGGACTCCGGCTCGGTCGCCAGCCCCTTCCGCGAGACGGAATCAATGAAGGACGGCTCCGACGCCATAGCCGACTGGCCCATACTGAACGCCCTGATAAATACGGCCTCCGGAGCCAGCTGGGTCTCATTTCACCACGGCGGCGGCGTGGGCATGGGCTATTCCCTGCATGCCGGCCAGGTGACGGTGGCGGACGGCACCAAAGAGATGGGCCTGCGCCTGGAGCGCGTGCTGACCAATGACCCGGCCATGGGCGTGCTGCGCCACGCCGACGCCGGCTACAAGATCGCGGCGGATTTCGCGAAAAAGAAAAGCGTGAAGATCCCGATGCTCAAATAAATCAACGGAGGATATTAATTATGGCCAGTGAATTCAGTTTTGACGTGGTTTCAAAGGTGGAGTATACCGTGGTGGACGAGGCTATAGCCATCGCCATGAAGGAAGTGGTCAACCGCTACGATTTTAAAGGCTCCAACTCGGAGATAAACTTCGACAAAAAGGCCAACACCATAATGCTGCAGTCCAGCGACGCTTACAAGGTGAAGGCGCTTTTCGACGTGCTGATGATGAAGATCTCCAAGCGCGGCCTGCCGGTGAAGAATTTCGAGGGACAAAAAGTAGAGAGCGCCCTGGGCGGGACCGCCAAGCAGGCCGTGAAAGTGCAGCAGGGCATACCGCAGGAGAAAGCCAAAGAAATAGTGCGGGCCATTAAAGATCAAAAACTGAAGGCCAATTCCGCGATCCAGGGCGACACCCTGCGCATCACTTCCAAGTCAAAGGATGAGCTTCAGTCCGTAATGACCCTCCTGCGCGGCGGAGACTACGGAATAACCCTCCAGTTCGAGAATTTCCGGTAAGGAGCCAACTCCGGGCGGGCGGGGGATCACCCTGATCACCCGTTGCGGAAAGGGGGCCCCGCCATCAAAGTCAGGCGGGGGGAAACCGACGCAAGGGTTTCCTTGGTCCGGGTGAGCAGGGTGATTCCCCGCCCGCCATCTTTCAGGGTGCGCAGGGCAAAATCACGGACGCCTCGACCGGGCTAACTTGGGACTGTCCACTGTCTGACAATAATTTATGGCGATACTCTTTACCAACATCAAACAACTCGTGACCTTTGCCGGGGATAAGGCTCCACGCGCCGGGGCGGCAATGCGCGAAGCCGGGCTGGTCAAGAACGCCGCTGTTCTAATAGACAGCGGCATTATCGTAGCCGCCGGCCCCTGGGCCGCCATCTCCCGCCACCGCCTGGCCAAGAAAGCCAGAAAGATAGAGGTGAACGGCGTCTGCCTGCCCGGTTTTGTGGACAGCCACACCCACGCCGTTTTCGCCGAGCCGCGCCTTAAAGATTTTTCAATGCGCGCCGCCGGCGCCTCCTACCAGGAGATAAAGGCCGCCGGCGGGGGGATAATTTCCAGCATAGGCGCGGTGCGCACACAGCCGCAGCGCGCCATGGCGGAGCAGCTCGCCATCCGGGCCACGGGCTTCCTGGAATGCGGCACCACCACCGCCGAGGTTAAAAGCGGCTACGGCCTCAGCCTGGAGTCGGAGCTGAAGATCCTGCGGGCCATCCGCGAGGCCGCTGAGCTCACGCCGCTGGAAATGCTCCCCACCCTGCTGGCCGCGCACGGCGTGCCGCCGGAATTTAACGGCGAGACGCAGAAATACCTGGATTATGTCACCGCCGAGATACTTCCTAAGGTCGCGGCCGAAAAACTGGCGGTTTTCGCCGACATCTTCTGCGAGAAAGGTTATTTTACGCCGGAGCAGACCACGGCCTATCTGAAGGAAGCCGCCCGCCTGGGGCTGAAACCCAAGGTCCACTCCGAACAGCTTTCCAACTACGGCGGCACGCGCGCGGGCATAGCGGCCGGCGCGGTCAGCGCCGACCATGCCGATCATGTCTATGCCGAGGATATCGCCGCCATGCGCGACGCGGGGACCATCGCCGCGCTGCTGCCGGCTTCCAATTACTACCTCGGCCTCGCTAAATACCCGCCCGCCCGCGAGCTTATCGCCGCCGGGGTGCCGGTGGCGCTGGCTACTGACTTCAATCCCGGCACCTGTCCCTGCTGGAACATGCAGTTCGTGCTTTCCGCGGCCTGCACCCATTGCGGGATGACGCCCGAGGAAGCCCTTTGCGCCGCCACCGTCAACGGGGCCTGGGCGCTGGGCATCGGCGACAGGGTCGGAAGCGTAGTCCCCGGCATGCAGGCGGACCTCGCCTTTTTTGAGGCCGACGATTATCGGGAGCTGTGTTATTATTTCGGCGCCAACCAGTGCGTGATGACGGTGAAGAAAGGCAGGCCGGTCTACAGCAGAGTCAGCTGACGACGGCCGGCGGTAACAGCCAGCGATAGATTTACAAGGCCGTATTAATGAAAATAATCCTGTTCGACATCGACGGTACGCTTATTAACGCCGGAGGCGCCGGGGCGCGGGCTCTCAATCACGCCGTTAGGGCCATGACCGGCCATCCGGCGGCCTGTCAGTCCTTCCAACTGCAGGGCGCCACCGATAAGGCCAATTTCGAGAACGCTTATAAAGCCGGCGCCGGGCGCAAGCCTACCCGTAAGCAGCTGGCAGCGCTCACCCGGAAATATGTGGACCGGCTGCCTGTTGAAGTTACTGCCTCGATCAGGGCCAAAAAATACCTAAAGGTCAAAGGCGTGGAAAAGTTCCTGATAAAACTGTCGGGCCGCAAGCACGTGATGGTCGGCCTCGGCACCGGCAACCTGAAGGACGGGGCTTTTATAAAGCTGGAGCCGTCGGGGCTGCTTAAGCATTTCGCGTTCGGCGGCTACGGCTGCGACTCCCACCACAGGAGCGAGGTGCTGGAAAAAGCGGTCGAGCGGGCCGCTAAGATAGCCGGGGTGAAAATAAAGCGGCACGAGGTTTTTGTGATCGGCGACACTCACCGCGACGTAGAGGCCGCAAAGGAAGCGGGCTACCACAGCGGCGCCGTGCTGGACGGCTTCGGCGACCCGCGGCTGATCATGCGCTCCAACCCGGAGCTGATGGCTAAAAATTTCGTGAATCTGAAGCCCTGGCTTATCTGGCTGGGCCTGGTGAAGGATCCTAAAGGCGTGCGCCGCGGCACCTATATCTGCCCCGACTCGCCCATCGAACACGCGCATTACGGCCGCACCGGCCTGGACCTGCGCGACATCGAAACTAGCATGAAGCAGCTCCGGGAAGCTAAAAAGAAAGTTACACGCCCCGGCAGGGACTGAAATTTATGGATATAAAACAGACGCTCACTTACGGCGATATCGCGGAGATCCCCGGCCTGCTGGAAAAATTCTCCGCGCGCTCCGGGGCTCTTAAGCGGCTGGCGCTCCGTTCCAAAGATAAAGCCGTGTACCTCGTCGGGCGTGGGTCCTCCGGCACGGCTACGCTGTTCGCCAAGTACATCTGGGAGGGTTACGCCGGCACCATAACCAACTTCATCCACCCCCACTCGATCTTCGAGGCCGGAAAGCCGCTGAATTTCAAAGGCCAGTCCGTCTGGGCTTTTTCTCAGTCGGGCCGCAGCCAGGATATAACCGCCTGCCTTGAGAAGCTTATGGGCTGGGGTGCCAAAGGCGTGGCCGTCACCAACGAAGCGGACCTGAAAAATAACCCGCTGGCTCGGCTGGCCGGCCGGCATATCCTGCTTTCGAATTCAAAAGAGGTTCCGGTGGCCGCTACCAAGAGTTTCGTGCTGCAGTTGTGGACCGTGCTCTGGACGGCGCAGACCTGGAGCCGCTGTTTCTCTACTAAGGATTTTAGCGATACGGTTGCCGCCGCCCGGCTGGCCATAGCCGGCGATCACGGCGGAGAAAAGCTGCTGGAGCATATTAAGAAAGCTCATATGCTGGGCTTCGTAGGGCGGGGCCCTTATAACGCCGTGGCGGAAGATTCCGCCCTTAAGTTCAGGGAGATGGCCAAGTCCCACGCCCTGGGCTATTCCGCCGCCGAATTCCTGCATGGCCCAGTGGGCGCCTACACCGCCAAAGATCTGGTTTTCCTGTTCACGCCTTCCGACAGGCTGCCGGAGGATATCCTTAAAGTTAAAAAAGCTCTCGACGAGCGCGGTACGCCCTATGAAGTGGTGCGGCCGGGGAAGCTCAAATTCCCGTTCAGCTGCATAACCGTGGACATCCGCATGAAAATGCTGGCTTTGCGGCTGGCCCTTTCTAAAGGCCTCAACCCCGACAACCCCAAGGGCCTTAATAAAGTAACGCAGACATTTTAGATCAACGGGAGATAAAAATGAAAGGGAATGAGCCTAAGCATCCCGAAGAGGGGAAAGAAGCCTGCCATGCCGTACAAAAACCGGCTCCTCCTCCTCCGCCGCCTCCTCCTCCCTATTCGCCGCCTCCTCCGCCTCCGGTGCCGCAGCAGTCCGCAAGTCTGGAAACTGAAATAGCCGGGCTCGAGTCAGAGATAAAGAAACTTGAGACCGTCTCTCCGGTTTTGGCGGAGTTTCAGCCGAAGGTCAATGAACTTGAGGCCGTCTCCGCGGCTTTGGCGGAGCTTCAGTCGAAGGTCAATGAACTTGAGGTTGTTTCCGCGGCTTTGGCGGAGCTTCAGTCGAAGGTAAATAAACTTGAGGCCGTCTCCCCGGCATTGGTGGAACTTCGGTCGAAGGTTAGTGAACTTGAGGCCACCTCTCCGGCCCTGGCGGAGCTTCGGTTGAAGGTCAATGAACTTGAGGCCGTCTCCCCGGCTTTGGCGGAGCTTGAGTCGGAGATAAAAAAACTCGCGGCTCCTTCCCCGGCTTTAGCCGAACTCGGCGCTGCAGTTGAGAACTGCAGCAGGGAAACCCGGGACGTAAAAGACGCCTTAAGCCCGTCCCTCGCGAAGCTGAGGAAAGACCTCAATGCGGTATTCTCCAGGCTGACGGCGCTCGAGAAAACGGCGGAGCGGTTCGACGCGGCAAAGCCGAAAAAGAATTCCGTGGACATTAACAGGCTTGAGCGCCGGCTGAAAAGCCTGGAGGCGGGTATTTCAGGCGGGCCGGATAAGAATATTTCTGCGGCCGACTACGTGCCGGGCGAAGAGACGCCCGGCGCTGCGCGGGGCGGGGAGAACGGAGAGGAGCGCCTGTCCCGGCTGCCCTATCTGGAAAGGCGGATGGCCAGGATCGAAGAAAAACTGGAAAGGGTCGATGAATGCGACGCCGTCGTGAAGGTGCTTAAGGCGGCCGTTGAGGCCATGGGAAAAAACGTGGATTATGTCCTGCGGGAATCCTCCGCTGTTGCGGGCGAGCAGCAAAAGAATTATTCCGAGCTGGAAACCCTCACCCGCGAGGTAAAGCAGATGGGCGCCTTATTCAACCACTTCCGCGCCGAGCTTTCCTCTCTGCTTCCGAAAAATAAGTAGCGCGCCCGTCGCCGATTAAAACTTCTTCCAGAGCTTCTTCGCCAGCTCCAGCGATTTGCGGGAAACTTCCGCCTCGTCTATGTCCAGTTTCAGCTTCTTGCCCTCCATAAGCACGCGGCCGGCGGCGATGGTGGTATCCACCGTGCTCTGACTAATCCCGAATATGAGATGCCCGTAGAAGTTGGAGGCGTCCAGCGGCGTGGGGGGGAGATAATCGATTATCGCCAGGTCGGCGGCAAAACCTTCCTTCAGCTCGCCCAGCCCCTTAAAGCAGCGGTTGGCGATCTTGGCATTGTTTAAAAGCAGCGACTGTGCCGCTTCCATGAAGCCCTGCGACGGGTCCCGTTTCAAATGCTGCAGCCAGAGGGCCGCGCGCACTTCCTCCATCATGTCCACGGTCATAGCGTCGGTGCCCAGCCCGACCAGCACGCCTTTGGCGGTCAGGCCGGTGATGTCCGCGATGCCGACCGAGTTGTTCGCGTTCGACTGCGGGTTGTGGACCACGGCGGTGCCGGTCTCTTTTAAGATCTCAATTTCCGCTTCGTTGACATGTACGCAGTGCGCGGCTATGGATTTCCTGCCCAGTATGCCGAAGTCGCGCAGGCGCTCCACCACGCGCATCTTATTGTGGGACTCGCACTGGATCTGGTCCGCCTGCGATTCGGCCGTATGGATGTGGAAGCCGGCCCCGAGCTTGTGGCCGCGGTAGGCGGCCTCTTCAAGAGTTTCGTCGGAAATAGTGAAGGAGGCGTGCAGGCCGAACAGCCCCGTTATGGTATTGTCGTTCCTCGCCTGGGCCGCGGCTATGAAGGCCGCGTTCTCTTCAATGCCCTCCTTCGCCTTTTCTTTGCCGTCGCGGTCCGAAACCTCGTAGGCCAGGCAGGCCCTCAGGCCGGTCTCCCGCACCGCCTTTTCCACCGCGGCCAGCGAGCCGGTTATGGCGAAGGGGCTGGCGTGATGGTCTATGAGGGTAGTGGTGCCTTTGCGTACGGCGTTGATCAGCGGGATCACCGCGCTGTAGTAGGAGTCGGCGCTGGTCAGCTGCTTGTCCAGCCGCCACCAGAGATTGTTAAGTATCTCCACGAAATTCCGCGACGGCGGGGCCTTGCCGAGCCCCCGCGCGAAAGTGCTGTAGAAATGCATATGGGCGTTTATAAAGCCCGGCATCACCAGCTTGCCCGACGCGTCTATCACCTTGGAATATTTTCCCCTGAAGCTTTTCTGCGGGGCTATCTTTTTCACCAGGCCGTCCTCTATCAGCAGGGCGCAGCCCGTCAGCACGCGGTTCTTCTCTCCCAGCGTGACAATGGTGCCGTTCTTAATTAATATCGTTTTCATGATAGCTCCTTATTCCGGGCACGCCGCCAGCTCTTTTGCCGTGCGCTTCCGCATCTCCAGCGCGCCGGAGAAGCACTTCTTCACGCAGAGCGAGCAGCCGATGCACCTGGAAGCGTCGAAAGTAGGGACTTTGTCGCCGTCCAGCTTCACGGCCAGATAGCCGCAGCGCTCGCAGTTCCCGCAGTGGCGGCACAGCCCGGCGTCGGCAGAGGGAATGCCCTTGACCGGGGTCAGCTCCATAAAGCCGGTTATGGGGCTGGGCAGGGCGCAGCCTATGAACTCTTCCACCGACTTGCAGCCCCGCTCTTCCAGCAGGTGGCTGAGGCCGGAATTCAATTCGTCTATTATGCCGTAGCCGTATTTCATTACTACGGTGCAGAACTGCACGGACTTCGCGCCCAGCGCCAGGAAATGCGCCGCGGCTTTATAGTCCATCGGGCCGCCGTTGCCGGAGATAGGTACGCCCAGGTTCACGGCCTTGGAGATGGTGAGGTTGCTTATAGGGGCCACGCCTTCGCCGCTCATCCCCACTATCATTCCTTCTTCCCACTTCCCCTTGCCTGAGATGCGCCCGCGGAAGGCCAGCGCCGGGAAGGAGTTGGCCAGCGTGATGCCGGCCTTCTTGTGCGGATACTTCGCGTAGACCTGCTTTATGGCGTTCACTACCTGCCAGATCGCCGTGACGGCGCCGGTCAGCTTGAAGAGTTTCGGTATCTCCGGGTTGGAGATCTCCATAACCCAGCCGATGATCTTGGCGGCCAGCTCGGGGTCCTGCGAGACGATGTCGCCTTTTGTGCCGTCCCCGCCCTGCGGGCAGGAGAGGGAGTATTCTACGGCCATCGCCCCGGCTTTCTCGAGCTTCAGGGTATTGGCCTGCCAGACTTTTTTATCGGCCTCGTCGTTGCCGGTCACAGGCCCGCCGGTGGAAGCGGCGGTCAGCCGGTCCGGGTATTCTTTGACCAGCTTCGCCACTTCTTTGCAGACGCGGTCGAGCGCATGGCCGGAGACATTGTCCGAATTTCCGTAGGTGTCCTGGTTGAAAGTGACCATGTATTCCGCCGGGATATGTATGTCCAGCCCGTCGAAAGCGGTTTTCATCACCACGCCGGGCCAGCCCGCTTCGTAGGCGCGCTTCACCTGGTCGTAGCCGTCGGAGTGGGGGGAGGCGGAGATAATGAACGGCGAGTTCAGCCTGCGGCCGAAGAAGTCGGTTTCAAGAGAGACCGGCAGCAGCTCGCGGCCGGCCAGTATAACGGCGCTTTTCTTGTTGTCGGGGATGACGGGTGCCTTTTTGCCCTGCATGAAAGCGTGGGCTTCCAGCGCGGCGTTCTTGCCCGAGGCGGCGCCTTCCACCACGGTGGCCGCGCCGCCGCGGCAGTCGCCGGCCAGGAAGACTCCCTTCTGCTTTTTATCCGCGAAGACCGGGAGATTTTTTATAGCCAGCACTACGAAAGCGAGGTCGGTGCGTACCTGTTCCGTGCCGGGGATATCTTTCGCTTTGTTGTCGAGGCGCACTATCCTTATGCCTTTCCCGCCTTTAAGTATGGCGGTGATGCGGCTTTTCGCGTTTATGTTGATGCCGGCTTTAAGTATGCCGCGCAGCTCGTGCTCGGGCAGCTGTATGTCACCGATGTTCTTGCGGGTGAAGATCTCGGCTTTGGCCGCGCCCAGGCCCAGGGCTTTCATCGCGCAGTCGGCGGCCACCGCGCCACCGCCGATTACGGCCACGTTCCTTCCTTTCACTTTATATTTCGAGGAGTTGCGCAGATATTCCAGTCCTTCCACACCCAGAGCCTCGTTCTCGATGTTCAGCTTTAGCTGTTTCTCTACGCCCGCCGTTACTATTACGGCTGCGTATTTTTTAAGCAGGGCGGCCGGGTCTTTGATAGTTGAGCCGGTCTTAATGGAAATATCGCCGAGCGTTTTAATGAATTCGATCTCCGTGCGCAGCACTTCCTTCGGGAAGCGGGCGTCGGGGATAAGATTAGCCGCGCCGCCGGCTTTCTCATCTTTTTCGAAAATATCTATCTTATAGCCAAACTGGGCGAGCGTCCCCGCCGCCGCGAAGCCCGCGGGTCCGGCGCCCACTACGGCCACTTTTTTACCGTTTAGTTTAGCTTTGGCGAACCTGGGCATTACCCCCAGCTCTTTGGCTTTCTGCACCACGGCGGCCTGCACGGCCGGTATATTTATCGGGTTATCGAAGAGCTTGCGGGCGCAGGCCTTCACGCAGAACCAGTCGGGGCAGACCGCGCCGCAGACGCCGCCGAAGGTGTTGTTCCCCATTATCAAGGCGGCCGAGCGCTTGAAATCCGATCTTCCCTGCTGCCGCGCGGCCATTATGAAGTCGGCAGGCGAGCAGTCGGCGGGGCAGGCCGTCTTGCAGGGTTTATCCTCGCAGTAGAGACAGCGCTCCGCCTCGGCCTTAAGCTGCGCGTCGGAAAGAAAACTGAGCTTGTTTTTCATGGAGACACCTCGCTAAAGATAATAGATTTTAGTACTTTTACGCCTGTTTATGCCGGAACTTCGCCGTAAGGCGGAAATGTTCCGTGTCGAAAAAGAAGCGGGAGTAGACCAGGTATCTCGTCCCGGCCTCGGTTACCGTCTCGTCCGGCTGTTCGGACAGCGAGATTATTTCGGAATCTTCCGGCAGGGCCAGTATGCGGCACTTGTAGCTTGGCTGCGGCATTACCTCGTCCAGGCGCAGTTCTGTCTCTCCTCCGGCTTTCTCCTCCCAAAGGCCGTCCAGGTCAAGCTCGGTTTCTATCGGCCCGGCAGTTAGATTCTTCAAGGGTTCCGTGAATTCCACCGTCCCCAGATATTTGCCGTAGGCGGAATCTACTCTGCGATAATCCGTCTTCAGGATATTCCCGTTCCAGTCCGTAAAAGAAGAAAGCGGAAGCGAAGGAAGAGGTAATATTATCCGCGGCCTGTCGCCGGGATCGTGTTCGCTGAACAGCAGCCAGAGGCAGGCCGCCCTGGGCCGGCCGTCTTTTTCGAAACAGTAGATCTCGGAGGAGGTAGTGTTGTTGACGTTATGCGCCGAAAGAAGGTTTCGCGACAGCGCCTCTTTACATTTTTCCAGGTTGAAGCGCAGCGCCTCCGGGGGCAGCCCCTCCAGGCCCGACTGGAACTTCTTCAGCCGGCTTACCAGCTCCGCAAGCTCGTCGTTGCTTTTCAGGTTCCGGTCCGGGGCCAGATTGCGCGCTATATCAAGATGCCTGCGCGCCTCCTCCGGGTCGCCGCGCAGCGTATAGATCTTCGCAAGCGTGTGGTAGGCATAAGGCTTCATCTCGTCCGGACCGATGCCGATGAACTTCCTGAACTCGGCGCAGGCGGCCTGGTAATCTTTTTGGTAGAGCAGCAGTTCACCGTGCAGGTAGATAAGAGCGTCTTCGGCGGGGGCCAGCTTAAGCGCTTCATCCATGGCCTCTCCGGCTTCCTTCAGCCTGCCGGAATCTATCAGCATCTCAATGAGGAAAAGGCGGAGCGTGATATTGCCGGGGAATTTTTTAATAAATTCCCTGTTCGATTCTATATACTTCCCGGTCCGGCCGAGCCATTCGGTACGGTACTGCTCCATGAGCCAGGCGTAGATCTCCGAGCCGGGGATAAGTTTTATGAGCTTTTCTAAATATTCCCCGGTTTTCTTGTAATCCGTTAATACCTGCGTTCTCGCAGCGACGGCCAGGGCGTAGATGTCGTCGGGCGCGCCGCGCAGGTATTTATCCGCTTTTTTTCTCCAGTCTTTATCCCTTTCCAGATAGGAGGCCATCAGGGCCGCGCGGGCGCGAGTGTTCCCGTCCGGAGCGGTCGTCCCGAGGCGTTTCAGCCGGGGAAGCGCCTTGCGCAGGGCTGAATGCATGCCCATGTGGTTGGAGATCACTATCAGCATGAAGTTGACGTCGAGAGAGCCGGGGTCCAGCTTCAGCGCTTCAGTCGTGAGATTGAGAGTTTTGGTAAAGGCTAAGCTTAGGAAATAGGCTTTTTTAGCTTCCTCCATCAGCCTGGCTGCCTCCTGCCGGTCGTCCTCCTCCACCTGCGGCAGGGGCGCTTCCTCGGGCGCAACGGGCGCCGGGGTCCGCTCCGACGGGCGCAGCATGGTCTTTATCCCCTCGAAGAGCTGCGTCTTCAGGCCTCTCGGCCGCACGCCGAGGCGTATAGCGTCGGCAAGATCGCGCGCGTTCAGGAAGCGCGCGGCCGGATCCTTTGCCAGACATTTCATTATGACCAGGTTCAGGGCGGGGGAAACTTCAGGGTTGAGCTTCGCCGGCTCCCGGCAGGGGTCCTGCGTAACGGCTTTTATGAAAGCTGCGGTGTTCTCCGTTTCAAATGGATGCTCAAGGGTAAGCAGCTCGTAGAAAACCGTGCCCAGGCTGTAGATGTCGGAGGCCGGCGTCGCCTCGGCGTTCGCGAAGATCTCCGGGGCCATATATTTGAGCGTGCCCAACATGGACAGCCCCGTGGTAATATCCCCCGAGTCTTTCATCTTGGCCAGGCCGAAGTCGGCGAGCTTCGGCAGGCCTCTCTTTGCGAGAAGGATGTTGGACGGCTTTATATCCCTGTGGAGTATCCCCAGCGAATGAGCCTCGTAGAGGGCGTCGGCTATGCCGGCCACCAGCGCCGCGGCATGCCCCTCGTAATCCCCGTCGGTCAGCGGCGGGGCCGCGAGAGGCCGCAGAAAATAGGGCAGGTCCTCGTCTTCCGGGGAAGGCTGCCGGATATAGCCGTATTTTTTTAATTCTTCAAGGTCGCCCGCTTTTTTTAAAGTCCTGGCGAGTTCAAGAAAAGAGAAAAGCGTTTTGCCGTCCACGAACTCCATGATAAAGTAGGGCAGTCCGCCGTGCTCCCCGTAGCTGTAAACGTTTATTATGCCCGGGTGATCGCATTTCGCTATGGAGGCTGCTTCGCGGATAAAGCGCTTTTTATTGGTTTCAGTGGCCTGCTCGGGCAGCATCATTTTTATGGCGGAGGCCCTTTCCAGGGTTTTATCGTAGGCTTTATAAACCACGCCCATGCCGCCGCGGCCGAGTTCCCCGGTTATCGTATGTCCGTTTATTTCAGTACCGTTTTCTATCATTGAATATGTTTTCCCGGTTACAGCTGTTTATGCCGGAACTTCGCCGTAAGGCGGAAATGCTCGCCGTCAGTGAAGAAGCGCGAATAGACCAGAAAGCGCCAGCCGCCGCGTTTCAGCTCCTCGTCGGCCCTGACTGAAAGCTCTATCATCCCGGAGTCTTCCGGGAGGGCCAGGATCTGGCAGCGGTAGCCCGGCATGTGGCAGGTCTCGTCGAGACGCAGGTCCAGCACGCCGCCCTGCCGCTCTTTCCACAGCCCTTCTATGTTCAACTGCGCTTCCGCCGACCCCGGCGAGAGGGGCTTCAGCGGCGCTGCAAAAGTGATCGCCGCCTGGTATCTGCCGTACTCCGCCTGCGTCCGGGTGAATTCGGTCTTCAGGACAGTGCCGTGCGCATCTATAAAGGACGAGAGCGGCAGGGCCGGCAAAAAGACCATTTTCTCCTTCGGCGCGTTCTGTCGTATTTCGTTAAAGAACAGCCACGCACGGACGGCCCTGGGCTCGGCGTCCTTGTTGAAGATATAGATGGTGGAGAAGGAAGTTCCATGGTTCTTGCACGCCGAGAAAAGGTTGTCGAGCAGGGCCTTTCTGCCCATACGGAAATTGAGCTCCAGGCATTCGGGCGGCAGGTTCTCGAAAGCGGGGCGATAATCCACCGACCCTTCCACCAGCGCGGCCAGTTCCTCGTTGGTCTTAAAATTCATCTCAGGGGCCAGGTTCCTGGCAATGACCAGGTGCCGCAGCGCTTCTTTCCTGTCGCCGCGCAGCGCATAGATCTTATTGAGCCGGTAATAGTCGCGCGCGATTATGTCGTCCTGGCCTCCGCCTATGGCTTTCCGGAGCTCAACGCAGGCGGTTCTGTATTCCTTGCGCATTATCGCAAGCTCGGCCCGGAGGACGAGGAGGAACTCATGGTTCTTCGCAAGGCCGGCGGCTTCGTAAAGCGCCGTTTCCGCCTCTCCGAGTTCCCCGGTTTCAATAAGGCCTTCTATCAGGGCGAACCTGAGCATGACGTTGCCGGGATGGTGCTTTATCGCTTCGGCGGTGATCTCCTTCCATTGCGCGCGCCGCCCCAACAAGGCGTTATGGTAGGCGTCCACGAACCAAGGGAAGAGCGACCCGCCGGGGATAGCCCGGTCGATGCGGGCGGCGTATTCTCTGGCCTTGCCGTAGTCGCCGGCGCCCAGCCGCGCCCTGGCGCAGATGGCCAGCAGGGCGGGATCTTCGGTGTCCCCGCCCAGATAATATTCCATTTTCTTCAGCCAGTCCTTGGCGCCTCCCAGGTACTCGGCCAGCAGGCCGGCGTAAAGGCTGGAGGCGTCGGGGCCGGCCTTCGCCACCTGCCGCATCCTTGCCCCGGCTTTGCGCTGCGCCGAGGTCTCCCCCATGTGCGGGGCCAGGACTATCAGCATGGCGCAGGCGTCCACGGAGAAGCTGTCCAGCTTCAGCGCGTTAAAAACGAGCTCATGCGCCTGGTCGACGGAAAAGTCGGTAAAGTAAGCGAGCGCGGCCTCGCCGGCCAGCCGGGAGGCCTCCTTTCGAGCCTCCATCGTGACGTTCTGAGGCGTCCCTGGGTCCTCCTTTGGCTGCGGCGACTTCTCCGCCGGGCGCAGCAGTCCGCGTATCCCGGCGAAGATCTGCGTCTTCAGCCCTTTGGGCCGGGCGGCCAGACGTATCGCGTCGGCCAGCTCGCGCGCGTCGCCGTAGCGGCGGGCGGGGTCCTTCTCAAGGCATTTCATTACGACGAGGCTTAATGCGGGGGAGATCTCCTTATTGTATTTCGACGGCGGGGAGCATTTTTCCTGTGTCACCGCTCTTATGAAAGCGGCGGTATTGTCCGTTTCGAACGGGTGGGTCAGGGTCAGTAACTCGTAGAAGACCGTGCCGAGTGCGTAGATATCGGCGGCGGGGCCGCCCCCGGAGTTGAAAAACATTTCCGGCGCCATGTATTTGAGGGTGCCGAGCCTCGGCTGGCCGGTGGTTATGTCGCCCGAATCTTCCATCTTGGCCAGGCCGAAGTCCGCCAGTTTGGGCGGCCCTATCCTGGAGAGCAGGATGTTGGAGGGCTTTATGTCCCGGTGCAGGATTCCCAGGGAATGCGCCTCATAAAGCGAATCGGCCACGCCGGCGATAAGCGCGGCGGCGTGGTTCTCGTAATCCCCGTCGGCCAGCGGGGAGGCCGCCAGCGGCCGCAGGAAATAAGGCAGATCTTCGTCGCCCGGAGAGGGGGGCTGTATGTAGCCGTATTCCTTCAGCACTTCGATATCGGCCAAATTTTTTATCGCGCGGGCCAGCTCCAGGAAAGAGGCCAGGGGTTTGCCGTCTACGAATTCCATGGCGAAATAAGGCAGGCCCCCGTGCTCGCCGTAGGAATAGATCTTTATTATGCCGGGATGGCCGCACCTGGCTATGGCGGCCGCCTCGCGGAGGAACCTTTTCTTGTTGGTTTCGGTGGCCTGCTCCGGGAGCAGCATCTTTATGGCCGCGTCCCGCTTCAGGGTCTTGTCATAGGCTTTATAAACCACGCCCATGCCGCCGCGGCCGAGTTCCCCGGTGATAGTATGCCCGCTTATTATTTCGCCGTTTTTGATCATTGCTGTTATGGTTGGCTAAACCTGTAATTTGATTTTACTATAATATAATTCAGGAGACTATTATGAAACAGAGAACCCTTTTAATAAAGAACGCCCTGGTGCTGGCCGCCATGGACGGACAGTGCCGCGAGATCAAAGGCGGCGAGGTTTATATCGAGGGCCCGGAAATAAAGAAAGTGGGCAGGAACCTCAAAGTTAAAGCCGACCTCGTAATAGACGCCAAAGGCTGCGTTGTGCTGCCCGGCTTCGTCAACACTCACCACCACCTGTACCAGACGCTCACCCGCAATCTGCCGAAAGTGCAGGACGCCAAACTTTTCGACTGGCTCATTTACCTCTACGACATCTGGAAGCATATTAACCCCGAGGCTGTTTACGCCAGCACGCAGGTGGGTCTGGGCGAGCTGCTGCTCACCGGCTGCACCACCAGCACCGACCACCTTTATCTGTTTCCGCAGAAGAACAGCGGCCTGTTCATCGACACGCAGATAGAGGCGGCGCGGGAGCTCGGCATGCGCTTCCATCCCACGCGCGGCTCCATGTCCCGAGGCCGCTCGAAAGGCGGGCTGCCGCCGGACAGCGTGGTGCAGACCGAAGATTATATAATGAAGGACTGCGAGCGGCTGGTGCATAAATACCACGACGCGCAAAAATTCGCCATGACCCGCGTGGCGCTCGCTCCCTGCTCGCCTTTCTCCGTTACCACGGAGCTTCTCAAGCTTACCGCCGTGATGGCTAAGAAATGGGGCGTGCGCATGCATACCCACCTGGCGGAGACTATCGACGAGGAAGCCTTCTGTAAAAAGCTTTTCAAGATGCGCCCGCTGGAATACATGGAATCTGTCGGCTGGGTGTCTGAAGGCAATGCCTGGTTCGCCCACTGCGTTTTTATTAACGAAGCCGAGGCTAAAAAAATGGGCAGGACGAAGACCGGCGTCGCGCATTGCCCCTGTTCCAACCTGCGCCTGGGCTCGGGCATAGCTCCGATACGCATGTTCCTTAACCACAAGGTCCCGGTGGGACTTGCGGTGGACGGCTCCGCTTCTAACGACGCTTCCGACATGCTGGGCGAGATACGCCAGGCCATGCTGGTGCAGCGCGTAAAGGCCGGAGTTGAAGCCATGCCCGCCCGCGACGCGTTTAAGCTGGCCACCCAGGGCGGCGCTTCCGTGTTAGGCCGTACTGATATCGGTTCCATAGAGCCGGGCAAGGCCGCCGATATCGCCATTTTCGACGTGAGCGGCCTGGATTACGCGGGCTCCAAGTCCGACCCGCTCGCTTCGCTGCTTTTCTGCGGCGCCTCGCATCGCGCAAAATACACCATAGTCAACGGCAAGGTGGTGGTCAAAAACGGCCGCCTGGTCAACGTAGACGAAGCCAAACTGACGGAAAGAGCTAACAAAGCCGCCGCGGCGCTCTACAGAAAAGCCGGCTGCTGATCCCGCCAATTTGCAGTATATCGGGGGCAAAATATTCAGGTAAATAGTCAAAAACTGTAAAATAGCGGCGTATCTTGCGCAGCTATTGAATTTTTTTCAGAAAAAGCGCGTCTAACTATGACAGAAGCCGGATTCACGGAAGAAGAACTGGTCCTGAAGTCGCAAAACGGCGACAGGGAGGCGTTCGAGGCGCTTATGGAAACGACGCTCGCAAAAACATGGGCTATAGCCTGGCGGCTTACAGGGAACCAGACCAAGGCGGAGGATCTGGTCCAGGAAACCTATATCAAGGCCTGGATCGCCATCCCGAAATTCCGCGGCCAGGCCGGCTTTGCCTCCTGGCTTTACCGTATTGAGTTTAACTGCGATATGGACCGGATAAGGGAAGAAAGCAAACGCCGGGAGGTTTCCCTGGACGGCGACTCCGGGGATGACAGTAAGCCGCTTATGCAAATTGCCGACCCTAAACCGGGCGCGCCGGCGCAGCTGGAGGCCGCGGAGAAAATTTGCACTATACAGAGGGTCTTGGAGGCCCTCGACCCCGTTTATAAACAAATCCTCGTCCTTCGCGAACTTGAAGGCTTCAGCTACGAGGAAATCGGGACATTGCTTACCATCCCGCAGGGGACCGTAGCAGCCTGGCTCTTCAGGGCCCGGGTCGCTTTCCGGGAAGCGTATTTTAAGGCCACCGGAGATAAAGTATGAATCATGAAGAAGCGCGGGAGGCTTATTCCCGAAGCCTGGGCGGCACATTGGAGCCGCAACTGCAGGAGCAGCTGAAAGACCATCTTGCCGGCTGTGACGACTGCAGGGTATTTTGTAAAAAGTTCCAGCAGTCCGTTAATGCGCTGTGGGAGCTGCCGGGCGCGCCTCCTGTGCCATCCGGCCTACTTGCCAGGGTGGCGGAGAAAATCGCGGTAACGCCCCAGTCGGTCCCATCCCGCTGGCACTGGGGTATCCCGGTTTTAGCCTTTGCGTCCGTAATCTGCGTCGTTATCGGCGGGTACCTTGTCGTCTATAAGAGAATGCCGCAAGGGCTTCCTTCAATGCCGATCGCCAGCCCTGAACCCTCCCCGGCTCTTTCTTTCAGAAGCAGTATTTCTTATAAACTGCCCGAAGCGTCAATCAACGACATCCGGGCGATAGAAAAACTGCTGCTCACTGTCCCGCTGGACCTGATCAGGTCCGGGAACTCATTCCGCGGCGCCGGGTCGGATAAAGATTCAAACCTGGACAAAGCCTTGAAGAGCGCGGCGCTCTCAAAACTGGAACCGACGGCAGAGCTTAAAGAAATTTTAAATGACAGGCATAACAGATCGCCGAACCTGGAAGCATTAAAGACAGCCGGCAAGATCGCCGAAGGCCCCGACGGGCTTTTGTTCCCTGTTCCCGGCGCCTCTGTATCTTCCGACGAAAAGAAACTTGTCCAGGAAGAGAATAACGACCGAAAAAACCTCCTGCGCTTGTGCGCCAGGCAATTAAGCGGAAAACTAGGCAAAGCCGAAGACATAATCACTCCGGAACTGGAGCGGCAGTTCGCGGCGGTCAGAGCAAGGCCATGAAACTTTTCAGGAAATATACTGCCGGCAGACCTGCGCTCTTCTGCGCAGCGCTCTGCTTCCTGCCTGTGCCCGGAGGTTCCGTTCAGCCGGCTCAGGCCCCTGCCTCACCGCAGAAAAAAATCACCTGGCTCAATACGCTCAGTGGTATCGGCGGCATAACCGTCTCTCCCGATGGCGGCAGGCTTTATATCGCCTATGGCGGCAATAAAGACGGGGCGCCTATCGAGGAATACTCTTTAACGACCCGTAAACCTATTCGCACCTTTCATTTTGAAGAAAAAGCCGGGCATAGCGATGTGGTGATCTCAAAGAATGGCCGCTACATTTACACTACCAATTATTACTTTACCCATATCTCCCGTATTGACCTGTCTCCCGGCGGCGGTGAAATCGGCAGAGAAGCGGGTGGCGTGCGCGAGTCTGTGTGGGCCGGGGACCTGGACGCGACACCGGACAGGAAACTGCTTCTCGTCACACTAGGGAGGGATGGCCGCAATGGCCGTACGGAAGATCTTGAAAACGACCAGGTATCAATATTTGATATAGAGGACGATGCGTTTAAACTGGTCGGCGAGGTCAAACTCCCCGACGAACTGACCGGCCATAAGATAGGCTTCAGCCCGGATTCCCGCTTTGCCTATGTGGTTACCTTTCCGCGCAAGTCCCCGGCCCCCAGGCTTTATGAAATAAGCCTGGAAAAACCTTTCCGCGTTATGCGCTGGCTAGAGTTCCCTGACGGCGCACTGCAGGGCGTGGCAGCGACCGATGATAAAGTATTCGTAAGCGACGCCGACAATAAGAAGGTCTGGATCGTTGACAGGAAGGGTTTTAAGGTGCAGGGCGGGGTCTCACTTGGCGGCAGCGCCCCGGGAGTGCTCCTTATCTCTCCCAAACTGGACATCCTCTACGCCCTGGCCCCCGCTATCCGCACTTTATGGGCTATTAACACGCAGACCGGCGCGGTAATAAATAAGCTGAAAGGGCTCCGGCGTAACGCGAGCGACCTTGAGCTTGCGCCTAACGGGGCATCACTCCTTGTATCACACGGCGGCGAAGAAGGGGGGGTAGCCATGATCAAATTACCCCTGGCAAAGGCTCCGCCGGCCGAGGCTGTCGTTTCAAAGGAGAAGACCATAGTCTTTTCTTCCGACCGCGACGGCAGCTACCAGATCTACACCATGAACCAGGACGGTTCGGTTATCGACCGCCTGACCAGAACCAATTCCACCGAAAGGTCCCCTCGCTGGTCGCCCGACGGCAGCAGGATAGCGTTTATCTCGGACCTTGGCGGCCCCCCGCGCGTCTGCATCATGAACGCGGACGGGACCGGCCGGAAAACTCTTAAAAATACCGATCCCGGTTTCAGGGATGTAAATAGCGGAGCTTCCCTGGATTGGTCGCCGGACGGGACAAAGCTGGTTTTCGTTAACGCAAAAAATACCGCTATCCGCCTCATCGGGGCTGACGGAACGGGTCTGAAGACACTGATAGCCGGGGTCTTCGGCAAAGGCTATGGCGCTTACCACGGCGTATCGTGGCGCTGGGCCAGGGATTCCATCCTGTTCAACGCGTCTCAAGCCGACTGGGGTTATTACCAGGATGTCTTCTCCATAAACCCCGGGACAGGCGAGTTAACCAGGGTCACCGACGAATGGGGCAAATACGCCCATTCCGGAGCGCCGGCCCTGTCCCCGGACGGGGCGAAGATAGCGGTTGCAAAACAACCGGGCGAAAGAGCATCGTCGAAAAATATCTTCATAATAAACAGGGCCGATAAAGATTTCACTATTCTCACCAGGGCGGACGATATCGCCGCCGCGCCGCGCTGGTCAGCCGACGGCGGAAAGATAGTGTTCTGTTCGGGGACTCAGTCTAAAAAGCATATCCGGCTTATGAACGCCGACGGCTCGGAACAAAAACAGCTTACCGACGGAGACGGCGACGATGTAGAGCCGGATATGCGGCAGGCCGGGGAAGGTGAGGCGCGGGTAGCCGGCAGACAGTCCGCCGCCATTCCAGGCCAGGTCTCGTCTGACCCGAATTACCCGGTAGTCATAAAAATGATGCCGGAAATTCCCGCCGCCATATACAACCTGTTTAGCAAGGATAAGAAAGACGGCGGCCTGGGCGGCTGCGTAATGAATGTTCAGATAGAGAACCGCAGCGCAGAAACGGCCGCCTTTAAAATTTCAGCCGCTTTTGAGGAAATGTCCCCTGAGCGGCGCGAAGTGTCCGTACTTCCCGGAAAATCAGCGGAAATCTGCCTGAATCCTGCCCTTACCGCGGCCCTCATTAAGAAAGTGAGCGGCACTAAAGACCAGAGGCTTTCGGTAGAGGTAACAACGATTAACCCTGAAACAGGAAGCCGGGAGCAGATAGTTGATTATTCCAAAGGGTTGGCGCTTTATCCGTATGACCATTTCTTCCCGGAGATAACGGACGCCGGCGGCCAGTATTTCAACCTGCTGAATTCCCTTGTCTCCTGGATAACCCCCGGCGACAGGAATATTGAGCTTATGTATTCCAGCGCCGCCCAACGCGGAAATACCATGAGTCCGCCAATAATGCTTATAGGCCCCCAGCCGAAAAATGCCTTTGCCGGTTCTGCTGACAACCGCTCGCTGGCCGACAGGGACGCGGATTACCTGGCCCAGATAAAACTGGTCTATGACGTGCTGAAAACCGATTACCAGCTTAAGTATTTCGATTCCGCTACCGGCGATGAGGTTTTAGGCTCCCAGCGTATAAACTACCCTGTGGCAACGCTTAGAGACCGCAAAGGCGGCAACTGTGTGGAACTGGCTGTCTTGTTCGCCAGCCTACTCGAAAAGCTGCGCCTGAACCCGATTATCGTTCTGTTATTCAAAGAAAAACACGCCCTCGTTGGCTGGCGGGTTGGAGGCCCCGGCGGAGAAAGATACCACCTGCTGGACACAAACTACTTCGGCCAGGATTTCGCCAAAGCCCTTGAAAACGGCGACAGTCGCCTGCCCGGACTCGGCCTAACGGTTCCTGCCGACTTTAAAGACGGCGTTTTTGAGAAAAATAACGAAAAAGGGAAACCCATATCCAGAATCCTAAATATAGAAGCTTTAAGACAAAAATATCCCGCAAGCCCTTATGTGCCGGATTGAAAAAACATATCATTCCCGCCTGCCCGACACCGCAGTAGTGGCAGGGAAGACGTAGTCGGGAAGCCATTATTTAATCTGGATGACAAGACTTGCTTTATTGTATATCATGTAACCAAGGGGATAAACTTCAAAAGTAAGGCTACAAAGTTCCGGATGTTCTTGCAGTGCTGTTGCCGGATATGCGGTAACGCAAAGCGGAATTCCATCCGCTGCGATTGAGTTGTTTTTACAAGAATCGCGTCTAATATTCAAAGACCGGATTTTACGAGGAATATTACGGCCCTATAAATAAAATTTGCATAGAAGCAGTGCAACAGTATTTAAGGGTTATTAAGATATTAAGAACCGTCCCGTATGCCCAAAAGTAAGTCCCACATCTTGGCGGTAAAATAAAGGCAAAGCGGATTACGGAACAAGGCAGCCAATATGGCTAAAATGGGGCAGCGGGTTCATATTACAAGGGCGATTAGCTTCGCTCCTGGTTTATTTATATTAGAGAAGGTATGGGTGGTGCTTTTAATTATAATAGGGCTACATATTAGTCTTTGCAAATTCACACTAGCCATTGACCCGATCCCCGTCCTGACCAAGAATAGCCCTAGTGGCGGAAGCACATCGGTATATGTCGGCGGCAGCGTAAATTTTAGTGTTACCTGTACAGATGCCGGCGGTAACCTTGCTGCGATCAAATGGTATTACGATTCGAGCCTCGAACGCACTGATACGGTAACCGGGGGCAGCGCTACCAAGAGTTGGACTAAAAGTTTTCCGGATACTGGCACCCATAATGTGACAGCTGGCTGCGTAGATGCCAACACTCAATCCGCGAGCCCGAGCA
>CAIQNV010000060.1 GCA_903873295.1 uncultured Elusimicrobia bacterium
GCGGGGCCGCGCTTCGTGGCCACGCCTGCGACGACATCTCGCGGATAAGCTTCCCCGTACCGCAGATCAAAGCGGAACTTATAAAGTTACCTCGGGATGTTGCGCAAAGTAGTCTCGTGCGATGTCCTGGGAACAGCGCCAAATTTCTGAAGTGTTAAAATCCGGCCTAAAAAAATCCGGCCGAGCCCGCAGTTGCCGCAATTCTTCCGACGGCTCATTAGGGGCCCGATGAAGAAGGCTTCTCGGATACAGAGCAAAACCGCGCCATCAGAGTCGCGGTTTCTTATTTCCCGGCAATTGCAGACAATTTGCCTGTAAATTACCGATAACCCCTCCAACTGAAAAGCCGCAATCCTACGTCTCTAAAATAGAGCGCGGCGAGCGGCGTATCGATGTGGTGGAATTAAAACAACGGCTAAAAGTCTACAAGAAAGGGCTTCCAGATTTTTTCTGACCTCTTCTCCCTATTGAACCATCCCCGTACGAGCAGCCTTTGCATAATTACGGAGTGCAGGCTGAATATCTTTCTCGTCCTCCAGAAAAGCGTCTATAATGCGCTCCACTTCGGCGGGATAATACAGCTTCGCATGTCCAAGACCATGCAACGCGCTTTCCCTGCAGGCATCGTGGTCTAGTTTTAAGGCCTTTTCCATTACGGCCAGACAAGCGGCGTCTATTTCCTTATGCTCGGTCTTCTCGCCAGCGGCAGGGATAGAGATAACATCCCAAAGCATATAGCAGATGCTGTTCACTGAGCTATCCCGTTCCTTTCCCAGATGCGATAGCTTCCTGGAACAGCGCACAAAAAAACAATCCTTGTAGAGTTGATAGATGGACTCTACGGCTTTAAGTCTTTCTGACAACGGCAATGCGACATCAATCAGGGAGAACGTCTCATTGGAAGTACCGGGACTGAATAAATACCAAAAACCTTCATTGACCTGTCGGTCGGAATACTTTTTTAGCAGCTCGCCGCACTCAGCAAACAATCTATGGAGGTATTCCAATGATACTGCAGACGGAGGCTCTTGAGGATGGTTCCGGTAATCAGAATGCCAGGGTTCCGGCCCTTCAGGCGTATCAAAACGGCCTTTAACCCATTGTTCAAAAGTAATATCCGGCATTATTTAATCCATACGGGTCAGCTGGTATTCCCCTTCTTTATTCAACCGTGGCCCCAAAAAGGAGACCTTACCATCCACGCTCAATGTATAGATCCCGTTCTGCGTCCCCATGAAAAGCGAATCACCCACCCGTCGGACGACATTTATCACCGCCGGGACATCATAAACTTTTATCTCTCCGGAGGATGGGTCGTAAGCCGCCAACCCCCCCGGGCTCGTCTCGCCTTCAGGGCGTCCCGACAACCCCGCCCACACTTTTCCCTTCTCCGCCATGAGCGTAGAGCAACCCCATCCGCTGGTCTTGGAGGAATAAAAGATTTCGTATTTACGTTCTTTCATATCGAAGTAGCCGATACCGCCTAGGCCCGTGTAGCCTTCACTGTCATAAAAATCCGGGCAAAGCCAGATACGTCCATCCAGTTCTTGGAAAGAACCTAATCCATTATTCATCGTGAAATCCCCGTCCCCCGGACGAAAATGGGTCAGCGTGGCTTTGTCGGGGGACGGCATGGGGTAGAAGCGGCATTTATCGGCTTCGATCTCATAAATACCGTGCGCGTTCCTTTGGCTGTTCCAGACCAGGAACCTGTGGAGCGGCGCGCTGGACAGCTCCACGATATGGGAAGGCAGCTCCCACCGCTCGAAAATGCCGTCGTATCTGTCAGGCAGCCCAGCGTCCCTGCCTGGGGAGTCAGTCTCACATTTTCCGGTATACCCCACCAGCCAGGCATCGCCGTTCACATATCTCTGCCTCTCGCATTTATCGTAGCCGGCCATATACGCCGTAGAGGAAATCGCTGTAAGCTTTTCAAACGGGATATCCGCGCAGGGATCGGCGGCACGGAAAAACTTTTCGCTCGTTTTATTGATCGCGGCCCAGCTTTTCCCATTAAAGACGTATATTGCTTCGGGAGAATACATCCTCAGGAGACTCCCTTCGCCTTTAGCAAGGGTCACCGGGGAAATCTTAGTTCCGCCTATCTCTGTAAGTATCTCGGCCTTATCCGCATACATCCGGTTGCCCTGTACCGGCACCCTGATAATGATCCCGTCCTTGTCTACGGCCCCGCCAAAGAACATATCCGGCCCGGAAGGTTCTATTACGCCGATATTTATGGTTTTTGCAGGGTATTTTGTTGCGGGAGAGTCCGCGGACATATCGAAAAAATACGTGTCCCGGGCAAGGTCCCTCCCGTACATATCCTCCTGCAGCACCGTAATAAAATCCCGCCCGGCTTCTGAAAGCTCTACCGTTTCCGCGTCGCTGCGGAGAACTATAAGGGGCTTCACTAAAGTGTTAGAAGAAGTATTGACAAGGAAAAAGCCGTAAAGCATGCTCGACCAGCCGACTTCGCTGTTTTGAGCCATCACATCCGCCACGGAATACTCACCTGAGAGCGGGCGAAGCCCCCGCATCCAGAACCAGTTCAACTCCGGATGGGCCTGTTTAATGAATGAGGTTATGCCATAGGCATTGGTCGTAGTGATCTCTACGGATTGGGACCGCACCGCCGTGCAGGACAAGAATACCGTGCAGAGGAGTATCCCGGCACGCGGCCATCCGAGGCGAATAGTCTGAGATATTGTTTTAAAGTCCATTTAATCTGTTTTTCGCGTCTTTCCGCTAAGGATTTTTTCCCTTCGGTATCCACATATGGCCGCTGTGGATATCCTTGGGCCTGGCGGCTTTCGCGGCAGCGCCGGTCTCGGCTTCTTCGCGCGCTGTGCGGACCATATACTTATCAAGCCCTTCTGAAAGTATTTTCTCCCGCTCATCGTCGCTCCAATTGGGAGCGTCTTTCTTTTCAAAACCCGCCTCTCCGGAGAGAACCTTGTCTAAAGGCACATTGTATTTATCTCCAAGCAATTTATCTCCCGGTGCAGGATCATTATCGGTTATAACCTTGCTCTCCACAGGCATATAGGAAACTGCTTTCAGGGTTTTAAAGTCGATCGCGACAACGCCATTGCAGACAGAGGAACCACCTTCTCCCTGCCTGGAGGTGCGCACGACAAGGCTTTCCCCGCTTACAGCTATGGTGCCGGCAGAACAATCGAGCAGCGCGGGGTGCCTCAAAACGCCTATCTCTCCGGTGGCAACGTCATAAAAGACAGCCCCGCCGATTCCGTTAAAACCTTCACCGTTATAAAATTTATACCCGGCCCACACCTTCCCGGGTGCGCCTGTGGACAGCCCGATCTCCGTCCCGTAAGTCCAGATCTCCGCTTTCGGGCGGTATTTTTTGAAGAGAGCTTCGTCGGGAATGGGGAACTCGGCGATATTGCTCCACTTACCCTCACCTGCGCTATAGGCATACACGCCTGTCCCGTAAACAAGGAACGAGCTTGTCCCGACTTTCACCTCGGTGGCGCCATTTGTTTGTGCGGTTATCTCTGCCTCGACCTGGGGATAAGGCGGGCGTTCCGATTCAGGCAGCATCCCGACAACTAATACTTTTCCGGCTTCAGCGTGCGGCTGGTTATCCGGCCCGGAAACCGCGGAAGCGACATTGGAGGCGTCACCACTTACCTGCGGAGAGACCACCGACTTGTAGAGGCTATATATTACTATGGCGATAATAACGGCCAAGCCGACGACCTTTATAACGATTAACCTTTTCATTCTTGATGTATTCCCTTAGCGCAAAGGATATGACTTCCGCCAGGCAGTGTCCCCGATGTGCCTTACCGGGTGGCAGCCGGCACAAGCGCGTGGTATTTAATAATGAACCAGCACTTTTTCCTTGTTCACAAAGTGGTCCAGCAGCAGGCCCGACACGAGGCCGATGGCGTAGCCATAGGGCAGGGCGAAAGCCATTATGCCGACCACCAGCGAGACGAACAGGCATTTCCTCGACTGGGCCACGTCGCTGAGGAAAGACATCAGGGAAAGCGACTCGAACAGCAGGATGATCCCCAGCACCGGCATCGGGAAGAATTTGACGAACTCGGAGAAACCCTTTGAGAAGAAAAGGCCGATCACCGCGAAAAGCGCTCCGTAGATAATGACCGAGCCCCCCGTCCGCCCTCCAAAACTGTAATGGCCGGCGATACCCCCGGCGCCGTGGCAGGTGGGAATGCCGCTGAAGAACGGATTGATCAGGTTCATCGCGGTGTAGGTCCAGCCTATTTTCCTTACCGTCAGCGCCTTCTCAGGGAACAGGTCGTCCACCGTGCGTTTTGTGGCGATCACGGAATTGGAGATGGACAGCGCCAGCTGCGGGATGGCCAGAACAAGGAAACCGTTTACGATATCCGGCGTTTTGGGGATATTGAACGAAGGCAGGACGAGCCCGGTGCCGGCCGCGAGAACGCCGAAGTCCACCGTGAAGAAACAGGCGTAGATTATTCCCAGCAGCACCACGAAAATAGCGGGCGGATATTTCTTGTTGCCGATAAAGACCACGGTCAGGAGAAAACTTATCCCCGCGATTATGTACCCTTGCACGCCGCCGGCAACGACATAGGTTTTGACGGCCAGCGAAGCCAGGCTTAAGCCCAGCCCGAACTGGATGCCGCGCACGACGCTTTTGGGGATAATTCGCACGACAAAGTCCAGCGCACCGGTAAGCGTCAGCAGGGCCATGGTTATGCCGATAGAAAGCCCGGCCCCGTAAAGCAGGCCGCCGGAAAGCTTCTGCGAGATCATCAGCACGGCCATAGCTTTAAGCGGCTGCACCGGCATCGGGATACCATAGAGAACGCCTGTCATCATCTGCATCAGCCCGAACAGCAGGAAGCTGCCGGCGGGGTCCAGGCCGCAAGCGGCGACCATGCCTATTATCAGCGGGAGATCGGTACCGATGTCACCGAAAGCGCCGGACAGCTCATTGCGGTTGAAGCTGATCCGGCTTGTCACATTAGGAAAGAGGCCTGGTTTATTTTCCGTCGATGTTTCAGTCATAATTTCCACTTCTTTGACAGCGGCATTACTGAGATTTTAGCCCTCATAGGCGGACGCAGTTCCTATCGCGCTGCCGTCAGATAATTTTTGAATAAAACCGTTTCAATATTTCGAATCCTTCGTTAAGATCTATTTCCAAACCGCATTCCCCGGCCATTTCCGCGAAGCTCTTTTTCCACCTGTCCGGCGCGGGCTCGAGGACAGCCGGGACATCGTGGCTTTTTCTGCGGGCGAATACAGCTTTCAGCGCGGCTCGCGACTTGCCGGGTGACAGCTTCCCTTCCTGAATAAGCAGAACCATATCCACCAAATCCCTGACGCGGGAATTAGGTACGGAGCGGGGCATGGTATAGGCATGCAGTTTCTCCGCAAATTGGACTTCTCTCGGAATCATCGTAAATACGGCAGGCTTGATCCCCGCGAATGACACAAGATCTTGTTCTTGGCCGGTTTCAAGTTCCGTGGGGATATAATCGCCCACGGCGACATCCACATGGAAAGAAACAAACAGGCGGTTGTCCAGTAAAGACTCAACAGGATACCTAGCGCCGCCATATAACGGACCGTTCAACTCCATTTGCACGCTACCCACTCGGAAAGCGAAAAAATCCCCAAGGTCTTTGGCTAAAGCATTTGACAATAAATCCTGGATATATACCGTTTGCTTTACACCTGCGCCCTGTGGTTTGCCTCTCAATGCCAGGTCAATATCCCGCGTAGCCCGGGCATGAACCAACCGTAATTCCATAGCGTAGCCGCCTTTAAGGATCCAGGGCGACCCGGAATCGGAGAATATCCGGGCAAGGAACCGGTTAAACGCCACTTTGCGCCGCAGGCGCTGAAGATTCTGCTCGCTCTTTTCAGCCTCGTTCTGAAGCCTGTGCTCCAACGCTTTACGGAAATCGGTGGCGGATTTATAGGATTTCGACGGCATTACATGTCCTTCGGAAACGCTATCTTACCGGCTTCCTCTCCGGTTATGAGACCTTTTTGCACGGCTTGGCGCAGGCCCGTTTTAATATCCTGCGGGTGCATGGTACCGGCTTCCAGCATATCCCTTATGGTCCGGGCCGGGCTGGTTACCCGGTAGCCTTGAAAGAGTGAGATATCAGATAGAGGAATCTCCGCCCGGTGCAGAATAAGTATTTTTGGCAGACCAGTACCCTTTCTAAATAACCGTGGGACGGTCATATGGATCTTCGCAGGATTCACATCGGTAATATCGTAAAGTGAAAGGGCCGTTTGATGAGAATAGACGCATTGAATATTACCTTTCCGGTCGGCGGACCAAAGCGACCAGATAACGAGGTCCGGGCGGTCCGCTATTGAGAATTTGGCAAGACGGTAGATTCCGCGTTTTTCACGCAGCCACTCGCCAGTTTTTGCATAGAAGTGAGCAGCTCTGCGGTAATAACCCGCAGCCAGGGCCTGCTTATAGGTAAAATACCCCTGTTGGCGTTCGGCTATTTCAAACAGTTTATTGGCCGCCTCACGATTTTTTGGCATACATAATATACTCAATCATTGAGCATATTATGCATCATAAAACCTGATTTGGCAAGGGGTGTATGGATTTCGGATTCCTTTGGCCCGGAATTTGCGATAATATTCTGGGACGAGGCTTCAGCACATGACCGACAATAATGAGTCTGCGGCGAAAATAAGCATTCACGAGGTTTGCGGGGCGGCCCCGCTCACCGGCACCAACGGAATAAAGGTCCACAAACTCATCCTGAGCCTCTGGGAACTCTCGAAGACCATTGAAGTGGATTTTACGAACGTTGCCCCTTCCGTCACGTTCCTGAATGAAGCGATAGGGGAGCTGATAGCGCAGTTCAAGAAAGCCGAGATCGTCTCAAAACTCAAAGTGACGGGCCTGTCCGCAGCCGATAAAAAGCTGTTGAACGGTATCGTAGTGAACCGGTATCATTCCCGGGCCAACGCCGAGAGAATTAAAAAGCTCCCATAACTCCCCCCCTTCCTGCCCGGGGAGCGCTGTTATTTATTAAAAAGCGCAAGATACTCGCCATAGCCTTCTTTTTGCAGCTCTTCTTTGGGGATGAATCTGAGCGCGGCCGAGTTGATGCAATAACGGAGCCCGCCCGGCTTGGGGCCGTCTTCAAAGACGTGGCCGAGATGGGAATCCGATCTTTTGCCGCGCACTTCAACGCGCTCCGCAGAAAGGCTTGTGTCCGGCTTCTCAGCCACGGCATCCGCTTTGATCGGTTTTGTAAAGCTGGGCCAGCCGGTACCGGAGTCGAATTTATCCGCGGATAAAAAAAGCGGCTCGCCCGAGATCACGTCGATATAAATCCCCTCTTTTTTGTTGTTCCAGTACTCGTTATTGAAAGCCGGTTCGGTGCCGCATTTTTGAGTGACCTCATACTGCAGCCGGGTGAGTTTTTTCACGGTGTCTCCTTTTTCCTGCGCCGCGCTTTCGCCGAGCCGCGCCGGTCTTGTTTCCCCGGCCGGACGGCCGCAGGCGAACAGCAGGAAGAAACCTGCACAGACTAAAAAGCTTTTCAGTAGTCCGACAATCATAAAACATTACCTTCCGGCGGCTCGCCGATCTTCACCACCGCCCCCCCCGGCGGTCGCCGGGCGTATCCTGAAGGCTATTTAGCCTTGAAGTCCCTGCCGTCCGACCAGGCCTTGCCTATTTTTTTACCGAGGGCCCAATAACTGTTGTCCGGCATCGTCAGAGTGAACGGCTTTATCTTCTCCGGGTCGGGAGCCCCGCCCGTCATATGTTTCTCGTCGCAGTAGACGCCGACGATATCGGCGATGTAGAGGATGTCGTAGCCCAGGTCCACCGTCTGCTTCAGCCGGCATTCCATCGTAAGCGGGCACTCCTCTATCATAGGCGCGTGCCCGAGCTCGCCGCTGAAAACCTTGAACAGCGCCGATTTATCGGTGGTTTTACCCGAGACGAGGCCGCAATAATCCACCGCCTTCAGCAGGTCCGCGCCCGGGATGTTCACGCTGAACTCCCGGTTGGCCTCTATCCCTTTGTTCGTGTGGTGCGGCCCTAGCGCCACGGCCAGCAGCGGCGGCTTAAAGTTCACGCGCGAGATCCACGCGGTCGGCATGAAGTTGCTCTTCCCGTCCACCTCGGCGCCTATCAGGACCATGGGCATCGGGCAGGTGAAACCGTTATCCCCTATTTTCTTTTTCATAGCTTTTCTCCTTCTCTGTTTTAAGTTAACGAAGAGAACCGTATCCGCGTCAGGCCGGCTCCTCCTCTTCGTCCTCAGCCTTTTCCTCCGCTCTCCCGCATTCCGCGCTGCCCTCTTTATCCGCCGCGGCCGCGAAGGAGGAGAACCAGCCGCCCGCGGAGAGCAATTCCCCGGGCGGGCCCTGCTCCAGCACTTCCCCGGCGGAAATAACGATCGCGTGATCGGCGTCGCGGACCATGGAATAACGGTGGGCTATGATGATGACGGTGTTTTTATTCCGGATCTCATCGACGGTTTTTTTGATCTCGGCTTCCGTGGCGTAATCCAGGTTCGCCGTCGCCTCGTCCAGCACCAGGATCCGGGGCCGGGAAACCAGGATCCGGGCTATCTGGATGCGCTGCCTTTCGCCCACTGAAAGCCCTATACCGCCTTCCCCCACCTCCGTCCGCAGCCCGTCGGGCAGGCGGCGCAGGGTGTTTTCCATTCCGGCGGCCGCCGCGGCTTTCAGGACTTCCTCATCCGTGGCGGCGGGGCGCTTGTAGCGGATATTATCCGCAAGAGTGCCGCGGAACACGGCCCCGTCCGCGGTGACCATGCCGATCCGGCCGCGCACCGAAGCCGCGTCCAGCGCCGACAGCGCCTGGCCGTCTATGAAGATTTCACCGCTGCCGGGCTCGTACAATCTCAGCAGCAGGTCCACTATCGTGGTCTTGCCCGCGCCGGAAGGCCCGACAATGGCGGTCACTTTTCCCGGCTCTACCCGGAACGAAATATTTTTCAGCACTTCCCGCCCGGGGACGTAGGCGAAGCTTACATTTTCAAACTCCACCTCCCCCTTTTCAATTTCCAGCTCCGCACCCTCTTTCTCCTCGATGCCTCCGTCCAGCAGCTTAAAAGCCCGCGACACGGAGGCGGCATTTTGCTGAAGGCTCACCCATAAACTCGCGAGAGAATCGATGGGAGAATAAAGCCGGTCGAGGTAGGAGACGAACATCACGACGTCGCCGGGCGTCAGCTTATGTTCTAAAGTTAAATAGCCGCCGTAACCCAGGACGAGCGCCGAGGAGACCTGGGTCAGAGTGTTCTGCCAGAACGCATATTTATTGCTCAGCCTCGAGCGATCGATATAATCTTCGTAGGCGGCCCCGGAAACTTTTTGAAGATTCCCGGCCTCCCGGAGCTCCGCGCCCGAAAGCTTCACTGTTTTAATGCCGCTGATCGCGTCCTGCATCCGGGACGAGACCTCCTCCCAGCGGTCATAGTAGGACGACAGACTTGTCTCGAGTTTATTGGCCGACCGCCAGGCGATCCAGAGATAGCCGGGAATTACGGCGATGGCCATCAGGGTAAGCGTGACGTTCTGCCAGAACATGATGAGCAGAATGCCCGCCAGACTGATGGTCTCGGGAAGGATCTGCTGGGAGAACCCGTTGACGATGCCGGAGACTTCTTCCGATTGGTTTATCTGTTTCGAGATAGCCGCGCTTGAGCGTTTACTAAAAAAGCCCAGCGGAAGCTTCAGGACATGCGCGAAGGTTCCCTGAATAAAGCGCTGCTCGATCAGGGAGGAAAGGCGGACATTCATGCTCTCGCCGACAAGGGTGAGCAGGTAGCCGGCCAGATTGACCAGGAAAATAAGCCCTACAGCCCAAAGAAGGGTAGTCAGCGCCTGCCCGGGCGAACGCTCGGCCACATGCCCTTTCCGGTGCGGCTCTTTAATTTTTTTGGCCGGAAGAACTTCTTTCCGGACCGCGGACGTTACCGGGGCGGCTTCCCCCGCCTCTAACCGCGTAAGAGCGGAACCCGCGCCTTGCCCGACAAATAACCCCGCCACATCGTTGATCGCTTCGCGGTAGATAAGCGGCTCGATAAGATTGGCGCCGGTCCCGAGCAGGCCGATAACCACTACGCCGAGGAATCTTTTTTTATGCGGGACTATCAGCCGGAAAATATGCCCCCACACGCTTTTCTTGAAATCGTCTTTGTGCAGCATTGTTATTTATTCCGAATCCGTCAGCGGATCTCTTTTATGATGCGGGCGGCTATTTCGGCGTAAGCCCCGCCGAAGTGGTGCCCACCGCCCAGCTTAACGACGGCAACGCGCGCGGGGTCCAGTATTTCGCACAGATTGCCTTTGTCGGCCTTACCGTAGAAACAGAGCACGGGAGAGCCCGCCCAGGCGTCCACTTCGGGCTTTACCGGCGCGCCGCCGACGTCGTCGCCCAGCCAGTCGGCAAGTTTGAATTCAAATTCAGCTTTGCGGCCGGGCCCCAGCAGGGCCAGCAGGCCCACTTTGGCTTTAATTTCCGGCGTAAGCCGGTTGGCGGCAAAGGGCAGGATCTCCGCCCCGCGCGAATAGCCCACCAGCAGAACTTTTTCCTTGCCCCAGGCTTTAGAGAAATGGTCGATGACGCGCGCAAGGTCGGCGGCCGCCGTAGCGGGGTTGCGGGGCTTCCAGAAATATTTAAGAGAATCCAGCCCCACCACCGGCACGCCGTCCTTGACCAGGGCGCCGGCCACTTCGCGGTCTATGCCGGCCCAGCCGCCGTCGCCGGAAACGATAATGGCGAAGAAGGGACGTTCGGTTTTGACCGGCAGCTGTATCAGCGGCAGATCGGCCACGGCGGCGGGCGGGGCCGTGGACTTTTCCACCGCGGTCAGCCGTCTGAATACTTCCCCGAACTGCGGCACCCAATTCTTCTGCGCCCCGAAGCCGTGTCCCACTTTGGGCAGCAGCACTATATCTCCGCCGCGGACGTCCTTTACAAAGGCCTCGGTGGCCGCCGGGTCGCAGACTTTGTCCGCCAGGCCCTGGAAAGCCACCCACGGCGCGGAGAGCGCCGCGGCGCCGTAGACATAGCCGGTTTTCGGAATGAACGGCCCGTGCGTAAGGCCGGAGCCCCTGCACAGAGGCCTGGGCGTATCCAGGTCGGGGCAGAAGCCAAGGCTGACAGCCGCTTTAAAAGTGTTGGGCGGGGCCTGGACCAGCAGCGCGTAGGCCAGCGTGGCCCCCGAAGAGAAACCGGACACAACAGGCCGTATGTATTCCGGCAGCGCCAGGTCTTTCTGCGCGAACTGACTGAGTTCCTCGAAGTCGGCCGCGGAATACCAGCACTCGTCCTTGGTGGCGCGCATGGCCTTGAAGTATCTTGTTATGTCCACGCCCAGCACCAGCGCTCCCCGGTTACTAAGCATCCGGGCCATATCCACCACGCCCAGGTTCCAGCCGCCGTCGCCCGAAATAAAGATCACCACACTTTCAATTTTGGCCGGCCGGTAGACCGCCACTTTGCCGAAGCGGCCGAATTCAAGCGAGCTTTCGGCGGCCCGTACGCCGGCGGCGGGCAAAGACAGCAGCGCGGCCAGCAAAAATATCCTCATCTTGAAACGACCCCCTTAAGCCCGCCGGAAACCAGCGCGGTAACGTCCATGATGATCCCGGGCAGCGCCAGTCCGCCCTGAGAAGCCAGATAGCGGGGAGACCAGAGCGGGTTGAATTTTTCCTTATAGGAGCGGAGGCCCTGGAAGTTGTAGAAGTTCTCGCCGTGGCGGTACAGAAAACTGCCCAGCCGGCTGCCCAGCGGGGCCAGCGCGTGAACCTGTATGCCGGAAAGCGGCGCCATGCCCAGATCGAAAACGGCATAGCCGTTCTCTTTGCCCCACAGCATCAATTTTGTAAAAAGGTAATCCATCACGCCGTTAGGCGAGCCGGGCAGGTAGCGTATCAGGTCCACCGAAAGCTCGCCGGCCCCCGTCCAGATATTGGCGAAAGCTATCACCGCCCCGTCTTTTTTTATAAGGGCGCAGGGAAAAAGTTTCAGATAATCTTCGCTGAAGAAGCCCAGTGAGAAACCTTTCTCGCGGGTCTTTTTCTCCGCCAGCCAGACGTCCGAAATACGCCCCAGCTCCGGCAGCAGGGCGGGCACCTGCTCCCTCGGGACGACTTCAAAAACAAAGCCGTCCTTCTCCACTTTGGTCACGGTCTGGCGCAGAGCTTTGCGCGCGCCGCCCTCCAGGTTGAACTCCTTGAGCGGCACTTTCCCCTCCTCGCCCAGGTTAAGAAAAGTCATGCCGAGGTCGGCGAAGGAAGCCAGGTCCGCCGCCGGCACCTCGTAAAACACAGGCCGGCCGCCGTGGCTGTCGCAAAGCTCGGCAAAGCGCCACAGCAGCTCCCGGCGCTCCGCCTCGGGGCCTACGGGCCCGCCCAAACAGACCCAGCTGCGCCCCCGCACGGAGTACATAAGGAAAGCTCCGCCCTTTTCGCTGAAAAGCAGTTCTTTGTCGCCCAGTTGGGCCAGCCAGGCCCCGGTGTCGCCGGAAGCCGCGGCTATTTTGGCGGCCAGTTCAAGGTCGGCGGCAGAGGGCGCGTTAAGCTCCGGCCGGGCCGTACGGAAAAGCCTTGAGAGCGCGAACAGCAGCACAGCCATGGAAGCCCCCGCGCTGGCGCGCAGGAAGCGCGGGGCATTATGCGCCAGTTCGAACTGCCACCAGAGAGAGCTGGAATATTCCACGTGCTTGAAGGAAAAAAGACCCAGCCAGACGGACGCCCCCACCCCCAGTGCCACGGCGGCTATCCAGCCCGGGCTGAAGCTCTCCGCTGACAATGAGGCCTTGCGGTAGAATTCCCGCCGGGAAACAAAAAGCGCCGTAAGCATTATCGACAGCAGCAGGGCTTCTTCTATGTCCAGGCCCTTAAGGACAGACAGCACGATGCCGGCGCCCAGCAGCGCCGCGGCGGCGTGATATGCCGCGTCCAGCCGGCGCTGGAGACCGCGGGCTATTATCAACAGGGCGGCCCCGCCGAAGCTGGCCAGAAAATGAGAAGCCTCAAGCACGGGCAGCGGCAAAAAAGCGCCGAGCAGCAAAAGGCGGTCGTGCACGCCGGGCGTCGCTCCGGAAAAAAGCAGCACAGCTCCGCCGGTGAAGACGACAACGGACATGGCCTGGGGGATCAGCCCGGGGGCCAGGCGCAGCAGCGCCCCGGCGCGGCGCGAGACCTCGTTGTAGGCCAGGTAGGTCGACGCTGCCAGCAGCGGCAGCAGGTAGTAGACCGCGCGGTAGGCGAGCAAAGCACCCATAACCTGCGCCGGGTGCGTCTGGCGCCCGGCGAAGATCAAGATCACGGTTTCAAAGACGCCAAGCCCGCCGGGCACCTGGCTAAGCAGACCGGCCACCTGCGCCAGCATGAACACGGCCAGCAGATCGAAATAGCCGAAGCTGCCGGAAGAGGGAAGCAGCGCGAAAAGCACGCCGGCGGCCAGCGCCCAGTCCACGGCCGAGACCGCCAGCTGCTGCAGCGCCAGGCGGGGTCCCGGCAGGTTAAGCTCTAAGCCGCGGAGCATAAAAGGCTTGGCCCGGGCGCACAGCGCCAGATAGAGCGCCGCGCCCGAAGCCATGACCAGGCCAAGGACGCGCACGGAAGAGAAAGGCAGCGAGAAACCGGGCGGGAGGGCAGGCGGGCAGACCAGGAAGATGGAACCGCCCAGCGCCAGGATCCCCAGCCAGAAAGTGCCTATGCCGAAGCCGATAATGCGGGCGATGTCGAGAGAGGACAGCCCCTGCGCCGAGTAAAGCCGCAGGCGTATGGAGCCGCCCGACAGCGCGGCCATGCCGATATTGTTGCTGAAGGCGTAAGCGGTGAAGGAAGCCGGGGCTACTTCAGCGTAGGGCCGGGCGCGGCCTATGTAGCGGAAGGCCAGCAGGTCGTAGCAGGTAAGGGCCAGGTAGTTTAAAATGGTGAGCGATAAAGCCAGCAGCACCCTCCACGACGGCAGCGACCTGAATTCTGCCGCGATCTGATGGTAGGAATAAAGCCGCAGTTCATGGCGCAGCGCCAGCATGGCCGCCGCGAACAGCGCCACGCCGAAGAACGGGACGAGATACCTGGATATTTTTTTCACTGTCAATTTTCAGCGCTTGACCGCGATGCAGTCGTACATGGCGCGGTCCGGCCGGTAGAGGGCGCGGGACCGCACGAAAACCTTATAGCCCCCGGCCTCGAAATCCTGCTTTTCCCCCAGCTGTCCCAGGTCGGCGGCCTCCACGGCGCGCACCAGTTCGGCGTCCTGGGCAAGCGCGAAATTTTTCATGCCGCCGCCGGTTATCACATAAAACGGCAGCAGCCGCTCCAGCCCCGGAGCGGCAAGATACGCGGCCTCCGCGGCCTGGGCGTGCTTGGCCTCCAGCTTGATCATGCGGGCCTTAGCCTGCGGCAGGGTATTGTCTATGGAAGCGGAGACCCAGTTGAGGAGTTCGTTGCGCACGTCGTTGAGCGACGCGGCCTTCTGAATATTCTCGATCCCCTGTCCTTTCTGTATGGCCTTCGCCAGGCCGGAAAGCTCCTTCAGGTAAGCCATGCGCTGGTTCTCGGGAATGTAATACATCACCAGCAGGTGTACATTCTCCCCGTCGGGGGCGGCGTAGTCTATGCCGGCGGGGCTCCAGCCGATGACCGAAAAAAGCTCCGCGTCGCCGTCCACGCGGATGTGCGGGCAGGCCCAGCCTCTGCCTATCCCGGTATTAGCTTTGCTCTCACGTTCAAGCACGCCCCCCGCCACGTCGATATTGGAGCTGACCTCGGGGATGCCCTCCATGATGCTGGCCATATAGCCCAGGGCTTTGTTCTTGTCGGTCTCGGGCAGCTCTATCAGCCTGCCGTCCTGAAGCGCGGTTAAAATACTTTTCATCAGTCATCTCCGAATTTGCGGTAGAACCAGGTTTTTACTTTATGCGTCATCACGGCGTAAAGGACCATGAAGCCGGTTATCCAAAGCCAGTAGGAGGCCGGCAGCGGCACGAAGCCAAGCTTGTCGGCGAAATGTGAATAGGGCAGGAACACGCCCACGGTTATCACCATCACCGTGGCGAACACCATCGGCAGGCTGGGGACGCTCTCCAGGAAAGGTATTTTCTTGGTGCGGATTATATATACGATGAACGTCTGCGTCAGGAGCGATTCCACGAACCAGCCGGTGTGGAACAGCTTCTCCATGTGCAGCTTGGCCGCCAGCGGGGTGGCCGGGTCCGAAAAGGCCACGCAGCCGAAGAAATACAGCATCAGAAAATAAGTGGCGTAGTCGAAGACGGAGCTGATGGGCCCGACGAAAAGCATGAACTTCTTGATATTGCCGATATTCCATTTCTTGGGCTTGAGCAGGTATTCGGCGTCCACGTTGTCCATGGGGATGCCGGTCTGGGAAATATCGTAGAGCAGGTTATTCATCAGGATCTGGATGGGGGCCATAGGCAGGAACGGCAGGAAGTAGCTGCCGCCCACCACGCTGAACATGTTCCCGAAATTGGAGCTGGCACCCATCTTTATGTATTTGGTGATATTGCCGAAAACCCGGCGCCCCTCTATTATCCCTTCCTCCAGCACCATCAGGTTCTTTTCGAGCAGGATGATGTCGGCGGATTCTTTGGCGACGTCCACCGCCGTGTCCACGGAGATCCCGACATCCGCCAGGTTCAGGGCCGGCGCGTCGTTTATCCCGTCGCCCATATAGCCCACTACGTGGCCGGCCTTCTGCAGCGCGGCGATGATCTGCTCTTTCTGGGACGGGGACAGCCTGGCGAAGACCGTATGCGTCTCGGCCGCGGCCGCGACGCCCGCCTCGTCGAGGCCCGCGAGCGCGCCGCCGGTTATAACGCTGCCCGCGTCCAGCCCCACGTCCCCGCAGATCTTCTGCGTTACCAGCTCATTGTCGCCGGTAAGGATCTTTATGGCGACGCCCATCCGCTCAAGCCCCGCCAGCGCCTTGGCCGCGGAATCCTTGGGCGGGTCGAAGAAGGCCAGGTAGCCCAGCAGCACCAGCCCCCCTTCGTCCTGCACTCCGAAAACGGTCTTGTCCCTGGGAAATTCCTTATAAGCCACCGCCAGCACCCGGTAGCCTTCCTTCGAGAGGCGCTCGTACTCTTCCATCAGGTCGCGCTTCATCACGTCGATGAGCGGCAGCACCTCGTCGTCGAGCTGGCACGAGCCGCAGGCGCTGTACACATCCTCCACCGAGCCCTTCGTGATCAGCACGTGCGAGTCTTCGTACTCAATTATCACCGACATCCGCTTGCGCTGGAAATCGAAGGGGATCTCGTCCACCTTCCGGCAGGTCTTCTCCACCTCCAGCTCCGTATGCGAAAGGATGGAGCGGTCCAGGAGGTTGCGCAGGCCCGTCTGGTAATAGCTGTTCATGTAGGCGTAGCGCAGCACGTCCTCGCTGGGGCGGTTCGTCACGTCCACGAATCTTTCCAGCACGATCTGGTCCTGCGTTATGGTGCCGGTCTTGTCGGTGCAGAGAATGTCTATCGCGCCGAAATTCTGTATGGAGTTCAGGCGCTTTACTATCACCTTCTTCTTCGCCATCACCAGCGCGCCCTTGGAGAGGTTCACGGTGAGGATCATCGGCAGCATCTCCGGGGTAAGGCCCACGGCCACCGACATGGCGAATAACAGCGCCTCCAGCCAGTTGCCCCTGGTGAGCCCGACGATAAAGAACACGCAGCTGACCATCACCACCATAAAGCGGATCATCAGCCAGGTGAAGTCCTGTATGCCCCTGTCAAAGCTGGTCTGGCCCTTGGCGCCGGCGAGCTTCGCCGAGATGGAGCCCAGATAGGTGTTTTCGCCGGTGTTGACCGCCACGCCGCGCGCGGAGCCGCTGACCACGTGGCTGCCCTGAAAACAGGCGTTGGGCAGTTCTATTACGGTACGGGGCGCCGGGCCGGCAAGCTCGGCCGACTTTTCTATGGGCATAGCCTCGCCGGTGAGCGCCGACTGGCTGAGGAAGAAATCCTTGGCCGCCACCAGGCGGAGATCGGCGGGGATTATGGACCCGGCGGACAGCACCACGATATCTCCGGGGACCAGTTCCACCGTGGGGATCTCGGTCTCTTTCCCGCCGCGGATGACGAGGGTATTGGCCTGCACCATCCGCTGCAGCTGCTCCACGGCCTTGCCGGAGCGGGTCTCCTGCACGTAGGAAAGTATGACGCTGAGAAAAACCATGGCGCCCACCACCACGGCGGAACGGTCGTCCCCCATCCAGAGCGAAATGCCGCAGATCACAAGCAGCTGCACCGCCAGCGGGTTCCTGAACCGCTCCAGGATCTCGAACACGAAGAATTTTTTTTCTTTGCGGGAGAGGGCGTTAAAGCCGTGGCGCTCCCGCGCCGCCTCTACCTGAGGATCGCCCAGGCCGTCCCTGGCAGTGCCCAATTCGGCCAGGGACCTTTCCGGAGGGAGCGAGCAGAGATCGAGCAGCCTGCGGTCATTGGCCGAAAGCACGGCCGCCTGGGATTTCACCCCCTGCCTGACCAGCGCCGGCACCAGTTTAATGAAAGGGAATTTCATGCTGAAGTTCTAGCCGGGCTTTTTCACCGTCCAGGGTCGGGCGCTGGATTTTCCCTCGCCGCCGTTTTCCCCGACAGCCGCCAGAACGAACCGCCTTATCCCGGCCACCTCGAAAGGCTTGGTAATATAGCTTTTTGCCCCCAGCTCGAGCGCCTTAACGGCCGTCTCGAGCGTTTCATTCCCGGTAAGCATCAGGACCACCGGTTTATGCTCCAGGTCTTTAAGGGCCGCCAGCACGTCCAGGCCGCTCATCCCGGGCATATCGATATCCAGGAGCACCACCGAGGGCCGCTCGTCGATCACCAGCCGCACGGCCGCTTCTCCGCCGGCGGCGAGGAGCACGGTATGGTCCGAGAAGATCTGCTTCAGGCCGAGTCTTATGGTCTCTTCATCGTCAACGACAAGTATTTTAAATCCCATATTTTACCTCCGTAAAAATAAGCTGTCTGCGAAAGGCTCCGGGCGGAATACGAAGGCGCCCGGAAAATAACGCAGGGGCCGCTTTCCCCTCACGCTTTAGAAGCCGGAAGAGTGAAACTGATCTTCGTGCCTCTTCCTTTTTTGCTTTCGATGTGAAGCGTGCTGCCGTGCGCCTGTACTATCTCTCTGCACAAATTTAGCCCTATCCCGAAGCCTTTGGCGTGTTTTTTGCCCGCGTCGGTCCGATAGTAGGGCGCAGTAACCTGCTTCAGTTCCTCTTCGTCCATCCCTATGCCGGTATCTTCGACTTCAAATAAAGCTTTTTCGCCCTGGAGAGTCAGCCGTATGTGGACTTTCCCGTTCTTCGGCGTGTATTTTACCGCGTTCCCCGCCAGGTTCGTTATTACCAGCAGCAGCGCGTCGGGATCCGCCAGAACGAGCACGGGGACGGACGGTCCGCTTACGATAAACTCCATCGCCTTGTCCGCTATCAGCGGCCTGATCAGGCCGGCGGTAACGGAAACCGCTTCCTGGGGATCGGTCATTTTCATGGACATCGTGAACCGCCCCTCCTGCATGCGGGCCTGGTTCAGGAAATTCGCGGACGTCTGCCTGATGATCGAATAAACGCTGGCAAGGATCCCGTACATTTTCTCTCTTCCCTCCGGAGAAGAGGTCAGGTTATCTTCCTGCAGGATCGCGAGCGCCATGTTCATGCTCGTGAGAGAGTTATTTATTTCATGGCTTACAAAAGAGATCATCCGGGTCTTCAGTTCCGAGCCGGCTTTCTCTTTTACCAGGGTGCGGCTCAGTTTGGAAACGAGAATGGAAACTATCAAAAAGAAAGCGAAGCCCACGAGCGAGTTCCAGTCGGAAATTTGCGAAGCCCCGTGTTCCTGCCGGTCGAGAAGGGCGTCTATTCCGACCCAGACGGCCGCGCTGGCGAGCGAGACCGCGATCCCGGCGCCGCGGCCCATTCTCCAGGCGGCAAAAGCGATGGGGATCAGATAAAAGACGGAGAAGCTGTATTCCTCGCCGGTCACATAATCCAGATACCCGATACAGACCAGGGAGAGAAAGACAAAAAGCCACGACAGCCGCGGGCTGTTTTCAAAAAAGGCGTCTAATTTTCTCCAGGAAAAGACGGCCTTGGGAGAGGATCTGTTTTGGCCCATAAAATTCCATTCAGCGGGCCGCGTATTCTGGCGCTCCCGTCCGCTATAATTGAACCATATTTACAGCGCGAAGTCCCGCGCGCTCTCGGCGGGAATATATGAGCCGCCCGCAGGTTAAAAAGTTATCCGCCCGCGCTGGTTACGCTGAGCGTTGCGTGTTTTACGCCTTTAACGGATTTAAGCAGATCGGCGAGCGCCTTAACCCTGGCGCCGGGACCCCGCACGGCTATTATTTCCATACAGTCGTCACGGTCCAGCTGCACATGCAGGGCCGAAATGATCATGGCGCCATAGTCGTGCCGTATAGCCAGCAGCCTGGTCACGACCTCGCGCTTGCGGCGGCCGTAAACGACGGTTACGGCGCCGGCTACCGCGCCGCCTTTGGCGAACGCGTCGGCCACGAATTCCTTGCGGATCAGGTCGGCTATGGCTTTAGAGCGGTTGGAGTAGCCCTCCGCTCCGATAAAGGCGTCGAACTTCCGGAGGAGTTCCCCCTCCAGCGAGACGCCGAACCGTGAGAGTTTATTTCGTGGCTGTGTCATCTTTCCTTAGATTGTAGCACAGGAGGCCCGCGGCCGGCAAACCGGTCTCCAGTTATGAATACCGGCTAAAATTAATGATTCAGCGAAGCAGCCCGGCCACCACCAGCGCGGCTATCAGAACCCCTACGAGGCTCTCGCCCGCGATAAAGCCGGAACTCACCGGGACCACGATGCGGTCAGCGGCGGCGGCGTTCTTTTTCTCCAGCAGCAGCGCGATGGACGCGCCGCAGAACATGGAGATGGTGTTAAAAGCCGGAGTAGTAAAGGCCAGCCCCAGGCCGGTCGGAGAAGGGATATATTTCTTGTATTTCGGAAAGGCCTTTTCAAGCAGCACAAGCGCTATTCCCAGCGCCGCCCCCGCGGCGAGGGCGGCCTGCGCCGTGGGATGCAGCGTGTGGAACCCTTTAGCCAGCAGTTCCGCGACGCCCTTCCAGGTCTGCGCGCCGGGCGCGGGCCATTTGTCGGTCCCGAGCATATCCGCTGTCGGGATCAGCAGCCGGTACGCGGGAACTACGAACAGCGAGCCCGCGATGACCCCGAAGAACTGCGCCCAGAACTGCTGCCTGGGGTCAGCCTTCAGCAGATAGCCGCTCTTGAGGTCGGTAAGCAGATCGGCGGCGTGCAGCCCGACCCCGCCGGTGACATTGGCCGTCATCAGGTTGGTGGTGATATTGGAGGGGTCCAGCGCCCCGAAGGTGATCTGAGTGATCTTCCCCAAAGCCCCGGTAGGAGTGGTATCGGTCTCCCCGGTGGCCCGGCAGGCCACGATAGCTATAAAAAAACCCAGTCCGACGGAGATAGCCCCCATCCAGATCTTGATCCCGAACAGGAACCACTCCAGGAAGATCACCGCCGGCGACAGCACGGCCAGGCCGATGAAGAACCACAGCATCGGCACCTCTAAGCGCTCCTCGGCGCTGAGCGGGGCGCCGCCGAAAGCCGAGCCCACGCTTTTAATGGCGCGCGCCACGGTCCGCCACTGGAAGGCGAAAGCGAGCAGGCCGCTGGTGAGTATCGTCGCGGACCCGAACCAGACGCTCCAGGCTACGATATGCTTATAGCCGAGCCTGGAGTCTATTATTCCGCGCTCATAAAGCAGCGGGGCCAGCACCCCGAAATTTATCACGGCGCCCAGCAGCATGCTCCAGGCCGCGCGGAAACCCATAATAGCCCCGGCTCCGAGCATGATCAGGCTCCCCTCGAAAGACAGCGTATAATCAGCCAGCGGCCTGCCCTTAAGGGTTAGGAAAGGTATATTGAATTTCTCGGGCAGATTCCACTTCATCCAGTCCGCTTTGGCGTCGCGGAAGAAAGCCAGCAGCGCGCCCGTAACGCCGCCCCAAGCCAGCAGCCGGGCTTTTGCGGCGCCATCGGCCCCGTCGCCGTGCAGGGCCCTGAGAGTTTCCGCCGCGGCTACGCCGGTGGGGAAGCGCAGCTGCTCTACGTTTATCATCTGGAGCTTCATCGGGATGGCCATCACCACGCCGAGCATGGCGATAGAGGAGATCCAGAAGAACATCTGCCAGCCGCCCATAGCCTCGCCGGTTATCATCATCAGCGCCGGGATGGCCGCCACCGTCCCTCCGCCCGTCATATAGCCGGCGGCGCTGGCCACGGACTGCATCGCGTTGTTCTCGAGCATGCCGAAATGCCGGCGAACGAGCTTCATTTTAAAAAGTCCGGCAAAGATGGCGTAGGCCAGTATACCGGCGGTGATGGAGACGCCGATGCTCCACCCGGTTTTCAGCGCCACATAAAGGTTGGACAGGCTCATAAAGCCGCCCAGCAGCATACCCGCGACGATAGCGCGCGCGGTAAGCTGCCGCTTCAGGGACCGGTCTTCCGCAACATCGCAGATACCGCCGCTTTCTGATTGAGGCATAGTTGTATACCTTTAAGGGACTTCCTAGTTTAATATGGGGAGGGGCCGGTCATGGGGTTGCCCATTCCGCCGCGCAGGAACCCTTGCGTGGTTCCCCCCGAAGCGGGGCCCCCCTCCGCAAAGCGGCTACAGAGCAACCCCATGACCGACCCACCGCAACGCGGGTGGCCCCGGCCCGCTATTTTTTTATGGCGGTGAAGACGAAGTGGGGAGGCATATTACGGATCTCCAGCTCCATCTTCACCTGCTGGAACTGCTTGCGGAGCAGCGGGATCAAATGCGTAGTGCATTGATACGCCACGAACCTGCCCCCGTGCTGCAGCTGGCAGTAGACTTCATGGAGCAGCGCCGCGCGCTCTTCCGGCGACAGGAAGCTGAACGGGATGCCGGAAACAAAGCAGTCCGCCTTCCCTATCCCCATGGCGGCGAGGATCTTTCTTATGTCCCGCACGTCGCCGCAGGCCGTGCGCAGCCGCGCGTCCTTTATCTCCGAGAGGTCCTTGTAGAAGCCCGCGTTCCGCTCTACGGCGGCCAGCAGCCCGTCCTGGGGCAGGCCCTTTAAGATCCGCTTCGTCATCACGCCCTCGGCCGCGCCGAACTCCACTATCACGCGCGGGCGGCCCTGCTCTACCGCCCGCACCACGCGGGCGACGAGGTATTTTGAGCTGGGATGGATGGCGGCGACGCCGGAGTCGCCGATAAAGGTCCCGAGGTAGCTGAACGGCTTCCGGAGCGCCCTGCCTCCCCCCGCCCCGGCCTTGAGCAGCAGGCTGAAGCCGTCCCGGCTTTTCAGTATTTTCTCCTGGATATAAGCGTCCACGCGGGCGAAAGTCTCACGCCCGCTCCTTTTGATGTCTATGGACTCTTTATTTTTGGTCACAAGTGTATATCCTTATTGCCTTACGCATGTATCAATGAACCAGGTACCGGAAACGAAATCCACCAGGTTCGTCTTGGTCTGCTTGAGCGGGAAATTATGTGTACTGCGGAAAGACGGCTCCATGTCCAGGCCCGTGCCGATCCAGGTTACGGCATGAGGCGTCGGGACGCCGTAATTATGGGAAAGAAAAGCCAGCAGGGACGGGGCGATGTCGAAATGAGAGGACACCGCCTTTATGCGGGCCGGCGCTTTCAGCAGCGGCGAAAAGACGAGCAGGGGCACATAATATCTGTCGATCTTGGTTGCCATCGGGATCTCGGGCAGCCGGTGGTCTCCGGTCAGGATGAACACCGTGTTCTGGTAGGCGGGGTTTTTCTTCGTTTCCTCGAAGAAGCGGCCCAGCGCCTCGTCGGTATAGAGGATGGAAGTATAAATATCGCGGTAAGCGCGATAGACCTCCTTGCGTCCCTCCCCTACGCCAAGCTCGTCCAGGCGCCGCTCAAAGCGGGCGTAGTAGCGCGCCTGGCCCGGAAACGTATAAGGCGTATGCGTCGTCATGGTTTGGAGCACCGACACGAAAGGCTGTTTGGGGTCACGTATTTCGCCCGCGAGCATCCGCGATACGACCTCGCTGTCGGCGTAGCCCCAGGAGTTGCCCCGCGCATACTCCGTTCCGAAGTCGTTTTCGTCCACCATCACGTCCATTCCCTCCCGGCGGAAGAATAAACGCTCGTTATCAAAGTCCAGCGGGAAGCCGCCGTAAAACTTCAGACGGTAGCCCTGTCCTTTAAGCACGCTCAACAGCGAATCATGGGCGGGCATGCGTTCTCCAAGGGCGGACAGCCCTTTGGCGCCAAAAGGCAGGGAGGCGAAGATCGAGGGCAGGGCCGCGAAGGTCCGTCCCTGTACGGCCAGAAAATTCTCCCAATACAGACTGCTCCCGGCAAGCTCGTCCAGCCGGGGAGTGAAACTCCCCAGATGCGCGCCCGGTCCGGAAAAGGACCGGCCCAGACCTTCTACAATTATGAACACAAGGTTGGGCGGGCTCCCTTTAAGTATCCGAAAATACGGCCCCAGTACGTCCGGGGTCTGCTCGTCGCGCAGAAAGGGATATTTCGGGTCCAGATAGTGAAGGACCGCGCCGGGCGCTGCCGAGTCGGTCTGCGCAGGCAGGCCGGGCCCCTCTTTTATCCGCGACGACTTCAGATAGGCCAGGTTGCTGTCGAGAAAGAATGCGGCCTTGTTAAGTGTCAGTTTATAGGTATCCTCGGTGCCCGAACCCGTACCGCCGAACCGCTTAGGAGCCGCCAGCATAACAAGCAGCGCTATCGCGAACACCACAGCCGCGACCCGGGGAGAGAATGCGGGCTGCGAACGCCGGTTCAACAGGATAAGCGCTGTCCACAAAGAGATAAGGGCCAGCACCAGGCCCGCGAGAAGAATCACGTTCAAACCGGCGCCCCCGGCGACCGTCTCACAGATGTCGCCCCAGGAATAGGCGAACAGATCCGCGCCGAGCGGATCGCGCGCCGTGAGGAAAAACTGCGCCAGCGCGGCCTGCGCAAGCACCAGCAGCGACCAGGCGAGGCCGAGGCCCCGGAAGCTTCGCCGGCGAGACAATGCGGGCAGGAAGGACAGAGAACACAGGAAAAGCACGGGCAGATACCGAACCAGACTGAGGAGATCCAGGGCAAGAGAGGCCGCCGCCGTTCCCGCTATCTCCGTAAACATGGCGCCGGTCTGAATGCCGGCGGTTAATTCTGCGGCCCGCAGAAACAACATAGCCAGCGCCAGCGCCGGAAGGAGGTCCAGGAACCCAGCGGCCGCCTCCAGTAGGGCGGCTGCCGCAGAGAAAAAACGGTCTCGAAGAGTTTTAGGCAAGGTCATCTGAAGCTGTAGCGCGCCTGCAGGCCCACCGAGTAGGAGCGGTCGTGCACGGTGGTGTCGCTCCTCCTGCCCTGGGCGCGGATAGAAGCGTTTGCCCCGCGATACCACTCTGCCTCCGCAAGATAGTTATTTCCCTGATAGGAACCCCGGCTGGCATCATTCAGGAATCCGCGCTCATAGCCGGCCAGCGCCGCCCAGTTCCGGCCATGGCAGCGCCGCCAATAAGCGCCGAGCCAGTGGGCGCGCGTGTCGATGGAGTTATAGCCGCCGTGCGGGGCCCTGAAATCCTGAAGCGAAAACCGGTAGGCCCCGTAGAACTCTTTGTTTCCGGGGAGCCAGGCGGTCAGGTCCGCGTTGAGATCGTGGAGGCTGTTGGTATCCGAGTAGAAGGTATGGGCGTAGGAAGCGCCGAGGCTGTAGCTCTCCGTGACGGTGCGCCGCAGGCCTGCGCTGAGCCTGTCGGTGTTGACGTAGGCGAGACGCCCGTCGGCGGCAGCGCCGTAGAATTCCTGCTGGCCGTGGGAGTAGCCGGACTGGAAGACATTGCTGCCGAACTCCCGGAGCCCGCGGAGCGAATAAGTTCCCAGGGTAGTCCCGTCGGAAGTATCATAGATCCCGCCCCGTGCCAGCCAGTCCCAGCCTAACCGGCTGGACTGCGCCTCGGCGCGCGCCGCATACTCCCGGAACAACTTAAAATACTGGAGTGTGCCGCCGGGACCGCGGACGAATTTCGGCGCGCGGGTCAGGGTAAGTTTAAAATCAGAATCATAGGCGTGCCAGCCGCCGGCCAGCCGCACCCGGCTTAAAGCTTTATTATCCACCCCCTGGACCTCGAGGTCTGAAAGCACGGACTGCCCGTATTCGGCCTCCCAGTTCAGGTTGCGGCTGGGCCGCCCGCTAAGCCCGGCCGAATAGATCTGTTCAAGAATGTCGTAATAGGTAAAGTTTCGGCCGTCGTTCCGTTGGGCTTCCTTCCTGATCTCCGCGCCTCCTATTAAGTCGAGGCCCGGCTTAAGAGGCACCCGGAACCGGCTGCCGGCCGAATTCCCTTCATAAATGATCCGCTGCGGGTTCGGGGTATCAAGTCCCTCCATCGAATAAGACTTATAGGACTTCCCGAAAGGGAAAACTCCGGCGGCGAGCCGCTCCATGGAAGAATCCAGCTTCCGCCTCGCGTCACAGTCCAGGGAATCGCAATCTACGATCTCTTTGTAGGTCTGCAAGGCTCCCTCTTCATCCCTTTGCCCGTTCTGGGCCCGGGCGAGGAATCCCAGGACATAGATGTTATGCGGCGACTGCGCGTTCCACCGCTCAAGATATTTCCGCGCCTCGCCGTACTGGCCAAGGGACAGGTAAGTAAGCGACAGCCCTTCGAGAGCGCCGCCGCTGTCGGGGGACTGCTCCAGCAGCTTCAGGAAGGTCTCCCTGGCGGCTTCATAATCGCCCCGCTTACGCTGCTCCATACCTAGAGTATAAGAGACAGGAGGAGCCGCCACCGCCGCGGAGGACAGCAGAGTGTCAGCGGCAAAGGCCGGAAGCCCGGAGAAAAATGATAAAAGAGAGATTGCAAAAAGCTTTGTCATGTTGGGTAAATTATATCATTTCAGCATGGCCGCAGGAATTGACGGCCGGCGGACGCTTTTTCAAGGCGGGTAAGTAGTTTTCACGGCGTCCGGCCGCAACTGCTCAGGGACAGACGGAAGCGGCGCGTGAGGAGAATATGAAGCAGTTACCTTAAGACTTGGTCTTAGCCTTCTTTTGTTTGGGAACAGGTTTACGGGCGGCGACCGAAGTTTTACGGGCCGGCGTCTTAAGGACGGAGGAATTGCGCGGCTTGCGGCGGACGCGGCGGCGCGGCGGGCGGCGCACCACCCAATACCTGCATTTGCCGACATCCATGTGGGTAAACCCTTTGTAAGGATAATAGCCCACCCCGCCGACACCCAGTTTCTGGCCTGTTTTTTTCACCTTCGTGGAGCTGTAGCCGGGGATCTTTATATCGGCGGCCCAGCCCAGCATGTGCAGGCTGCGTTTTGCCGCGCCCGGGGTTTTCCCGTTAAGTTTGGGAGTGCGGTAGCCGCTTAAGAGAGTGAGGCCTTTTTTTCCCAGTTTATCCTCTACCGCGTCGAGCAGCTCTATCAGCTTTACCGACATCCGCGTCTCCCGCCCGGTGAGGCTGCAGCGCATCAGATGGTTTATTTTCTCCAGCGCCGCCTCGTCGTAAGTGCCGTCGGCGCGGCGGTAGCGGGCGGTGAGCTTTTCCCTTGTGTCGTTGCGCGTCAGAGTGAGGCTGCCGTTGCCGCCCAGATTTACCGGCGCCGGCGCCTGTGCCATGGAAGAACTGATAAAAATGTAAGTCTCCGAGTCCTCCCCTTCTTCCAGGTCCCTGACGTCTTCTTCCGTAACCGGCGCCGTATCCGCCGCCACGGCGTAGTCGGGAAGAGAAGCCAGCTGCTCGACCAGGTTGGCGGAATTCAATTCTATTGATTCAACCGCGACGGGCCCAAGGCCCTGCGCCCGCGCCGGGGCCGGCGTGAAAGCAAGAGAAAGCGCGGTGATTAAGGTATATCTCATTCGGACGAAGTGATAGTTTACCAAAATAACGCCGCCTCCTGCGGCGTTTTTTCCGCGGCAAATGTAGTTAGGGACTTCCGGGTTTAGCGTGGAACGAGGCCGGGCATGGGGTTGCCCATTCCGCCGCGCAGGAACCGTTGGCCGTCTGATGGTAATATGAAAAGGGTGGCTTCCTTCCGAGAGGCTTAGTGGCGCTCTAAGCGCAAAGCCTTTTTGGATATCAGATATCCTACGATA